>NZ_CP132333.1:3636739-3939801 GCF_030758935.1 Geothrix sp. PMB-07
GGGTGGCAGCAGGTGAACATCATTCGCAGGTCGTCGTCCTGGATGGCCTGGGGCTCCAGCAGGGCGTCCACGGCGGGCGCCAGGGTCCACTCGGAGGCGAGCATCCGCGCCAGCTCCGGCGCGAAGGTGCGGGCGGTGCGCTCGCGGCGGAGGGCGTCCAGGGCCTTCCGCTTGGCCGTGGTCATGAGCCAGCCCGCGGGGTTGGGCGGCAGGCCCTGGAGCTTCCAGGTCTCCAGGGCCCGGCAGAAGGCCTCCTGCACCACATCTTCCGCCAGGGCCAGGTTGTGGGGACCGAAGAGCCGCACCAGGGACGCCACCATGCGCCCCGCCTCGTGGCGGAACAGGTGTTCGCTGGGGTCGGCGGCATCAGGCATGGGCGGTCACCGGAAGACCTCCGCATGGTCCCTCAGGTACTGCCGCAGGGGAATGGGGCTTCGCCCCAGGATCCGCCCCACGTCCTCGCTGACCGGGGCGTGGCGACCCCGGGCGAAGTCCTCGCCCAGCAGGGCGAGGTCCCGCGCCAGCCAGGCGGGATAGCCCTGCTGCGCGAGGGCGCTGGACAGCGCATCGCCGGGCAGGTCCTGATAGCCGATGGTTCGGCCCAGAAGGGTGCCGAGGCTGGCCGCCACGTTCTCGAAGCTGAGCGCCTCCGGCCCCGTCAGGTGGTAGGTGGCGCCCGCATGGCCCTCCTCCAGGAGGCAGGCCATGGCCACCGCCGCGATGTCCCGGGCGTCCACCATGGCGATCCGCCCCTGGCCTGCGTTGCCGAAGAGGGCGCCCAGGCTGCGGATGACTCCGGCCTGGGCGGCCAGGTTGTCCATGAAGTAGGCGGGCCGGAGGATCGCATGGCCCAGACCCGACGTCCGGAGGTGGGCCTCGGCCGCGGCGTGGGCGCGGGCTTGCGAGATGGGCGACTCCCCCTCGGCTCCGGCGCCGGAAAGCAGCACCACCTGCGCCACGCCAGCCTTGCGGGCCAGATCGATCACCTCGGCTTTCCGTTCTGCCTCGTCTTCACGCGGAGGTGTGAGCAGGAAGAGGCGGGAGATGCCAGAGAGCGCCTCCCGCAGGGTGGCGGGCCGATCCAGGTCCCCCAGGACGGGGATCGCGCCTTGGCGGGAGACGATTTCGGCGGCTTCGGCGCTGCGCACCGTGGCCCGCACGGGTCGGCCGGAAGCCACCAGCAGGGGAAGGAGGGCCCGGCCGACCTTGCCGGTGCCTCCGAACACGAGCAGCATGGCCGGCCTCAGAGGTTCAGCTGGAGGACCGGCCGCACCTCCACGGCGCCGCCATGCTCCAGGATGGGGCAGCCCTTGGCCAGGGCCGCCGCCCCGGCGATGTCCTCGGCCTCCACCACCAGGTAGCCGCCCACCACATCCTTTTCGGGATAGGGGCCATCGGTGATGCTGCGTTCAGATCCCCTCACCACAGCCCCCTTTCGGTCCAGGGGCTGGCCGGGGTTCCGCAGGTGTCCCTGGGCCCCCAGCTCCTTGATCCAAGTCATCCACTTCTGCAGGGTGGCCTGGGCCTGCTCGGGCGAGCGCCTGGACTGGTTCTGGGCTGCCTCATCGGCGCGGAAGAGAAAGACGAATTCGCTCATGGTGCCTCCATGGCCCGGGTCAGGTGGGCCTTCCTGCTTTCTACGGGCGGCCGGGGTTGCGTCGGACTTTTTTTTCAATGCGATATCAGAGGAAGAACATGTTCGGGCAGCTGCTTCGGCAGATCCGAAACCTGGGCGTGAACTCCGAACAAGCCTTGCGTGAGCGCGGCGCCCCCAGACGAACTGTTTCTCCGCTCATGGCTCCTCAGCTTCCCAAAAAAAGGCATGACCTAGGTAGCAGGGTTCTCCAGATTCCAGAATTCAGATCTGCATTTCAGAATCAGCCAACCCGGTCAAAAGACGCATTAGTATTGTTTGTTTTTAAATAAACGAAATAAACAATTTATTTTGTGACGCTTCACCGACCTCCGCGGCACCTCCGTTGCCTTGACCTCCGCGGAGGTTTTCATGGACGCAGCGAGGAAAGGTACCCGGCTCCACGCCATTCAAGGAATGACCCTGGCTGGAATGATGGTTTTGAGCGCCTGCGGAGGAAGCAGCACGGGCTCCTCTGGGGGAAGCAAGCCGGTTGAGGCGCCGCCTCCGCCGCCCGCCAGCCCGGTGACCGTGACCCTCCAGGGGGCCCCGGCAGACATCAATGTTGGCGAGACGTTGCCGGTCACCGCCCAGGTCCTGGGATCAGCCACCACCGCAGTCAGTTGGACCGTGGACGGCATCCAGAACGGCAATGGCGATGTCGGCACCATCACCGGCAGCGGCAACACGGTCACGTACGTGGCTCCCGCCACAGAGGGCAACCATGTGGTGGCCGCCACCAGCATCGCGGAGCCCAGCAAGTCAGCCCGTGGCCAGGTGGGCATCCACCGCTCCAAGGTCTCCTCGATAACCGTCGGCCCGACCAGCTGGACTCTGGACACGGGCACGCAGAAGCAGTTCACTGCGACCGTCACGGGGACGGGGAACTACGACGCCACCCTCACGTGGTCGGCCAAGCTGGGCACCATTTCCAGCACGGGCCTCTACACCGCCCCAGCGGCCAGCGGCACGGACGTGGTGACCGCCACCAGCGTGCAGGATCCGACCAAGACAGCCGCCGCCAGCGTCACCGTGGCGAGCGTTTCAACCATCAGCGCCGTTTCCGTGAGCCCCGCCTCCCTGACCTTGAACGTGGGTGTCCAGAAGCAATTCACCGCCGCGGTCGCAGGCACCGGGACCTACAACTCCGCGGTCACCTGGTCCTCCCAGCGCGGCAGCATCACCAGCACGGGCCTCTACACCGCTCCGTCCACGGGCGGCGCGGACGTGGTGACGGCCATGAGCGCGCAGGACGGCACCAAGGCCGGAACTGCCAGCATCACGGTAACGGCTTCAGCCTCCACGCCCGCCGGCACGAGCGTCAAGACCTATGGCGCGAAGGGCGACGGACTGACCGATGACACACTGGCCATCCAGAACACGATCCGCGCCATTGCTTCCGGCGGAACAGTGCTCGTGCCCGCCGGCACCTACATGATCAATGCCTCCCGGGACAACGATGCCGGCATCATCCTCAAGAGCAACATGACCCTGTTCCTTGATGCCGGCGCTGTCCTGAAATGCATCACCAACTCTGGCACTCAGGGCGATGTGGTCAGGGTGCGCGGGGTCTCCAACGTCACCATTTCCGGTTCCGGCACCGTGCAGGGCGACCGCGCCACGCACACCGGCCCCGCCTCCGAAGGGTTCATGTGCATCTCCATCAACACGGCCAGCAACATCACCGTGTCCGGCGTGACATGCCGAGACTCCTGGTCGGATGGCATCTACGTGTCCGATGACTGCTCCAACATCACCGTGTCCAGCGTGGTCTGCGACAACAACCGGCGCCAGGGGATGTCAATCACCAGCGTCAAGGGAATGCTGGTTCAGAACTCCACGTTCTCCAACACCCACGGGACCAACCCGCAGTGCGGCATCGACATCGAACCCAATGCCGGGCAGGCCTGCTACGACGTCCACGTCACCGGCTGCACGTTCTTCGGCAACGTCGGCGGCGGATTCCAGCAGGGGGCCAGCGATGCGGACTACACCTACACCTTCACAACCGGAACCATTCTCGAGAACTGCGAGTTCTACGGGAACGGCGGCGCGGGCTACCACGACGGCGGCATTGCGTTCTCGGACTGCGACAACAACATCATCCGGAATAACAACATCCACAACAACCTGGATGGCGGGATCAAGATCTACCAGCACGCGACCAATGTCACCGTCACGGGCAACACCGTTGTCAACAACACGGGCTGGGGAGTCTCCCTTTCCTCCTGCAGCGGTTCGGTGGTCACGGGCAACACCGTGACCGGTAACAGCGGAACCGGCTTCTCCCTCGACAGCTCGCCGGGGACGTACACACCCAACACCGTGAACGGCAACGGGAAGTAGTCCCGAATGTCCTGAACCAACCAGCGTTGAACGGCGAAGGGCGCGGAGCTTTCCGTGCCCTTCGTGCATGGAAAGGCCGAAGCGGCTTTGAATCGCCCTCCCCGACGAGACCAACGGAGGCCGGCGAACCGGAACCTCGTGGGCCTGAAAATCACCAGCCTCTGCTACTGTCGGTCGGAATCCCCAACCCGGAGGCACCATGAAGCCGAACCTTGTTTTACCCTTGCTCGCCCTGGCGGCGATGACCGTCGCGGCCCAGCAGCCCGCTCCCGCCGCGACCGCCGCGCCTGCGGCGACCCCCGCCCCGGCACCCCGCCCTGCCGCCAGCCCCAAGGCCCAGGCCGCCACCCAGGTGGCGGGCAAGTGGGCTGAGCCCAAACCCGGCGCCGCCCCCCGCTATCAGGACGGCAAGTGGATCACCGTGGACTACAGCGCCCCGATCCTGCGTGGTCGGGCCGACATCTTCGGCAAGGGCGCCGAGTACGGCAAGGCCGTGTCCAGCGGCGACCCCGTGTGGCGGGCGGGCGCCAACCAGACCACCCGTTTCAAGACGGAAGTGCCGCTCGTCATCGGGGGCAAGAACGTCGCCGCTGGCGAATACAGCCTCTTCGTCGAGCTGAAGGAAGGGGCCTGGACCTTCATCCTCTCCTCCCAGCCCGCCCTCACCAAGTGGGACGCCAACGAAAAGAAGGCCACCTGGGGCGCCACCAACTACGATCCGAAGTTCGATGTGGTGCGCGTGCCTATGAAGCTGGCCAAGGGGCACCTCTCCCTGGACCAGCTCACCTTCTCCTTCGTGAACATGACCCAGCAGGGCGGCAGCCTGGCCCTGGCCTGGGACACGCAGAACGCCAGCGTCGACTTCAAGGTCGCTCAGTAGCACACGGGGTTCCTGAGTCCCTGGGCTCCGCCCCCGTGGGCGGATGGCAGCCAGGGCCCAGGACCACCCGGCCGAGGCTTCGACTGGCGCCCCACCCTGGGGAGCCGGGCGGAGCCCTGCCCGAAAGGAAGCGGGTTTGGAATTATTACTTAATTGATTTAGTTATAATTTTCCCGCCATCATGATTTTTTCATTCAAAAATAAGCATTGAAAAAGGGCATCAAATTGATTATCTTTTCATCAGACCTCGCGGGGTCGTGACACCGGAATCCTTGCCAGCTCCATAGCGCGCTATCCAGAAAGGTGGAGGGACGGGCCCTGTGAAACCTTGGCAACCTGCGAAAGCAAGGTGCCAATTCCTGCCGACGGTTCCCGCCGTCGGATAGATGCCGAGCTGTCCACATCGACAGACGCACAGAGGGGCCCGAACACATCGGGCCCCTCTGATTTTTGGATCGCGCCGGAGCGTCAAGGCCTCCAGGCCCTGACCCCCTACCACCCAGGAACCTTCATGCCGCACCCATCCGCACCCGAGACCCAGCCCGGCTTCGTCAGCCTGGTAGGAGCCGGTCCCGGCTCGCCGGACCTCATCACCCTGCGCGGCCTCCGGGCCCTGGAAGCGGCTGACGTCATCCTCTTCGACGCCCTGCTGGAGCCGGATTTCAGGGCCTTCTTCCCGGAAAAGGCCCTGGCCATCCCCGCTGGCAAACGCTGCGGCGGCCTGGGCATGACCCAGGAACGCATCCACGAGCTGCTCCTCTGGCACGCCCAGGCGGGCCGTCGCGTGGTGCGGCTCAAGGGCGGCGATCCCTTCATCTTCGGGCGCGGCGGCGAAGAAGCCCGGGCCCTGGCCGAAGCTGGCATCCCCTTCGAGGTGATCCCCGGCGTCAGCGCCCTCCAGGGCGCTGCGGCGGCCTCGGGCATCCCCCTCACCCACCGGGGCGTGTCCCGGGAGATCCGCATCCTCGAAGGCCACCACCTGCTGGAATCCACCACCGATTGGGCCGAGCTGGCCCACACCGAAGCCACCCTGGCCATCTTCATGGGCACGCGATCGCTGCAGGCCGTGGCCCAGCGGCTGCTGGAGCACGGGGCCTCCCCGGACCTGCCCGTCGCCCTGGTGGAACGGGCCTTTTGCGAAGGCCAGAGCACCACCCTCTCCAACCTGCGCCTCGCCGCCGAGGGGCATGTCCGCGCCCACACCAAGGGCCCGGGGCTTGTCTACCTGGGCGCCGCCATCCGGCACCGCGCCCTCTCCCTTCCCGCCGATGCCTTCCACACGGAGACCCATGACCCTGCTGCCGCTCTTTCTCGATCTCAAGGAGAAGCAGGTGCTTCTCGTGGGGGGCGGGAGCGTCGCGCAGGCTAAGCTCCGGTCGCTGTTGCCGACCGGCGTCACCCTCCGTGCCGTGGCCACCCGCTTCTCTGCCGACTTCCGCCTGGAAGCCGAAGGCCACCCCGTGCACCTGCTGGAAAGACCTTTCGAAGCTGGCGATCTGGACGGCACCCACCTCGTGGTATCTGCCACCAACGATCCAGAGGCCAACGCCCGCATCGCCAGCCAGGCCCGCCAGCGGGGCATCTGGATCAACGCCGTGGACGATCCCCCCTCCTGCGATGCCCTCTTCGCCAGCACCCTCCGCCGGGGCCCCTGGACCCTGGCCATCTCCACCGAAGGCGCCTTCGCCGGCCTGTCCCGCGCCCTCCGCCTCGCCCTGGAAGACCTCATCCCCGACGATCCCGACCTGCAAGCTCTCGTCGATCTCCGCCAGCAGGCCCGCCGTCTCCCCCCCGAGGTTCGCAGCCGGGCGCTCCAGAAACTGCTCGCCGATTTCCGCACCGCCTACTTCCCCTCGCCCCGTCCCTCCACCCCGGAGCTGCCATGAGCACCCCGTCTGCCGAGCATCCTGTTGAAGCCCTCAAGCGCGAATCGCGGCACCTGCGTGGCACCCTGGCCGAAGAACTGGCCGGTGAGGCCGAAGGCTTCAGCAAGGATTCGGAAACCCTGCTGAAGTTCCACGGCCTCTACCAGCAGAAGAACCGCGACAAGGCGCCCGAGACTCCCAAGCACCCCGTGCTCATGGTGCGGGGGCGCATCCCCGGCGGCCGTCTGGAGGCATCCCAGTACCTGGCCTGGGATCGCATCGCCGACATCTTCGCCGATGGCAGCCTGCGCATCACGACGCGCCAGAGCCTCGAACTGCATGGCGTGGTGAAGGGCGATGCGAAGGCCGTGTTGCAGGGCCTCCACGCGGCGCTGCAAACCACCCAGGGCGCCTGCGGCGACGTGGTGCGCAACGTCACCCAGGCCCCCAACCCCTGGGGTCGCGCCGATCTGGCCCAGCTCGACGCCGTGGCCCTGCAGCTCTCCAACCATTTCCGGGCCCACGCCAAGGCCTACGCCGAAGTGTGGCTGGATGGCGAAAAGGTGGACACGGCCTCTGAATCCGAGCCCGTGCTGGGCGACACCTACCTGCCCCGCAAGTTCAAGATCTCCGTCACCGCGGCGGGCGAGAACGCGGTGGACGTCTACACCAACGATCTGGCCTTCGCCGCCACGTTCAAGGATGGCGCCGAGGGAACCATCGACGGCTACTTCGTGCTGGCCGGCGGTGGCATGGGCATGACCCACAACGACGCCACCACCTTCCCCCGTCTGGCCGATCTGCTGGGCTGGATTCCCGCGGACGCCGCGTTGAAGGTGGCCGAGGCCGTGGTGGGCGTCCACCGCGATCACGGCAACCGCGGGGATCGGCGCCGGGCACGGCTCAAGTACGTCGTCGCCCAAAAGGGCCTGGCCTGGCTGCGCGCCGAAGTGGAAGCCCGCGCGGGCTTGATCTTCACCGACCGTGACCTGCCACCCTGGCGCACAACCTCCACCCTGGGCTGGCTCCCCCGCACCGATGGAACGTGGGCCCTGGGCCTGCACACCCTCTCGGGCCGCGTGGCCGGGCCGCTCAAGGCCGCGTTGCGGGAGTTGGTCGAGCGCTTCCAGCTGGGCGTGCAGTTCACACCCGATCAGGACGCCATCCTCATCGGCATCCCCGAGGCGGCCAAGGACGAAGTGGCTGCCTTCTTCCAGGCGCGCGGCCTCGGCATCCACAGCCCCGCGCCCCTCTTCGACCGGGCCCTGGCCTGCGTGGCCCTGCCCTACTGCGGCCTGGCCATCACCGAAGCGGAGCGGGCCCTGCCCGAGCTGCTGGAGGTGATCCAAACCCGACTGGAAGATCACGGCCTGGCGGATCGCGCGCCGGTGTTCCGCGTCGCCGGCTGCGCCAACGGCTGCTCCCGGCCCTATGCCGCCGAGTTCGCCCTGGTCGGCCAAACCCCCGGCAAGTACGCCCTCTACCTCGGAGGCCATGTGGAAGGCACTCGGATGGCTCAGGAAGTCCTTCAGAAAGTGTCCATCGAGGCCCTGGGGCCCGTGCTCGACGAGCTCTTCACCCTCTGGAAGGCCGAGGGCCAGGCCGGGGAAAGGCTCGGCGATTTCTCCATCCGCTTCGGGCTCGAGGCCTTGAAGCAAAGGTTGGAGGTGCCGCTTTGAGCGCGAAGCCCGAACCCAGCAAGCGGCTGGCCCTGCACGAGGTCATGGACCTCAACGCCCGGTTCAAGGGCGCCAGCGCGGAACAGGTGCTGGCCTTCGCCGCCGAAACCTTCGGCAATCGCCTGGCCTTTGCCTGCAGCCTGGGCCTGGAGGATGTGGCCGTCGTCGATCTCCTGTCGCGGCTGCCCCGAGCGCCCCGCATCTTCTTCCTGGACACGGGCCGCCTGAACCCCGAAACCTACGACACCCTTTCGGCCCTTCGGCGCCGCTACAGCCTGCCCATCGAAACCTACTTCCCCCGCCACGAGGCCGTGGAAGCCTACGTCAACAGCCACGGCCCCAACGCCTTCTACCAGACGCTGGAGCTGCGGAAGGCCTGCTGCGCCATCCGCAAGCTGGAGCCCCTCTCCCGCGCCCTCACGGGCGCCGATGCCTGGATCACGGGCCTGCGCAGCGACCAGGCGCCCACGCGCACGGGCCTGGAGCGTTTCGAGATCGACAACGCCCACGGCGGCATCCTCAAGATCAACCCCCTGGCCGACTGGAGTCTGGAGCAGACCTGGGCTCATGTGCGCCAACACGAGGTGCCCTACAACCGCCTCCACGACCAGGGCTTCCCCAGCATCGGCTGCGCCCCCTGCACCCGCGCCGTGGGCCCCGGCGAAGACATCCGCGCCGGCCGCTGGTGGTGGGAAACCCCCGAGCACAAGGAATGCGGCCTGCACGCCAAAGATCCCTCACCGAAGACCCCTCAGGAAACCCGATGACCCCCGCCCTTCCGTCTGCCACGCCCACGCTCTCCCACCTCGACTGGCTCGAGGCCGAGGCCATCCACATCCTGCGTGAGGTGGCGGGCCAGTGCGCCAATCCCGTGCTGCTCTTCAGCGGCGGCAAGGACAGCCTCGTGCTGCTGCGCCTGGCGGAGAAGGCCTTCCGGCCCGGCCGCTTCCCGTTTCCGCTGCTGCACATCGACACCGGCCACAACTACGAGGAAGTGATCGCCTTTCGGGACCAGCGCGCCGCCGAGCTGGGCGAACGGCTCCTCGTGCGCAGCCTGGAGGATTCCATCCGCGAAGGCCGCATCGTGCTGAAGTCCCCCCTGGAGGCCCGCAACCGCCACCAGAGCGTCACCCTGCTGGATGCCATCGCCGAGTTCGGCTTTGATGCCTGCATCGGCGGTGCGCGGCGCGACGAGGAAAAGGCCAGGGCCAAGGAGCGCATCTTCTCCTTCCGCGACGCCTTCGGCCAGTGGGATCCCAAGAACCAGCGGCCCGAACTGTGGGATCTCTACAACGCCCGCATCGATCCCGGCGAAAACATCCGCGCCTTTCCCATCTCCAACTGGACGGAGCTGGATGTGTGGCAGTACATCGAGCGGGAGGGGCTGGAACTGCCCAGCATCTACTTCGCCCATGAACGCGAGGTGGTGGTGCGCAAGGATGGCGCGCTGGTGCCCGTCACGCCGCTCACACCCGCGAAGCCGGGCGACGACGTGCAGCACCTCTCCGTGCGCTTCCGCACCGTGGGCGACATCACCTGCACGGCCCCTGTGCGCAGCACGGCCCACACCGTGGCCGACATCCTGCTGGAGACCGCCACCACGGAACTCACCGAGCGGGGCGCCACCCGCCTGGACGACCAGACCAGCGAAGCCTCCATGGAACAGCGCAAGAAGGAGGGCTACTTCTGATGGCCATCTCGACTCCCATCGAACCCCAGGCAGACAGCCAGCCGATCCACGCGGACCTGGGCGTGCTGCGCTTCCTCACCTGCGGCAGCGTGGATGACGGCAAGAGCACGCTCATCGGGCGCCTGCTCTACGACAGCAAGGCCATCCTGGCCGACGCCCTTCAGGCCATCGAACGCACCAGCCAGAAGCGCGGCCATGCGGAAGTGGACTTGAGCCTGCTCACGGACGGCCTCCAGGCCGAGCGGGAACAGGGCATCACCATCGACGTGGCCTACCGCTACTTCAGCACGGGGAAACGCAGCTTCATCATCGCGGACGCGCCGGGCCACGAGCAGTACACGCGCAACATGGTGACCGCCGCCAGCACCGCCGACCTGGCGCTGATCCTGGTGGATGCCCGCAAGGGCGTGCTCACCCAGACCCGCCGCCACCTCACGCTGGCGCATCTCGTGGGCATCCGCCACCTGGTCGTCGTGGTCAACAAGATGGATCTGGTGGGCTACGACCAGGCCGTGTTCGAGCGCATCCGTGCCGATGTGCTTGCCTTCGCGCAGGAACTGGGCGCCGAGGACCTCACCTTCCTGCCCCTGTCCGCCCTCGCCGGAGATCTGGTGGTGGACCGCGGCGACAATTTGCCCTGGTACGAGGGCCCCACCCTCGTCGAGCTGCTGGAATCCGCTGCCCTGGAGGATGGCCGCGAGGAGCTGCCCTTCCGCCTCTCCGTGCAATGGGTGATCCGCCCCCATCAGGACTTCCGCGGCTACGCGGGGCGTGTGGCCTCGGGCCGCGTGAAGGTGGGCGATGCCCTCACGGTGCTGCCCTCGGGCCGCCACAGCCGCGTGAAGGCCATCCACCTCGGCGAGCGGCAGCTGGTCGAGGCCATCGTCGGTCAGAGCGTCACCCTTGAATTGGAGGATGACCTTGACATCTCCCGGGGCGACCTACTGGCCGATGCGGCGCAACCGCCGATCTCGGCCCGCAGCCTGGATGTGGACCTCTGCTGGCTGTCCGAGGCCCCGTCGCGGCCCGGGGGCCGCTACCTGCTGCGCCACGGCAGCCGCGAGACCCGCGCCATCCTCCATGGGACCGCCCAACGGCTGGATCTGAACAGCCTGCAACGGGAACTGGAAACGCGTCTGGCCATGAACGACATCGCGCAGCTCAACCTGAAACTCCAGCAGCCCCTGCCCGTCGACCCCTACCGGGAGAACCGCGCCACCGGCGCCTTCATCCTGGTGGACGAAACCACCCACGCCACCGTGGCCGCCGGCTTCATCCGCGGCGCCGAGTAGGCCCCACGCCAACCCCCAAGCAAGGAGACACCATGCGCTGTCCCTGTCGAAGCCGCATCCACGCCGCCCTTTCCAGACGCCCTTTTCTTCGACCCCACCCTCTTTCCTCGGATTGAACCCATGAATCGCATCACCCGCAGCCTCACCCTCATCGCCACCTTAGCCCTTGGCCTCCAGGCCCAGGAGGTGAAGCTTCTCAACGTGTCCTATGACCCCACCCGCGAGCTGTACCAGGATTTCAACGCCGCCTTCGCCAAGCAGTGGAAGGCCAAGACTGGCCAGACCGTCACCATCAATCAGTCCCACGGTGGCAGCGGCAAGCAGGCCCGCGCCGTCATCGACGGCCTGCAGGCCGACGTGGTGACCCTCGCCCTGGCGGGTGACATCGACGCCCTGGCGGAGAAGGGCGCTCTGCTGCCCGCCGACTGGCAGAAGAAGCTGCCCCAGAACAGCACGCCCTACACCTCCACCATCCTGTTCCTGGTGCGCAAGGGGAATCCCAAGGGCATCAAGGACTGGAACGATCTGGTGCGCCCCGGCATCCAGGTCATCCAGCCCAATCCCAAGACCAGCGGCGGCGCGCGCTGGAACTACCTCGCCGAGTACGGCCAGGCCCTCCGCGCCCCTGGCGGCAACGACGCCAAGGCCAAGGCCTACATCACCGCGGTCTACCGCAACGTGCCCGTGCTGGATTCCGGCGCCCGCGGGAGCACGACCACCTTCATCGAACGCGGCATCGGCGATGTTCTGGTGACCTGGGAGAACGAGGCCTTCCTCGCCCTCGAAGGCGCCACCAAGGACAAGTTCGACATCGTGGTGCCCAGCGTCAGCATCCTGGCCGAGCCGCCCGTGGCCCTGGTGGAAAAAGTGGCCGCCAAGCGCGGCACCACCGCCGTGGCCAAGGCCTACCTGGACTACCTCTACAGCGACGAAGGCCAGCGCATCGTGGCCAAGCACCACTTCCGCCCCCGCAACGAGAAGGCCGCCAGCGCCGCCAGTCACAGCTTTCCCAAGCTGAAGCTCTTCACCATCGATGAGGCCTTTGGCGGCTGGAAGAAGGCCCACGACATCCACTTCAAGGATGGCGGCCTCTTCGATCAGATCTCCGCCGTTCGCTAGGTTCTCCATGGCTTCCTCCACCCGCTCCCTCACGCGCCGCTCTCTCCCTGGTTTTGGCCTCAGCCTGGGCCTCACCCTGGCCTACCTCAGCGCCATCGTGCTGATTCCTCTGGCGGCCCTGGTCGTGAAGGCCAGCGGGGCGACCGTGGCCCAGGTGTGGCACACCGTCTCCGATCCCCGCGTACTGGCCTCCCTGCGGCTGAGCCTCTTGGCCAGCCTCGGAGGGGCCGTGCTGAACCTGGTGTTCGGCGTGCTCGTGGCCTGGGTGCTGGTGCGCTACACCTTCCCGGGCCAGCGGGTGGTGGATGCCATGGTCGACCTGCCCTTCGCCCTGCCCACGGCCGTGGCGGGCATCGCCCTCACCAAGCTCTACGCGCCGGAGGGCTGGCTCGGCCACCTGCTGCCCTTCAAGGTGGCTTATACGCCGCTGGGCGTGCTGGTGGCCCTCACCTTCATCGGCCTGCCCTTCGTGGTGCGCACCGTGCAGCCCGTGCTGGAGGAACTGGACGCCCAGCAGGAGGAGGCCGCCGCCTGCCTGGGTGCCAGCCGCTTCCAGACCCTGCGGCGGGTGGTGCTGCCGCATCTGGCGCCCGCCCTCCTCTCAGGTTTCACGCTGGCCTTCGCCCGGGCCCTGGGCGAGTACGGCTCCGTGGTGTTCATCAGCGGCAACCTGCCCTTCCGCACGGAGATCCCGCCCCTCCTCATCATCAGCAAGCTCGAGCAGTACGACTACATCGGCGCCACGGTGATCGCCACCCTGCTGCTGCTGATCTCCTTCGTGCTGCTCTTTGCCATCAACCGCCTGCAGGCCAGGCTGCACCCGGGGGCCGCCCGTGGCTGACTCACCGCGCATCTCCGTCGCCCGCCGCGAATCCCTGCCCGTCCGCTGGCTGCTCATCTTCGTGGCCCTGGGCTACCTCGCCCTCTTCCTCCTGGTGCCCCTGGCCGCCGTGTTCACCGAGGCCTTCAAGCAGGGCACCACCGCCTACCTCAAGGCCTTCGAGGATGCGGAAACCTGGCACGCCATCCGCCTCTCCCTGCTGGCCACGGGCATCGCCGTGACCCTCAACACGGCCTTCGGCCTCACGGCGGCCTGGCTGCTGGGTAAGTTCGACTTTAGGGGACGGAACCTGCTCACCAGCCTCATCGACCTTCCCTTCGCGGTGTCACCGGTGATCTCGGGCTTGGTCTTCGTGCTGCTCTTCGGCGCGCAGGGCTGGTTCGGACCCTGGCTGGCCGACCATGATGTGCGCCTCATCTTCGCCACGCCCGGCATCGTGCTGGCCACCACCTTCGTGACCTTTCCCTTCGTGGCCCGCGAGCTCACGCCGGTCATGCAGGCCAAGGGCTGCGACCAGGAGGAAGCCGCCCGCATGCTGGGCGCCAGCGGCTGGCAGACCTTCTGGCGGGTGACCGTGCCTTCGGTGAAGTGGGGCCTGCTCTACGGCGTGATTCTGTGCAGCGCGCGCGCCATGGGCGAATTCGGTGCCGTGAGCGTGGTCTCGGGCCACATCCGCGGCGAGACCAACACCCTGCCCCTCCACATCGAGACCCTCTACAACGAGTACCAGTTCGTCGCGGCCTTCGCCTGCGCCTCAGCCCTCAGCCTGCTGGCCCTGGTGACCCTGGCCCTCAAGGCCCTCGCCGAGCGGCGCCGTGATCAAAGCCTGAAACCCGAGACCCTCCCATGAGCATCCACATCGATTCCGTTTCCAAGCGCTTCGGCAGCTTCAATGCCCTGAAGGAGGTGTCCCTGGCCATTCCCGAGGGCCAGCTGGTGGCCCTGCTGGGGCCTTCGGGCTCGGGCAAGACCACCCTGCTGCGCATCATCGCGGGCCTGGAAGCACCCGATGTCGGCGGCGTGCGCATCCATGGCGACGCCAAGCCCTCCATCCACACCAAGCGGAAGGTGGGCTTCGTCTTCCAGCACTACGCCCTCTTCAGCCACATGACGGTCTTCGAGAACGTGGCTTTTGGCCTGCGCGTCCGGCCCCGCTGGGAGCGCCCCTCCAAGGCCGAGATCAAGGAGCGGGTGCAGAAGGTGCTCACCATGGTGCATCTCGATTGGGCCGGCCACCGCATGCCGGATCAGCTGAGCGGCGGCCAGCGCCAGCGCGTGGCCCTGGCCCGGGCCCTGGCCATCGAACCCGAGGTGCTGCTGCTGGACGAGCCCTTCGGCGCCCTCGACGCCCAGGTGCGGGCTGAGCTGCGCCAATGGCTGCGACGCCTCCACGAACAGACCGGCCTCACCTCCGTCTTTGTGACCCATGACCAGGAGGAGGCCATGGAGGTGGCGGATCGCATCGTGGTGCTTCACCAGGGGCGCATCGAGCAGGACGGGACGCCTCAGGAGGTCTACGACAACCCCGCCACGCCCTTCATCTACCAGTTCATCGGCCAGGTGAACCGCTTCCGCGGGCGCATCCGCAACGGCCACTTCCAGGTGGGTGAGGCCTCCGTCTCCGTGGCCGGGCCTGCCCATGAAGAAGGTGCGCGGGTGGAAGGCTACCTGCGCCCCCATGACCTGGACCTCGCCCTGGAAGCGAGTCCCGGTGCCCTGCCCGCCACCATCGTCCGCATCCAGTCCACGGGCCCCCTGGCCCGTGTGCGCCTCTCCGCCGCTCACGATCAGTCCGATCTGGAAGCCCACCTGACCACCGAGGAACTGGGTCAGCTCAACCTCGCCGTGGGCCAGAAGATCTTCGTGAAGCCCCGGCGCCTGGACCTCTTCCCGGACACCTCGCCCGTCACCGCGGAAGACTGGGTGATCTGAGCGGCGGTTCCCTTCTAGGCAACATTCAAAGCAATGCTTTGGCCGCACATGCGCGCGGGATTCAAAGGAATTGGAAACCCGCCATTCATCCGCGTTCATCCCTGTGAAACCGTGGCTGGAATGTTTCATTCGGATCCACCGATGGAAAGGAATGGAATAAGCGGAGGGTGGCAGAGGGGCGGAGGAAAGCGGAGAGCAGCATGTCGTTCTTCTCCGCTTTCCTCCGCACTTCCGCCTTCCTCTGCTTCCAAAATTCCTTTTCTTTTGGCCACAGATGCACACGGATTCACACGGATGAAAAGCCCCGGGTTCTCATCTGTGTTCATCCGTGTTCATCCGCGGCAACCCTGCTTTGCATGGATCAGGCCCGCTTCACCTCGATGCGGTTGTCGTAGAACGTGCTGCCACCGCCCCGATCCGTGAGCCGCTGGCTGGTCAGCGCGTTGACGGTGGCGCGTCCCTTGGAGAAGGCAGACCACGCCACACCTTCCACCACGGCCACGCCCTTGGGCACCCGTTCCGTGACTTCCGCCACCAACCTCACCTCGCCCCGATCATTGAAGGCGATCACCTCATCACCACCCGCGATGGCCCGCGCCTTGGCATCCTCCGGCGAGAGGCGCAGCGTCGAGGCGATCTTCCGCGCGGGCAGGTCTTCGCGTTCCTGGAAGGTGCTGTTCAGGCTGTAGAGGGAAGGCGCTGTCACCAGGGCCAGGGGATGGGGGTCGCCTTCCGAGTGGCTGGGCAGAGGCCTGGGCAGGGGCTCCGGCTCGCGCGGATTCAGAATCTCCACCTTGCCGCTGGGGGTCCCGAAGGGTGGGCGGCGGCCCGGCGGTTGCATGCGCACGACGCGGCCCTCGGCCAGAGCGCTGCGGTCCGCTCCTTCCAGCCAGGGATTCGAACCGGAGAGCAGGGCCTCGATCACCTCGTCCTCGCTCTGCCGAAACAGGGACTCCTCGAAACCCATGCGGGCCGCCAGGGCCTGGAAGGTGGCCCAGTTGGAGCGGCTCTCGCCCACGGGCGAAACCGCGGCGCGCACGCGCTGGAGGCCATAGTGACCGTAGGAGCGGTAGAGGTCCGGATGTTCGAGAGAACTCGTGGCGGGCAGCACAAGATCCGCGTAACGGGCTGTATCCGTGAGGAACCGCTCATGGACGACGGTGAAGAGATCCTCCCGCAGCAGCCCGGCGCGGACCGCACCCTGGTCCGGCGCCACGGCGGCAGGATTGGAATGGTAGACGTAGAGCGATTTCACCGGCCCTTCCGCCGCGGGGTCGAGCGCCGCGCCCAGCTGGTTCATGTTCACCAGCCGGGTGGGCCGGGCCTGGAAATCCTCCCGGATGAGCTGCTGCATGGGAACGGCCCCGCCGGTGGCGGTGCCCAGGAAGGCGCCGCCCGCCGGTTTGAGGTAGGCGCCCTGGAGCGCGGGCAGGCAGAGGATGAGGCGCGTGGTCATGGCGCCGTTGCCGTACCGCGTGATGCCACCTCCCACCTGGATCTGCGGGTTCAAGGCCGCACCGTAGGCCTCCGCGAACGCCCGCAGGGCGGCTTCATCGACGCCAGTCCGGGCCGCCACCACGGCAGGAGGGAACTGGGGAAGCACCTCCCGCGCGAAGGCCTCGAAGCCCACCACGTGCTGTCCAAGGAAGGCCTCGTCGAGGGCGCCGTTCTCCACCATCAGGTGCATCACACCTGCGGCCAGCACGCCGTCGGTGCCGGGACGAACCAGCAGCACATGATCCACCTGATCGGTGGTGGCGGTGCGGTAGGTCTCCACCGCCCACACCTTCGCGCCCCGGCGCCGGGCCTCACGCACGAACTGGAAGCCGTGCAGGTTGGTGGCCAGGGCGTTGATGCCCCAGAGCACCACCAGGTCCGCGCTCAATACCGCCTCGGGCTCCGGAGCGGGCGTGGTGCCCAGCACCGCGGCCTGGCCCGCGGCCTTCGCGGGTGTGCAGATGGTGCGGTCCAGCCGGGAGGCGCCGAGCCGGTGGAAGAAGGGGTGGCCCGCGTTCCGCTGCAGCAGACCCATGGTGCCCGCATAGGAGTAGGGCAGGATGGCTTCGCCGCCCCACTGGGCCAGGATGTCCTTCCAGCGCCGGGCGACCTCCTCCAGGGCCGCGTCCCAACTGATGGGTTCGAAGAGACCCTTGCCCTTGGGGCCCGTTCGCCGCAGCGGCGTCGTCAGGCGTTCGGGGGCATGCACACTGCGTTCGTAGCGGGCCATCTTGGGGCAGAGCGTGCCCTGGTTGTAGAAATGGTCGGGGTCGCCCTTCACGGACAGAGCCCGCCCATCTTCAACTTCCACCAGCATCCCGCAGGCGTCAGGGCAATCGAAGGGACAGACGGAACGGCGCCACTCAGCCATGCGAACACCCTTCAGAAGAACCGGGCCCCTTGACCCGAGATGGGGTTGTGCCACACTTGATGTTCGTACGAGTTCTTTGTCAGTTCCATAGCGAGTTATCCAGAAAGGTGGAGGGACGGGCCCTGTGAAACCTTGGCAACCTGCGAAAGCAAGGTGCCAATTCCTGCCGTGATCAATCGATTGCGGAGAGATGTCGAGCTGTGTCGAGACTGACAACACGCCGAAGGGGCCCGAGCAATCGGGCCCCTTCGGCTTTTTTGACTTTTCCTGGACTTGCTTGGACGACAGAGCCTCGGCTTTCTCACCTTCTTTTCAGGAGCCGCCATGAGCGCCACGCATCCTCAATTTGAAACCATCGCCCTCCACGGCGGCCAGGTCGCCGACAGCGACACCAAGAGCCGCGCCCTGCCCATCTACCAGACCACCAGCTACGTGTTCGATTCCGCCGAACACGGCGCCGCGCTCTTCAACCTGGAAGTGCCGGGTAACATCTACACCCGCATCATGAACCCCACCACGGCCGTGCTGGAAACACGGGTGGCCCAGCTGGAAGGCGGCATCGCGGGCCTGGCCGTGGCTTCAGGCCAGGCGGCCATCACGCTCACCCTCAACACGCTGCTGCGCGGCGGTGATCACATCGTGGCCGGCGACAACCTCTACGGCGGCACCTACAACCTGTTGCACCACACCCTGCCTCGCAACGGCATCACCACCACCTTCGTGGACTCTACGAAGCCCGAGGCCTTCCGCGCCGCGATCAAACCCGAAACCCGCGCCATCTACATCGAGGCCCTGGGCAACCCCAAGCTGGACGTGCCCGAATTCGAAGCCATCGCCGCCATCGCGAAGGCTGCCGGTGTGCCCCTCATCGTGGACAACACCCTGCCCAGCCCCTACCTGCTGAACCCCCTGGCCCTGGGCGCCAACATCGTCGTGCACAGCGCCACGAAATTCCTGGGCGGCCACGGCACCTCCGTGGCAGGCGTCATCGTGGATGGCGGCACCTTCGACTGGAAGAACGGCAAGTTCCCTGAGTTCACGGAACCCTTCGCCGCCTACCACGGCGCGGTGCTGGCCGATCTCGCGGGTCCCGCCGCCTTCATCACCAAGGCCCGCATCGAGGGCCTGCGCGACACCGGCGCCGCCCTCAGCCCCTTCAACGCCTTCCTCATTCTGCAGGGCATCGAGACCCTGCACCTGCGCTTGGAGCGCCACGGCGAAAACGCCCTCGCCATCGCCCAGTGGCTGGAGCAGCACCCCAAGGTGGCCTGGGTGAACTACCCCGGCCTCGCCAGCAACGCCAACCATGCCGCGGCCAGCCGTTACTTCCGCAAGGGCGCGGGCTTCGGCGGCATCCTCACCTTCGGCGTGAAGGGAGGTTTGGAGGCTGGCAAGGCCGTCATCAACGGGGTGGAGCTCTTCTCCCGCCTGGCCAATGTGGGCGACGCCAAGAGCCTGATCATCCATCCCGCCAGCACCACCCACCAGCAGCTGTCGAGCGCCGAGCGCGAAGCCACCGGCGTTACCGAGGATCTCATCCGCCTTTCCGTGGGCCTGGAGAACATCCAGGATCTCATCGCGGATCTGGACCTCGCGCTCTCCAAGGCCTGAGGACGCCATGCCCGTCAAGATCCCCAGCTCCCTGCCCGCCCGGGGCATTCTCGAAGCGGAGAACGTGTTCCTCATCGAGGAGCACCAGGCTCTGCAGCAGGACATCCGTCCCCTGCGCATCGCCATCCTCAACCTGATGCCCACCAAGGTGGCCACGGAAACCCAGTTCCTGCGGCTGCTCGGCAACTCGCCGTTGCAGCTGGAGGTAACGCTGCTGCACATGACCTCCCACACCTCGAAGAACACTTCCGCCGAACACCTGCTGGAGCACTACGTCTCCTTCGAGGAGGTGCGCCACCAGCGCTTCGATGGCCTCATCGTCACGGGGGCGCCCGTGGAGACCCTGCCCTTCGAGGAGGTGGACTACTGGCCGGAGCTGACCCAGGTGCTGGACTGGGCCAAGACCCACGTCTTCTCCTCCTTCTTCATCTGCTGGGGCGCCCAGGCGGCGCTGCATCACTACCATGGCGTGCCCAAGTATCCCCTGCCCGAGAAGACGTTCGGCGTGTTCTCCCACCAGCTGAAGGTGCGCAACGAGCGGCTGGTGCAGGGCTTTGACGACGAGTTCTTCGCGCCCCACTCGCGCCACACGGAAACCCGCCGCGAGGACATCCTGGCGCGGCCGGAACTGGTGCTCCTGGCGGAATCCGACGAGGCTGGCGTGTATCTGGTGCAGTCCGCGGATCGCCGACGGGTCTTCGTCACGGGCCATTCGGAATACGATCCCTGTACCTTGCAGGGCGAGTACGTCCGCGACCTCGGCAAGGGCCTGCCCATCGGCGTTCCCCGCAACTATTTCCCCGGCGACGATCCCAGCCGCGAACCGCTGGTGCGCTGGCGGGGCCACTCCAACCTGCTGTTCTCGAACTGGCTCAACTACTTCGTCTACCAGGAAGCGCCCTTCGACCTGGAACGCCCGGATGGGAAAGGAAAGCAGGCATGACCTTGAAAGTTCTCAAATTCGGCGGCAGCTCCGTGGGCAGTGCCGAAGCCCTCCGCCGCGCCGCGGGCATCGTCCGGGATGAGCTGCCTTCGGGCGGCCTGGTGGTGGTGTCGGCCCTCAAGGGCACCACGGATCAGATCATCGATGCCTGCGCGGCCGCAGGCCGCGGCGACCTGCCCCTGGCCCAATCCATCCTGGCCGCCCTGCAGGCGCGGCACCTCGGCGTGGCCACCGAACTGGGCCACCTGGAAGCCGTGCGCCCCGCCTGGGAGCCCCTCTTCGCGCGCTTGGAGCAGCTGCTCACGGGCATGGCCATGCTGGGCGAGGCCACGGCCCGGGCCCGCGACGCAGCCCTGGCCGTGGGCGAGACGCTGTCCGCGAATCTGGCCGCCTTCTGCTTCGGCGCCACCTTCCAGGATGTGCGCGAGGTCATGAAGACCGACTCCCGCTTCGGCAAGGCCCGTCCCCAGCTGGATGAGTTGCGCACCGCCGCGGCCCCCTGGCGCCAGGCCTTCAGCGATGGCGCTCTTTGGGTGACCCAGGGCTTCCTGGGCGCCTCACCCGAAGGGATCAGCACCACCCTGGGTCGCGGGGGTTCCGACACCAGCGCCACCCTGTTGGGCGAAGCGCTGGATGCCCAGGAAGTGCAGATCTGGACCGATGTCGATGGCGTGCTCACCGCCGACCCCAGCCTGGTGAAGGAAGCCCAGCCCATTCCCCAGATGAGCCTTGGAGAAGCAGAAGCCCTCAGCGCCTTCGGCGCCAAGGTGCTGCATGCGGATTCCCTGGCCCCCGGTGGCCGCGCGGGATTCCGCCTCGTGGTGGCCAACACGCTGCGCCCCGGCGCTTCCCGCACCGTGATCCTGCCCCATCCCCCCAGCCGCCCGGCGGGGGCCGTCACCTCCGTGGCCTACAAGGAGGGCATCAGCCTGCTGCGCTTTCCGGCCTCGGCGGGACTGGAACCGCCCCTGGAAGCGGCCCGCAGCCTGGAGGAAGCCGGCGCCCTGCGCTTCGGCCTCATCGCCAGCCCGGCAGGCACCCTGCTTGCGGTACGCCCAGAAACCCACGCGGCCACGGAGGTGCTGGGCACCCTCGCCAGCACCGGCGCCGCCTCGGGCCTGACCTGTGAATCCGGCTGGGCCGTGGTGGCCCTGGTGGGCGAAGGCCTGCGCGCCGATCCGGTCGCCGCCTTGCGCCATCTGGCCGCCCTGGGCCAGGAGCCCGTGGGCGGTCTGCTCACGGGCAGCAGCACGGTATCCATCGCCTTCCTCGTTCCCGAATCCCGGCTGGGCGATCTCATCCCCCGCCTTCACGACCGCTGTGTGCTCGGCACACAAGATTCCGGTGTGCTCGGCACACAAGATTCCGGTGTGCTCGGCACACAAGACCACCGTGTGCTGGGCACACGAGATCACCGCGTGCCCGGCACGTCAATTCAGGGCGTGCCTGGCACGCCGGAGCAACCATGACCCTCGATCTCTCCCACCACCGCGTCCTCGTCACCGGCGGCAGCCGGGGCATCGGCGCCGCCACCGTGCGCCTGCTCTCGGGCCTGGGCGCCCGCGTGGCCTTCACCTACCTGCGCCATGAGGACGAGGCCCTGCGCCTGCAGACCGAACTCACCGATCAGGGGCGTACCGTCCTGGCCATCCGCGCCGACCAGCGCCGCCGCGACGATGCGCAGGTGGCTGTGGCCACGGTGGAAGCCGCCTGGGGCGGGCTCGATGCCTTCGTGGGCAACGCGGGCATCTGGGCCGCCACCCCGGCGGAGCTGGAGGATGAAAGCGTGCTGCTGGACATCCTGGAAACCAACGTGACCGGCCTTTTCCGATGGCACGCCGAAGTGATCCCGGCCCTCAAGCGCGCCGGGGGCGGCAACCTGGTGCTGCTCTCGAGCACCGCCGGTCAGCGCGGCGAGGCAGGCCATGGGGCCTACGCCGCCAGCAAGGGCGCGGTCATCTCCCTGGTGAAGTCCCTGGCCCCGGAACTGGGCCCCCACGGCATCCGCGTGAACGCCGTGGCCCCCGGCTGGGTGGATACGGACATGAGCGCCTCGGCCCTGCGCACGGATGCCGCCCAGCGGGCCCGCATCGCGGCCAACTTCCCCTTGGGTCGCATTCCCGAAGCAGAGGACCTGGCCGGTCCCCTGGTCTTCCTCCTGAGCCCCTGGGCCGCCGCCATCACCGGCGAAGTGCTCAACGTGAACGGGGGCACCGTCCTCTGCGGCTAGAGGAGAGCCTCATGCTCAGGGACCCTTCTCAGCCCTGGCGCAGCAACCAGGCCGTGAGCCGGGAATGGAAGTCCTGAGGGTCCTCTAAGTCCGAGGGACGCAACCGGGCCGGGTGGGAAGGATCCCCCACCACCAGGGGAGCCGCCTCCAGCAGGTTGGGCAGGCGCTGGCCATCGGGAAGGGACCAAAGGGCCCCCCGGGCGTCGGCATCCCTGGGCTCAGACCCCTGCCGCCGCTCACCCCGAGTCTCACAGACCATTCCATTTCTCCCGTGGAATCTAAAAGATAGGCCTTCCGCCTCCCCGCGCCAGCCTTCCCCTGGCACCCTCTAGGGACGCGTCCAAACCATCAGCTTGGCGGGAGGTCCCCATGGCCCGAACGATCCTCATCACCGGCGGCTCCCGGGGCATCGGCCGGGCCTGCGCCCTGCACCTGGCCCGCACCGAGGCGGCCCATCTGGTCCTCCTGGGCCGGGATGCCGCCGGTTTGGCCGCCACCGCCGAAGCCGTCCACCAGGCCGGAGGCACTGCTGAAACCCATGGCGCCGATGTGACCGACCGGGCCCGGCTGGCGGAGGTGGCCCGTGCCCTGCCGCCTCTGCATGGCCTGGTGGCCGCCGCGGGCATTTCGGGCATGACGCCGGTGGATGGGGATTCGGATGCCTTCTTCGATCAGATCCTGGCGGCAGACCTCACGGGCCCCTGGAACACCGTGCGGGCCTTCCTGCCCCGAATGGGCCACGGGGGCCGCATCGTGCTGGTCTCCAGCGTGCTGGGCCGCTTCGGGGTGCCGGGCTACGGGGCCTACTGCGCCGCCAAGCATGGCCTCATCGGCCTGGCCAAGGCCCTGGCGCTTGAACTCATCGACCGCGGCATTGTGGTGAACGCCGTGGCTCCGGGCTGGGTGGACACGGACATGGCGCAGACCGGCATCCGCCAGATCGCCGCGGCCACGGGTCAGACCGAGGCCGCGTTCCGGGCCCAGGCCGAGGCCGCCGTCCCCGTGAAGCGTTTCTTCCAGCCCGAGGAGATCGCCCATGGCGTCGCCTGGCTGCTGAACCCGGCCAACACCATGCAGGTGGGCCAGTGCCTCAACCTGGATGGCGGGGTCGTACAGGTTTAGAGATGAACCCTCTGCAGACCCTCGTCGCCATCCTGGGCCTCTCGACGGTCTCGGGAATCAACCTCTACCTGACGGTGCTCCTGGTGGGCCTGGGCCAGCGCTTCGGCTGGATCCATGGCCTGCCCCCGGATCTGGCCATCCTCAGCCACCCTCTGGTGCTCGCTGTGGCGGGGCTCCTCTTCCTCCTGGAATTCCTGGCGGACAAGGTGCCCTTCGTGACGCCCCTCTGGGATGGGGTCCACACCTTCATCCGGCCTGTGGGCGGAGCCCTGCTGGCCCTGGGCGCGGCGGCGGACCTGCATCCCGTGGCCAAGGTACTGGCCATGCTGGCCGGCGGCACCATCGCCCTCAGCACCCATGGCAGCAAGATGGGCCTGCGCCTGCTGGCCCATGTGGCGCCCGAGCCCACCAGCCACATCGCCATCAGCGTGGCGGAGGATGTGGGCGTGGTGGCCCTGCTGGCACTGGCCTACAGCCATCCGGCCATCGCCCTGGCCGTGCTGGCCGCGATCCTGCTCGGCACGGCCCTGCTGCTGCCGCTGCTCCGGCGCAGCCTGGTGCTGGCGCTGCACGGCTGCCGCAGCGCGATGCGGGCCCTGGCCGGCATCGACAGCCGCCCTCAGCCCGTCCCCTGGGTGGAACTGGCGGCCCTGGAGCAGGGCATCGCGCCGCCTCCGGAGAACCCTTCCCTGGCCCTGCCCTGTTTCGCCCGCCGGGTGAAGGGGGTGCCCCGCTTTCAGTCGGCCTACCTGACGCGCGTGGACGGGCACTGGCACCTGATCTACCGGCGCTGGTTCCGCACCCGCAGCCTGCCCTTCGAGGGCGGGCCTCTGCGAACGTTCCCGGGCTTTCCCTGGGACCGGGCCCTGTTTCTCCGGGAAGGGAAACCCCAGCTGCTCCTCCTCGGGCGGGAGTGGCGCAGGGTCTTCCAGGCTGAGACCGGCGCGCAACTTTGAACCCCATCTTCCGGAAGCCGACCATCTGATCCACCATGTGGGTCCGAGGTTCTTTCATGCGCCGACTGATCACCCCCCTGGCCCTCTGTTTGACGGTTCCCGCCCTGGTGGCATCCGCCCCTAAACAAGGGGGTGCGGCCTCGCAGGGCCTCGATGTGGCAGGCATGGATCGCCGCGTGGCGCCCGGGGAGGATTTCTACGCCTACGCCAACGGTGCCTGGGTGAAGCGCACGGTGATCCCCGCGGACCGGGGCGCCTTCGGCGTGGGCGACGAGGTGGCGGATCTCACGGACAAGCGCACGGCCGCCCTCATCAAGGCCGCCGCCGCGTCCAAGGCGCCCACGGGCTCGGACCTGCGCAAGATCGGCGACTACTACACCAGCTTCATGGATGAAAAGGGCATCGAAGCCAAGGGCCTGAAGCCCCTCGCTCCGGCCTTCAAGGCCATCGCGGACATCCAGAACCGGCAGCAGCTGGCTCAGTATCTGGGTACCACCCTGCGTGCCGATGTCGATGTGCTGAACGCCACCAACTACTACACGGCGAACCTCTTCGGCCTCTGGGTGGCCCAGGATCTGGATGAGCCCACCCGCTATTCGCCCTTCCTCCTGCAGGGTGGCCTGGGCCTGCCGGAACGCAGCTATTACCTGGATCCCGCTGAGGGCATGGCCAAGGTGCGCACCCAGTATCTGGCCCACGTCACGGCCATGCTGAAGCTGGCGGGCCTCGCCGATCCGGCCACCCGCGCGGCGGCGGTGGTGGCGTTGGAAACCCGCATGGCCAAGGTGCACGCCAGCCGCGAGGAATCCGGCGATGTGCTGAAGGGCAACAACCACTGGAGCCGCGCCGATTTCGCGGCCAAAGCCCCGGGCCTCGATTGGGAGGCCTTCTTCGCCGCGGCCCAGCTCAAGCAGGCCGATACATTCGTGGTCTGGCAGCCTGCGGCCTTCACTGGCCTATCGGCCCTGACCGCCGAGGCTCCCCTCGACACTTGGAAGGACTACCTCACCTTCCACACGCTCCAGAGCCGCGTGCAGGTGCTGCCCAAGGCCGTCGTGAACCAATCCTTCTCCTTCTACGGCAAGGTGCTCAACGGCGCCACCCAGGCGAGGCCCCGCTGGCAGATTGGCGTCGCCGCGACCAACCAGGCCCTGGGCGAGGTGGTGGGCAAGGCCTTCGTCGCAAAGTATTTCCCGCCCGCCGAAAAGGCCCGCGCCGAGCAGATGGTGGCCCACATCATCGAAGCCTTCCGCGCCCGCATCGAACACCTGGATTGGATGTCGCCCGCCACCAAGGCCAAGGCCGTCGCCAAGCTGGCCACCCTCAAGGTGGGCGTGGGCTACCCGGACCGCTGGCAGGACTACAGCGGACTGGAGATCCTGGCCGGTGATGCCTTCGGCAACGCCGAGCGCGCGGGCCGCTTTGAATACCTGCGCAACGTGAAGAAGCTGGGCCAACCCATCGACCGCACCGAATGGGTGATGACGCCGCAGACCGTGAACGCCGTGAACCTGCCGGTGATGAACGCCCTCAACTTCCCCGCGGCCATCCTGCAGCCGCCCTACTTCGATCCCAAGCGCCCCATGGTCATGGACTACGGCTCCATCGGCGCCGTCATCGGCCACGAGATCAGCCACAGCTTCGATGATTCCGGCTCGCTCTTCGATGCCACCGGCAAGCTGAACAACTGGTGGACGCCCGAGGACCTCAAGCACTTCGAAGCCTCCGCCAACCAGCTGGTGAAGCAGTTCGACGCCTACCGCCCCTTCCCGGACATCCACATCAACGGCAAGCAGACGCTGGGCGAGAACATCGCCGATGTGGCAGGCCTGGCCGCCGCCTACGACGCCTACCTCCTCTCCCTGGGCGGCCAGCCCGCGCCGAAGGTGCACGGATTCACCGGCGACCAGCAGTTCTTCATCAGCTACGCCCAGAGCTGGCGCGAGAAGACACGCGAACCGCGGCTCCGCCAGCAGATCCTCACCGATGGCCACGCCCCCGCCGAATACCGGCCCTTCACCGTGCGCAACCTGGACAGCTGGTACACCGCCTTCCAGGTAAAACCGGGACAGGCCCTCTACCTCGAACCCAAAGACCGCGTGAAGGTCTGGTAGGAGTTTTCATGCCGCTTCTTGATGCCTCCCGCAGCATCCTGGTGCTCATCGATTTCCAGGGCAAGCTCGTGCACATGGTGCACCGCCCGGCCATGGTGCTGGAAACGGCGCGACGCCTCATGCGTCTCGCCGACCTCTTCGCCGTGCCCGTGGTGCTGACCGAGCAGTACCCCAAGGGCATCGGCCCCACCGAGGAAGGCTTGCGCGCCCTGTACGACGGCCTCAGCACGCCGAAGTACTTCCTGGAGAAGACCGCCTTCGGCTGCTGTGGCGACGCGGGGTTCGAGAGCCTCCTCCAGCAGGCGCGGCCGGGACTTCCGGCTGGGAAGCGCCAGGTGGTCATCGCGGGCATCGAGGCCCACGTCTGCGTCATGCAGACGGTGCTGGAGCTGCTGGCATCTGGCCATGAGGTGCACCTCTGCTGGGATGGCATCAGCGGCCGGGGCGAGGAATACCGTCGCCACGCCCTCGAGCGCATGGTTGCCGCGGGCGCCACGATCACCAACCATGAGTCCGTGGCCTTCGAGTGGGCCCGCGACAAGAACCATCCGCAGTTCAAGGCGCTCTCAGCGCTCATGAAGGAAGGCCAACCCTAGATCGAACCTACTTGGCGGGTTCCTCCGGGGGTTGCAGCCACTTGTTCAGGGTGGCCACCAGCGCATCGGGACGCAGGGGCTTCGTGAGGTAGTCGTCCATGCCGCACTCCAGGCACTGTTCCCGGTCGCCCACCATGGCGTGGGCGGTGAGCGCCACGATGGGTGTGCGTTGGCGCCCCACCTGGCGCTCACGGATGCGCCGCGTGGCCTCGTAGCCATCCATCTCCGGCATCTGGCAGTCCATGAGGATCAACCCATAGGAATGGGCCATGGCCGCGTTGAGCGCCTCCAGCCCGTTCGAGACGGCATCTACCTCGTAGCCGCATTTCTTGAGCACCGCCAGGGCCAGCCGCTGATTCACCGGGTTGTCCTCGGCCAGCAGCAGTCGGGGCGCACCCAACTCTGCCGCCACCGGGGCCAGCGGGGCACCTTCGGCGGCGCCTTTGCGGCGGGGAGCGCCGCTGAGCAGATCCAGCAACTGGCCACTGCGGACAGGCATGCCGATGAGCTCCTTGAAGCCCGCCTGACGCGCATCCTTCTGCTGGGACGCGGAATAGCGGCTGGTAAGGATGAGGCTGCGCACGGAGCGAGACAGTTTCGGATCTTCCCGAAGTCCCTGGAAGAAGGTTTTGCTGAGGCCGCCACCGCCCTGGCAACCCAGCACCCAGGCCTCGGGCAGGGACTGCAGCAGGTCGAGACTATCGGGTACCGGCGACAGGTGGTCGGCGCGAAGGCCCCAGGCCCCCAACTGCACGCGCAGGCTGCGGTACAGGGCCGGTGGCAGTCCCACCAGGAAGACGGGTGGCATGGTGGCGAGATCGGGCATACCATGGCCTGGCTTCTGACGGGCCACGCGCAGCGTGAAACGGAAGATGCTGCCCCGGCCCAACTGGCTTTCCGCTTCGATGGAACCGCCCATGAGTTCGCACAACCGCCTGCAAATGGCCAACCCCAGCCCGGTGCCGCCGAACTTGCGGGTGGTGGGAGTATCCTCCTGAGAGAAGGACTGGAACAGGCGCGGCAGGGCCTCCGGTTTCATGCCGGGGCCCGTGTCCTCGATCTCGAAGCGCAGCAGCACGTCCTCCTCGCCGTCTTGCGCGAGGCCCACCCGGACTTCCAGGAAGCCCTGGGAGGTGAACTTCAGGCCGTTGTCCACCAGGTTGCTGAGGATCTGGCGCAGGCGGACCGGATCGCCCTTCACCGCGCGCGGCACATTGGGTGCGATGTAGGACACCAGCTCCACGCCCTTGTTGAAGGCATTGGCTCCCAGAATGGACATCAGGTCATCGATCACTTCGAACAGGTCGAAGTCGATGCTTTCGATGCTGAGCTTGCCCGCTTCGATCTTGGAGAAATCCAGGATGTCGTTGAGCAGCGCCAGCAGGCTCTCCCCGCAGCTGCGGATGGTCTCCAGGTACTCGCGCTGCTGCTCCGCCAGCTGGGTGTCGCCCAGCAGTCCCGCCATGCCGATGATGCCATTCATGGGCGTGCGGATCTCGTGGCTCATGTTGGCGAGAAAATCCGATTTGAGGTTCGCCAGATCCACGGCCTTGTCCCGCGAAGCGGCAAGCTCTTCCGCCGCAGCCGCGAAGCGCTGCTCATCGAGCTTGCGAACGGTGATGTCGTGGAACATCCAGAGGTGGCCGAAGCCTTCACCCCCAAGACGGATGGGCACCAGTTCCAGAGACAGTGTGCGGCCATCCCGGAAGCGCAGGTCCGATAAGGTGAACACCGAATCTGTACGGGCGTCGGCATCCGCGACGGTCAGCAGTTGCATGGGATCCAACAGGCACTCGGCACACTGCGCCAGACACTCGATGGCATCCTGCTGCACCAGCGACCAGGATGTGTGTTCCAGCCCGAACATCTGGCAGAACGTCGTATTGGCCAGCGCCACCCGATGATCCGGGCTTTCCACGAGCACCGCCGCCTGCAGGTTTTCCATGAGGGCCACCAGCCGCGTGGTGGTGGCACTGAGTGCCTGGGCGCTCTGGGACTGCCCCGCGGCGGCCGATAACCCCGCCTCGATGTCCTCGAGGAAGGCCTCCCACGCGGGGCCCTCCGGCAGGATCAAACCTTGGGCCCGCATGCGCTCCAGGTGTTCCTTGACCAGCGGATTCTCCATCCGTTCGCTCCAGCCTTCCCTTTCGGCAGGGCCGCAGGAATCTTGCGTCTGGGCCAGGGCCAGCCCCAGGCATTGCCCCTGGGGCTGGCCCCACCACATGATGGAAACCCGACCGCAAGGAAGAACCCATGCCCCGCCCCATTTCACGTCCCCTGCCACAGGCGGAATCGCCCACCGGTTCTCGCATTCAGGGCCACGCTGTACCCGCCCTGTTCCCGGAAAAGGGGTCCGTCTCGGTCATGCTCTTCGGGGAGGCACCCGGTCCCCGAGGCGCCGACCAATCGGGCATTCCCTTCTGGGGCGATGGCGCGGGCATCACGGTGTATCGCGCCCTGGCCACCACCGGGCGGGCCGAGGTGCCAGAGGCTGCGTGGGAGGATTGGAATGGTGGAAGGTTCCGGACTCTGGGCCTGCGGCCCAAGCTGCACGGCACGGCCCTCAGCAATGCCTATCCCGCCTGCCCCACCAAGGATGGGGAGCATTTCCACGCCCCCTCCAACCGCGACCTGCTGGCCCCCGCCAACCTGGCCCGGCTGTCTGAAGAATTGGGCCGGGCCAGGGCAGACCGCAGCTTTCCGCTGCAAGTCATCGCCTTTGGCAAACGCGCCGAGTGGGTGCTGAGCCGTCTGCCCGAGGCCGCCTCCTTCGAGTTGCACGCCCTGCCCCACCCCAGCGCCCAGGGCCTGCTTCAGGGCGCACCCAATCGCGGCAAGGGCTTGAAGCTGGAGGATCTGAGAGAAGCCTGGCAGGCCCGGTTGGTGGCCCTTCTCAGCCTGCGCTGAAAGTGGACCACTGGAAATAATCAAAGAGTGGCCCTGTCCGGCGCCTGGGTTCATCACCAAGCTAAGGGGGATTTTCGGCGCACCTTCGGGGCTGTCGCGTCACGTTAAAGGTTGGGACAGCCCTTAACAATTCTTAACCCTGCGATCCCTTGCTTCTCTCGTAAGCTGAGGGCCACCCCCCAGAGGGATCTTTCACAGCTTGGAGGCACCATGCCCTTCTCCCGTCGATTCACGCTGCCCCTGTGCGGGGCCCTGGCCTTCGTGCTGGTGGCAGGAGATGCCCCCAAGCCTGCAGCACCGGCCGTGAAAGTCGCGGCCAAGGGCAAGGCCGCCAAGCCGGTGGCGCCCGCCATCCTGCCCGCACCCGTGAAGGGCCCCTCGGTGGAAGGCATCACCGAATACCGCCTGGCCAACGGCCTGCGTGTGCTCCTCTTCCCCGATCCCAGCAAGCCCACCATCACCACCAACATCACCTACCTCGTGGGCAGCCGCCACGAGAGCTACGGCGAAACGGGCATGGCCCACCTGCTGGAGCACCTGGTCTTCAAGCCCAGCAAGAACTTCAGCGGCAAGAATGGCCAGCTGAACATCGTGCAGGCCCTGAACAAGGTGGGCGCCCGCTTCAACGGCACCACCTCGCTGGACCGCACCAACTACTTCGTGACCTTCCCCGCCACGGACGAGAACCTGAAGCTCATCCTCGACATGGAAGCGGATCGCATGGTTAATGCCAACATCGACCAGAACGACCTGTGGAATCCCGCCGAGAAGAAGGGCGAGATGACCGTGGTGCGCAACGAAATGGAGGGGGGCGAAAACAACCCCCTCGAGATCACCATGGAGCGCACCGCCGCCTCTGCCTACGAGTGGCACAACTACGGCAAGTCCACCATCGGCGCCCGCACCGACGTGGAGCACGTGAACATCGACCACCTGCGGGCTTTCTACCGCAATTACTACCAGCCGGATAACGCGGTGTTCCTCGTGGCGGGCAAGTTCGACGAGGCCAGCACCCTGGCGTTGATCAACGAGCGCTTCGGCCGCATCCCCAAACCATCACGGGTCATCGAGCCCACCTACACACTGGATCCCACCCAGGACGGTGAACGCTCTGTCATGGTCCGCCGCGTGGGCGATGTGCAGATCCTCATGGCCGCCTACCACATCCCCGCGGGCACGGATGCGGCTTCTCCCGCCCTGGCCATTCTCGGCCAGATCTTGGCCGACACGCCGGCCGGCCGCCTGCACAAGGCCCTGGTGGACACCAAGCGTGCCGCCTTCGTGTTCGCCGACATCCAGGGCAACAAGGAGCCCGGTCTGGCCCTCTTTGCCACCCAGCTCCCGAAGGATTCCAACCTGGAGGAAGCCAAGGCCATCCTGCTCAAAACCATTGAGGAGGCCGCTGCCCAGCCCTTCACCCAGGAGGAGCTGGACCGCGCCAAGCAGCAGATCCTGAAGCAGGTGGACCTCAACCTGAACCAGAGTGACCGCCTGGGCGTGGCCCTGTCGGAGTACATCGCCCAGGGCGACTGGCGCCTCTTCTTCCTGCAGCGCGACCAGATCAAGCAGGTCACCCTCGACCAGGTGCGCGAGGCCGCCGCCAAGTATTTCAAGCGTGAGAACCGCACCCTCGGCCAGTTCATTCCCACGGAGAAGCCCGACCGCGCCGAGATCCCCGCCATCGCCGATGCCGAAGCCCTGGTGAAGAATTACAAGGGACAGGCCGCCGTGGCCAAGGGCGATGCCTTTGACGCCTCGCCCGCCCACATCGATGCCACCACCCAGCGCTTCGTCAGCGCCGCCGGGATGAAGGTGGCCCTGCTGCCCAAGAAGACCCGCGGGGAAAGCGTCAGCCTGCAGCTGAACCTCCACCTGGGCAGCGAAGCCAGCCTGAAGGGCAAGGACATCGCCGGTTCCCTGGCGGCGCAGATGCTCATGCGCGGCAGCGCCAAGCACAGCCGCCAGCAGATCCAAGACGAGCTGGACCACCTGAAGGCGGAGTTGTCCCTGGGTGGTGATGCGGAAACGGTGCGCGCCTCGCTGACCACGGTGCGGGCCCACCTGCCCGCCGTGCTCGACCTGCTTGCGGAACTCCTGAAACAGCCGGCCTACGATCAGGACGAGTTCGCCAAGCTGGTGAATGAATCGTCTGCCTCCATCGAAGCCAGCCGCAAGGAGCCCGGCATGGTGGCCCAGATGGCCCTGCGCACCCACCTGGATCCCTTCCCGCAGGGCCACGTGCGGCACGTCCTCAGCATCGACGAGAGCATCGCGGCCATCAAGGGCGCCAAGCTCGAAGAGGTCAAGGCCTTCCACCAGGCCTTCTACGGCGCCTCGGCCGCCGAGCTGTCCGTGGTCGGCGATTTCGATGCCGCCGCCATCCAGTCCCAGGTGCAGGCTCTGTTCGGCTCCTGGAAGGCGCCCGAAGCCTTCCAGCGCATCCCCGGAAAGTTGAAGACGGATGCGGCCCCCCTGAATGCCCGCCTCGAAACGCCTGAGAAGGCCCAGGCCTTCTTCCTGGCCACCCTGTCCCTCCCCGTGAAGGACAGCGATGCCGATTACCCCGCCCTGGTGCTGGGCAACCACCTTCTGGGCGGCGGCGCCATCAACAGCCGCATCGCCAACCGCCTGCGGCAGAAGGAGGGCCTCTCCTACGGTGCGGGCTCCCAGCTCATGGCCAGTGCGCAGGATCAGGTGGGCCAGTGGCTGGCCTATGCCATCTACGCGCCCGAAAACCTGGAGCGCCTGGAAGCCGCCTTCCGCGAAGAGCTGACCCTGGCTCTGGACAAGGGCTTCACGGCCGAAGAGATCGCCGCCGCCAAGACCAGCTGGCTGCAGGCCCAGGCCACCGGCCGGGCTCAGGATCGTCCCCTCGCTGGTCGGCTCAGCGCCGATCAGTTCAATGGCCGCACCCAGGCCTTCCAGGCCGATCTGGAATCCAAGGTGCAGGCCCTGGGCAATGACCAGATCCTGGCTGCGCTCCGCAAGTATTTCGCCGTGGACAAACTGAACATTGCCCGCGCGGGCGACTTCGCCAAGTCCGCCAAGAAGTAGCCAGAGCCCGGCAAAAAGGGAGCAGCCATTGGCTGCTCCCTTTTTTGGGTTAGGGAATACAAGCATTCCGTGTTCTGCTGGTTGTCCGCTTGGCGTTGCTCAGGGACGCACGGCGATGACGGAGGGCGTTGCCATGGCACGCATCGAACGGGAATGGCAGGCGGAACACGAGAGTGCCGCACTGGCTTCGGAACTGCATCGGGTGATGGTGATCAGCCATCGCCAGGCCAAGGGTTTCATCGATTGCAGCTGCGTCACGGTCAATGGTGAGATTGTGCAGAAGCACGGCCATCGGCTGAAGGCGGGCGATGCCATCAAGGTGGCCTTCGACCCCGAGCAGACCTATGAGGTGCTGCCCCCGGCCCGCAAGCTGCAGGCTGGTCCCTTTGAAACGCTCTGGGAAGACACCCACCTGCTCTTCGTCTTCAAGCCCGCAGGGCTGCTCACGGTGCCCACCGAACAGGCCGGGGAAGCCAGCCTGGCCGAGGCCATCACGGAATCCTACCGGCGGCGCGGCTTCAAGCGGTTCCAGCTCTACATCGTGCACCGCCTGGATCGCTTCACCAGCGGCGTCCTGGTCTTCGCCAAAACGCCCGAGGCCTTGCATGGCCTCAAAAAGCACTTCGAGCTGCACCGCCTCCAGCGTGTGTACTTCGCCGTGCTCGTGGGCGAACTGCCTGAGAACAGCGGCACCCTGGCGGGCCATCTCATCGAGCACGCCAAATCCCTGAAGATGTCCGTGGCCACGGCCCGCAAGGGTCCCGGCGGCGGCAAGCGCATGCCCGCGGGTGCCAAGGAGGCCGTGACCCACTACCGCGTGATCGAACGCCTGCCGGGCCACACCGTGGTGGAAGTCAAACTCGAAACGGGACGCCGCAACCAGATCCGCGTGCAATTCGCGGACCGCGGCTTTCCCCTGCTGGGCGATCAGGTCTACGGCGTGGAGAGCCCCCTGCTCGACCGCCAGGCCTTGCACGCGGAATTGCTGGGCTTCAAGCATCCCATCACCGATGAGCAGGTCACGGTGACGGCCCCCATGCCCGCGGACATGGAGGCGGCTCTCAAGGCCCTCCGCAACCAGGCCCGCATCCAGCGCGCCGCCACCGGCGTCAAGGGCGAGGAGGGCATCTTCCAGCCCACGGAAAGCCGCGACCACAAGCTCAAGCGCGTGGCCCGCGCCAAGCGCTATGAAGACCGGGACGAGGCCCCCGCCCGACCCACCGACCGTCCTGCGGGCCCGCGCCGAGGCGACAGCGACGAGCGGCCCCGACGCAGTTTCGGCAGCGCGGATCGCCCCGCCCGTCCCCGTTCCGAGGGCCCTGACGAGCGGCCCCGCCGCAGCTTCGGCGCTTCGGACCGTCCCGCTCGCCCCCGCCGCGAAGAGGGCGAAGCCCGGCCGCGCACGGCCCACAGCCGCGAGGATCGTCCCGCACGACCCCGTTCCGAGGGCCCTGACGAGCGGCCCCGCCGCAGCTTCGGCGCTTCGGACCGTCCCGCTCGCCCCCGCCGCGAAGAGGGCGAAGCCCGGCCGCGCACGGCCCACAGCCGCGAGGATCGTCCCGCACGACCCCGTTCCGAGGGCCCTGACGAGCGGCCCCGCCGCAGCTTCGGCGCTTCGGACCGTCCCGCTCGCCCCCGCCGCGAAGAGGGCGAAGCCCGGCCGCGCACAGCCCACAGCCGCGAGGATCGTCCCGCACGACCCCGTTCCGAGGGCCCTGACGAGCGGCCCCGCCGCAGCTTCGGCGCTTCGGACCGTCCCGCTCGCCCCCGCCGCGAAGAGGGCGAAGCCCGGCCGCGCACGGCCCGCAGCCGCGAGGATCGTCCTGCCCGACCCCGTTCTGAAGGTCACGACGAACGGCCCCGCCGCAGCTTCGGCGCTTCGGACCGTCCCGCTCGCCCCCGCCGCGAAGAGGGCGAAGCCCGGCCGCGCGCGGCCCACAGCCGCGAGGATCGCCCCGCCCGACCCCGTTCCGAGGGCCCTGACGAACGGCCCCGCCGCAGCTTCGGCGCTTCGGACCGTCCCGCAGGTCCCCGCAGGGAAGGCTCCAGTGGTCGGCCCGCGGGCAAGTTCGCGCCCCGTGCAGGCAAGCCGAAACCCCGGAAACCCTGAGGCACTGCCTCCTTCTGGCGCCAGGCCGACCTCGCAACGGTCTGCAAATCGAGATCCGCACCTCAACTCCAGGAATCTTTCCTAGGCACTTGGGGCATCCTGTTTCCATGGGTGTCTCACTCGGTTTTCTGCTCGCCTCGCTTCTCACCACACAGGTGGAGCCTGTCTTTCAGACCACCCTCGACCTGCGGACGGAACTCGGTTCGGATTCAGCCGCACGGATCCAGCTGGCCCCCCACGGCTGCTTTGAGGGCCTGATTCTGGGCGCAGTGTCGCGCACGGCGCCCACGGCAGCGCGCACAGGCCAGGCCACGGTGGAGGTATGGGATCTCCTGCCCCCCGCCTCGCCTCGCCGCGAAGCCTTCGCCCTCTACCTGGCCACGCTGCGCGAACGGTTATCCAGGGCCTGGCTGGCACCCCCGCCGAGCCATGGGTTCATCGAGTTGGGAGAGTTCATGCTCAGTGACCCCAGCTCACCGCAAACGCTGGATCTCACCAAGGTGAAATCCATGCAGGAGCGCTTCAACCAGCTGCCCCCCAACGGCTCACCGGTGCGGTGAGGGGCGCCGGAACCCCGCCTGCATCCGCGACATCCCTGATCTCATGCGCCCCCTTCCCTGGATCCTGGCCCCGGCCTTCCTGACTGCCCAAGCGCCCGGCGCCATGGAAGCGCCAACCCTGGATGTGCGTCCGCAGCTGGGTATCGACCCTGCCGCGCAAATCCAACTTGTGCCCGCCGGAAGCTGGGCAGGGCTGATGCTGAGCGTGACGACCCAGCCGATCCATCCGCCTGCTTCTCGTCGCCGGCGCGTGGCGGAAGCCACGGTGGAGGTCTGGGATGTGGCGTTCCGGGAAACCCCGCGTCAGGAGACCTTCCGGTTGTTCCGCGAAGCGCTGATCCAGAGCCTCCGGGGCATCTGGCGCTTGGCGCCGCCCTCCCATTCGCGAATCGATGCCAGCATCCGCGCTGGGAATGGCAGCGGGGCCGGTACGGATACCGCCATGGTCCAGTCGCTGCAACAGCGGTTCAATTCGCTGCCACCCAACGGGTCGCCGGTCGCGTCGGGCGGTGGCCGTTACAGGTGATCCACGTAGAGCCGGTCGAGCGCCTCGGCCAGGTCCAGGTCCCGTTGGGTGATGCCCAGGCTCACATGGGTCATGAGCACCGCCACCACCCAGCGGTAGCCCAGGGTGAGGTCGGGATGGTGATTCACCCGCTCGGCATGTTCGGCGGCGGCCACCACGAAACCGAGACCCCGCGGATAGGCGGAAAACACATAGCGCCGCCGCAGCGTCAAGCCATGAGAGTCACCCAGAGCGACCCATTCCGGATGTTTCTCCAGAAAAGCCTCCATGGCCTCAGGGCTGACCAGATCCTTGGACATGCTTTCCCCCCTGGTGCATCCTAGTCTGTTGTCTTCGAGTCGCGCCATGCCCTTCAACCAGCCCCCTTTGCTCGGCCGCATCGCCTTCGTCACCGGCTCCTCCCGTGGCATCGGGCGGGCCATTGCCGTCGAATTGGGCCGCTGGGGCGCCGATGTGGTGGTTCACGCCCAAAAGAACCTGGACTTGGCCGAATCCGTGGCTGAAGAAGTCCGCAGGCTGGGGCGCCGCTCTGTGGCCGTGCTCGCGGATGTGCGCGTGAAGGCCGAGCTGGAAGCCGCGGCAGACCGTGTGAAGGCAGAGCTGGGGCCGGTGGACATCCTGGTGAACAACGTGGGCACCCGGAAAGACGGCCCCTTCATTCTCATGGGTGACGAGAAGTGGGAGGAGGTCATGAACGTGAACCTCCGCGGCACGGTCTACGCCACCAAGGCCTTCGTGCGGGGCATGATGAACCGCAAATGGGGGCGCATCGTCAACATCGTGAGCCCCACCGGCATCATCGGCCAGGCGGGGCAGACCAACTACGGAGCCAGCAAGGGCGCCATCATCGCCCTCACCAAGAGCCTGGCCCGGGAAATGGCCCCCTTCGGCGTGCTGGTGAACGCGGTGAACCCTGGCCTCATCCACACGGAGCTCACCCAGGATGTTCCCGAAGAAAAGCGTCGGGAAATGCTGGCCCCCACCATTCTCAAGCGCGAGGGCGAGCCCGAGGAAGTGGCGGGCGTGGTGGCCTTCCTCTGCTCCGACTGGGCCAGCTACATGAGCGGCCAGATCATCAACGTGGATGGCGGGCTCTGCCCCTAGCAGGCTTACGGCTTTAACGGCATCTCGCTGATGAGGGGGATCTCCACCAGGAAGGTGGCGCCTTGGCCTTGCTGGCTTTCAATCCACACCCAGCCGCCATGGAGTTCCACCATCTGCTTGACGATGGAAAGGCCGAGGCCGGTGCTGTACTCGCCTCCGGTGGGCTGGGCGGAGAGACGCTGAAACGGGCCGAAGGCCCGGGCCATGTCCTCGGCAGAAAGGCCCGGGCCCTGGTCCTGCACTTCGATGTGCACCCGGTCCATGCCATCGACGATGCGAAGCCCCAATTCCACCCGCACCGTGCTTCCAAAAGGCGAGTACTTGACGGCGTTGTTCACCAGATTGTCCATCGCCTGGGAGATCCGCATCTGGTCGAGCATCCCCCAGCATTCGGCGGCGAAGCTTTCCACGTAGACCAGGCGGATGTTCTTGCTCTCGGCGTAGGCCTCGTTCTCGCGAACCACGCCATGAACCAGATCGCCCAGGTTGGTCATCTCCAGGGAGAGGCTCACTTCACCCAGTTCCTGAACCGCCGCGTCCAGCAGGCTGTTGATGATCTGGATCATCTTCTGGACCATGTCGTGGATGCGCGTCGCCTGGCCAAGCGTGGCCTCGCGGACATGGCCGATCTGGGCTTCTTCCCGGATGCGGTCCGCCATGAGCAGGATGCCGCCCAGGGGGTTTTTCAGATCATGGGCGGCCGTGGCCAGGAAACGCGTTTTCATACGGTTGGCCTGGCGAAGCTGCTCATTCATGGCCTGCAGCTGGGCCCCCATGGATTCCACACGCAAGGTGTATTCCCGCTCCAGATCGTGGATCCGCTTCCGCTCCAGGCAGGCTGAGATGCGGGCCTTCAGCAGCTGCTGGTTGATGGGTTTGGGCAGATAGTCCTGGGCCCCGAGCTGGATGCACTTGAGCACCGTATCCTGCTCATTGAGGGCCGAAAGCATGATGACTGGCAGGCGCTTGAGGGCGGGATCAGCGTGCATGGCCTCGATCACCTGGACCCCATCCACGCCGGGCATCATCACATCCAGCAGCACCGTATCGTACGCCGTCTGGTGGATCTTCTCGAGGGCTTCCGCCCCGTCCATGGCGGAATCCACCTGGTAACCCTCGCGTTCGAGGATGCGCGTCAACACTTCCCGGTTGAACTCGGCATCATCCACCACGAGGATGCGGGCGGGCCCAGCCTGGTTCATCGGCCTTCCTCCGGCCCCAGCAGGGCGCGGATCTTGCCGACCAGCCGGGCCAGATCCGCGGGTTTGGTGTCGTAATCGTCGCACCCCGCAGCGAAGGCCGCTTCCTGATCGGAGGTGAGCACACGGGCGGTGAGGGCCACCACGGGAATGCGCGCCGTGGCGGGGTCGGCCTTGATCTGCCGCGTGGCCTCGAAGCCGTCCATGCCCGGAAGGCCGAGATCCATCAGCACCAGATCCGGCAGCTGTTCCCGGCAGATCCGCACGCCCTCTTCGCCATCCACCGCGATGATCACCGTGAAGCCGCGCCGCTCCAGCAGGCGGGAGATCGCATCGCGGTTCATCTCATTGTCTTCCACCAGCAGAAGTGTCGTCATGGGTGGACTCCCTTTCGGTTTCCGGCCAATCCACGCTGAACGGCGCGCCGCACTTCATCGACCAGCTCAACCTTGGTGTACAGGCCTTTTTGGAGCACTGCGGCGACCTGGGCCTGGCGGAGCTGCTCCCGCTCCTTGGCTGTCAGATCACGGGCCGTCACCACGATGACGGGAATCGCGCCCCAGGCCGGATGCTGCTGTTTTTCTGCCAGGAAACTGAAGCCATCCATGCCAGGCATCAACAGGTCCAACAGGATCAGGCTGGGCCTTTCCAGGCGCAGCTGGTCCAGGGCGGCGCGGCCATCCAGGGCCGGCCAGGAATCCCACCCTTCGGCCAGCAGGCTGCGCTGCAGGAGCTGCTGGCTCTCCACATCGTCATCCACCACCAGCACCCGGCCCGGTGCATGCTCCAGCCGGAACCGCTTCAGCGCACCGGACAGGTGGGCATGATCGATGGGCTTGAAGAGGTAGTCCGAGGCACCAAGGGCCAGTCCCTTTTCCACTTCTTCCAGGATGGTCAGCATGACGACGGGGATCTCCGCCAGGGCAGGATCGGCCTTGAGGGCCTTCAGCACCGTCCAGCCATCCACCTGGGGCATCGTGACATCGAGCAGGATCAGGCCAGGGTGAATCTCTGCAGCCAACCGCAGGCCTTCGATCCCGTCATGGGCCGCCACCACCTGGTGGCCATCCAGCATCAGCAGGCGCGTCAAGGCGTTGAGCAGGAAGGGATCGTCATCGATGAGAAGGATGGGCCCCTGATTCGGCAATGGTGCAGCTTTCTCCACCACCGGGGCCGGGGCTTCAGGCGCCGGTTCCTGAAAGGTCAGAGGGAGCACGATGGTAAAAATGGAACCCTGGCCGAGCACGCTGTGGAGACGGATATCGCCACCCAGCAGTTGGCAGAACCGGCGGCTTAGGGCCAGCCCCAGCCCCGTGCCGCCATATTGGCGCGTGGTGTTCTCCTGAGCCTGGATGAACTCATGGAAGATGCGGGTCTGCTGTTCCGGACTGATACCGATGCCGGTGTCCTCCACCGCGATGTGGAGCCATTCATCCTCGTAACCTTCGGCCTTGGCCAGGTAGGCGCGGACCGTGATGCGCCCTTGCTGGGTGAATTTGCAGGCATTGCTCAGCAGGTTGAACAAGGACTGCCGCATCTTGGTGGCATCAGACACCATCGTGCCCAGAGCCGGAGCCGCCTCCAGTTCCAGAGTGTTTCCATTTTGCGCCGCCAGGGGCCCGACCGTACCAAGCACATCCTTGATCAAGGGAAGGATCTCGATGGAATCCCGGTTGAGGGTCATCTTCCCCGCTTCGATCTTGGAGAGGTCCAACACATCATTGATGAGGCTCAGCAGATGGCGGCCCGAGGTTTCGATGCGCTGGGCATCTGCCAAGATGCCTTCGTGGCCCGCCTCTTCAGATTCCTCCCGGATGAGTTCGCTGTACAGCAGGATCGCGTTGAGGGGCGTCCGCAGCTCATGGCTCATGTTGGCCAGGAAGGCGCTCTTGGCCTTGTTCGAGACGTCGGCCCGCTCCTTCGCCACCAGCAGCTCGTTGTTGGCGCTCACCAGTTCCGCGGTGCGGGCTGCCACCTGGCGCTCCAGTTGCCAACGGTGGTCCTCCAGCCGCTCGTCCTGCTCCTGGATGCGCTCCAGCATGCCGTTGAACGCATGCACCAGCACCGCCATCTCATCATTGGACGGGACCGCCCGCGCCCGCAAACTGAAATCCGCGGTTTGGGATACCTCGAAGGCCACGTCGGCCAAATCCCGCACAGGGGCTGTAATGACATGGGCCCAGCGCCGTCCCAGAAACCACACCGGCAGACCCACCAGGGTTAGCACCCCCAGCAGGAACAGGGTCGTGAAAGCCATCTTCTTGCCGCGATCAGCCTGGTCCATCTCCAGAAAAAGGCTGCCGACGATGCGCCCCTCGGGTGTGTAGATGCGCTTGCTGGCACAGATGCGTCCAGCTTCGAACCAGACCCGGTCCTCCTGCCCCACCCGGATCCGGGATGCGGGCGTCGCCAGCGCCGGGTAACTCGTCAGCATGGCGCCCGAGGCGCTGTACACACGCGCCTCGGTGATGTGACCGTGGGCCTTCAGCCCCTTGAGAACCTCCACCGAGGCTCCAGCGTCATCGAATGTGACCGGCAGCGCCAGGTTGACCGAGATGATTTCCGCGAGCGAACTCAGTGCCCGGGCATCGGACTTCCGCGAAGCGAAATCCTCGAAGGTGAGGAAGGCCGTGGCGCCAACCATGAGCGCCATGGCCGTGAGGCCCATCACCAGGAACATCACCTTTTGCCGGAGGGAGGTCTTCGGAGGTACCAGGAGCTTTCGGAACGTGGACCTCATGAGCTCGCCCCAGAAGCGCGGATGGGGCGCGCGAGGGCCATGAGCCGGGAGCCCAGGGTCAAGCCAGATCCCTGGACGGCCTCGGGGTTCGCGGCCAGCCTCACAAAGCCTTCCTCCAGGAGGAGGTTGAGCATGATGCCCCGCTTGGCGAGAGCGGGATCGTCAGACAGGGTCAGCACCTCCCGGCCGCGGGTCCAGGCGAAGATGCCATCCAGGCGCCGCGCCTCGGAGGAACAGACGAAGAGGGCATGACAACCCTCCGCCTCCCGCACCCGGGTGATGTACCGGATCTTGATGGGCCGATGGTGAATGGTGAGGCTGCGGGCGCCTTCATCCAGGTGGTAGCCGAAGGGGGAATCCCCCAGCACCGCGATGACGAAGGGGCCATCCTTCCAGCTGCTCTCGCTGGACCACTGGATGTAGGGAAGCACCATCAGCAAGATCCGGGCCTTGGTCTCGTACTCGGTCGGTGGGGTCGTCACCGGATCGGAAGCCAGGAAGGCCATGAGGCAGAACGTCGGAAAGAATCCGCTCATCGCACCACCCATGCCGACTCACCCCTCTGCTGTAGGGGTGGACCTAAGGGGATGGGCGAGGGCAGGGATCGCATGGGCGCTGGAGGAATCCTTCAGCTCAGGGAATGGAACGGGCCATCAAAGGTTTGCCATAAGGGTCACATGAACTGACGTTTCGGATGGGATGACTTGGCCCATAAGAACTTGCCGAGTCATTCCTGCGCTGCCGGGAAGATTTTGACGCATTCTTCTCCCTGGGCGCGTGACCAGACGCACCCTTTGCCGCCGTTCTCCAAACCCTGACTGGAAACCCAGAGGAGTCCTAGGTGTAAGTGCCAATCAGGTTGTTCACCCGAGATCTGGGAAGCTGAAAGCGCCAACAAACAGCTTTCTCGGAGCCTCGGGTGAACCTCCACAGTTCAGCAAAGTCTTGCCCCGCCAGTCGAGCATTAATGGTGAAGCGCGTTCTGGAGGAGGACTGGACGGTCCGGGATGCGGCTGAATCCATAGGAATCAGCACGCGCAGGGCCTACCGATGGCTCGCTCGGTTCAAAACAGAGGGTCCGGCCGGACTCCTGGATCGCTCCAGCCAGCCGCATCGCCTGGCGCGAAGCCACGAGCTTGGCCTCGTCGTCGAGGCCGTAGGTCGAAGGCGGCGGGGCCAGGCGGCGATCCGGATTGCCTCGGAACTGGGCGTGCCCCGTTCCACCGTGGGCTTCTGGCTCCGCAAGGCGCGCATCTCCAAGGCTTCGGACCTCCAGCCCAAGGAACCCGACAACCGCTACGAACACGCGGCCCCCGGCGACCTCCTCCACCTGGACACCAAGAAGCTCGCCAACTTCCACGAAGTGGGCCACCGCGCCACAGGCATCCGCCACCACAAGAACCGCGATGCGGGCTACCAGGTGCTCCATGTCTGCTCGGACGACCACTCGCGGGCCTGCTACATGGAAGTGCTCCCGGACGAGAAGAAGGAGACCACTGCCTCATTCCTCCAGAGGGCGCTGTTGCACTTCCAGGCCCGGGGCGTCACCGCCCGCAAGCTGCTGACCGACAACGGCTCGCCCTACCGGTCCAAGGCGTTCAAGGCCATGCGCGAAGCCTTCGGCCTCACGCACAGCCGCACCCGCCCCTACCGCCCACGGACCAACGGCAAGGCCGAGCGCCTCATCCAGACGGCCCTGCGAGAGTGGGCCTACGGTCCCACCTGGCAGAGCTCAGACGAAAGAAACCAGGCGCTCGGCGCCTGGCTCCACTTCTACAATCACCACAGGCCCCACAAGGCCTTAGGTGGTCAGCCCCCGGTTACCCGGCTGGTCAACCTCGTTGGCACCGACACCTAGGCCACCCCGTTCGCCGCCGTAAGGGTATTGGTCAGCAGCCCGGCAATGGTCAAAGGCCCCACACCTCCCGGCACGGGGGTGACAGCCGAAGCCACGGCCATCGCCTCGCCGTAGCGTACATCGCCGCACAGCACGCCGCCCTTCGCCCGGAGGGCCTCCAGCTTCTTGGGTTCCTGGGCGAAAATTCGCTCGCCGAGGATCTCATCCTCCACCCGGTTGATCCCCACATCCACCACCACCGCACCGGGCTTGATCCAGGAGCCTTCCACCAGGCCCGGCCTCCCCACGGCCGCCACCAGCAGATCCGCCTCGCGGCAGACCCCCGGCAGGTCCTTGGTCCGGCTGTGGGCGATCGTCACGGTGGCGTGCTGTTCCAGAAGCATCAGGGCCATGGGCTTGCCCACGATCTCGCTGCGCCCCAGGACCACAGCCCGCAGGCCCTTGAGCGCCAGGCCGTGATGGGCCAGCAGGGACATGCAGGCACTGGGGGTGCAGGGCCGCAGGCCCGGCAGGCCCTCCAGCAGCAGGCCCTGATTCACAGGATGAAAGCCGTCCACATCCTTGGCCGGGCTGATGCGGTGCAGGGCCCGCTTGGAATCCAGGCCCTGGGGCAAGGGCAGCTGCACCAGGATGCCATCCACACCGGGATCGGCGTTCAGACGGTCGATGAGGGCATCCAGATCCGCCTGGGCTGTCGCGGCTGGAAGCCGGTGCTCGATGGAGGTGATGCCTACCTTGGCGCAGGCCGCCGATTTGTTGCGCACATAGACCTGGCTGGCCGGATCTTCGCCCACCAGCACCACCGCCAGCCCCGGGGCCCGCAGCCCCTTGGCCAGCCGGGCCTCTACGCCCAGCCGAACCGTCTCCAGCATGCGGTCCGCGTGCGCCTTGCCGTCCAGGATCGTGGCCATGGTTCCCCCTGACTTCCATTGAAGCCCACGGGACCTGTGGATCTCATCAAGAATTAAGGCGAGGTAAGGTTGACCCGCAACGGGCAACCGCGCCCCACATTGGGCAAAGCCTTGGCCCGGCTCCGCCGAGCCAAGGCGTGGGGGCCCGGGGGTGTCCGCGCAGCGGAGGCCCCCCGGACAGCATTAACCTGCCTTGAGATTCCTGGGAAAAGGCGCTAGACTCCAAGCTCAATTCGGCCATGGCTTCCCGTTTCGGGCGCCAAGACTGGGTGGGTTCGACCCACCTTTTTTGTTGTTCTGTCGTCGGAGTGTCAGTGGATTTGAAGAAAGTGCAGGCTCCCCTTGAACGCCAGCTGGCCCTGCTGGGCTACGAGCTGGTGCATCTGGAGACCGTCCGCGAAGGCAAGGACGAGATGCTGCGCCTCTACATCGACCACCTTGATGCCGAAACCAGCCACCGCAAGGTCACGCTGGACGACTGCACCACCGCCCACGAGGGCTTGCTGCTCTGGATGGACGTGGAATTCCCTGACCTGCGGGAACACCTCGGCGTGGAAGTGAGCAGCCCCGGCATGGAACGCCCCTTGGTGAAGGCCGACCACTTCCGCCGGTTCGCAGGACGGCTCTGCCGCGTCCAGACCGCAGCACCCATCAATGGTCAGAAACGCTTCAAAGGCTGGATCGGCCCTGTGGCTGATGGCAGCGTCACCCTTGAAGAAGATGGCGTGCTCAAGACCGTGCCCATCGAGGCCATGCAGAAGGCTCGTTTGGCCCCGTTTGATGAAGACAAGACCCCCCGGCCCAAGCACTTGACGGGCCGGTTCACTGAACTGCCTGATGCCGATGGCGTAGAGACAAGCGCCATCGAGGAAGAGGAGGCCTGAGATGGCAAACGTCGCAACGACCTTTTTCGACAGCGTGAAGATGATCGCCGCTGAAAAGGGCATCCCTGAAGAAGATGTGTTCGCCGCCGTCGAGGAAGCCCTCGCCAAGGCCGCTGACAAATACTTCAATGCCCAGGATTTCTACGGCAACTTCCAGGCCCAGATGGACCGGGAGACCGGCGAGTTCCATGTCTACGCCCTGAAGCAGGTGGTGGCCGAAGTGGAGGAAGAGGACCTGGAGATCAGCCTGGCTGAAGCTCAGGTGCTGAATCCGGATGCTGCCGAGGGCGACACCCTGTGGCTGCCCCAGGACACCAGCCAGCTGGGCCGCATCGCCGCCCAGGCTGCCAAGCAGGTGCTGGTGCAGAAGGTCCGCGAGGCCGAGCGCGAGCGCATCTTCACCGAGTTCGCCGACCGCATCGGTGAGGTGGTGGTGGCCGAGGTCAAGCGCTTCGAGAAGAGCGCCATCATTCTTGAAATCGACCGGGTGGAAGCCATGCTGCGCCGCAGTGAGGCGCTCCGCGGCGACCGCTTCGACAAGGGCCAGCGCATCAAGGTGGTCATCGTCAGCGTCGACCGCAGCGCCAAGGATCCCCAGGTGCAGGTCAGCCGGACCGATCCGCGGCTGCTCATCAAGCTCTTTGAGAACGAAGTGCCTGAAATCCATGACGGCACCGTGGTCATCCGCAACTGCGTGCGCGAAGCGGGCGACCGCGCCAAGGTGGCCGTCCACAGCCTCGATCCGGATGTGGATCCCGTGGGCGCCTGCGTGGGCCTCAAGGGCAGCCGTGTGCAGGCCATCATCCGCGAGCTGAAGAACGAGAAAATCGACATCGTCCGCTACTCCGACGATCCGGCCCAGTTCATCGCCAACGCCCTGAACCCTGCCAAGGCCATCCGCGTGAACCTCGGCGACCCCGAGGGCCGCCGGGTGGAAGTGGTGGTGGATGACGAGCAGCTCAGTGTCGCCATCGGCAAGCGCGGCCAAAACGTGCGCCTCGCCGCCAAGCTCACGGGCTGGAACATCGACGTCCGCAGCGAAGCTGACAAGCGCCGCGAAGCCGAAGTCGCCATGGGCCTGGCCCTCCCCGAGGTCCACGCCGACACTGACGAGGCGGAAGAAGCCGCTTCCCCCGCCTCCAGCCTCCTCGACACGCTCCAGGTCGAGGGTCTGGACGCCGCCCTGGCGGAGCGTCTCGCCAATGCGGGCTATCCTGACGCCAAATCCCTTTACACTGTCACTGCCGAGCAGCTCATGCAGGTTGAGGGCATGGATCAGGATCTGGCCTTCCGTCTCATCGATGCCGTGCAGGCTCACTTCGGGGAGTAGGCTGTAGTCCTGCAGCCCTTCCCGTTCCCCACCCCCCAGGCCGAGGTAGTCCGCTTACATGCTGCGTATCAACCAACTCGCCAAAGAGCTCGGAGTCGCCAATCAGGAGGTCATCGAGGCCTGTGAGAAGCGTCTGGGCCTCCAAGGGAAGAGCCACAGCTCCAACCTTACCGATGACCAGGCGGATCAGCTCCGCCGCGGCTTCCAGGGCAAGGGCAAAGGTGAGGACGAAGCCTCGCCCCTCGCCCTGCACAAGCCTTCCGCCGCCGTGAAGGTGGTCAAGGGCCCCGCCCCTTCCCACCAGCCGGAAGCCAAGCCCGAGCCCAAGCATGAGCCTCAGGTCGAGGCGCCCCGCCCCGCCCCGGCCGTGCTGGTGAAGAAGGCCGAGCCGAAGCCGGAGGCCCGGCCTGAGACCCGGCCCGAGCCCGAGGCACCCAAAGCCGAGGCCCCGGCCCCTTCCGTGACGGCCGTGGCTCCCGCCGCCCCGGTGCCCCAGGCAACCACCCCCGTGCCGGAAAGCCCTGCAGCCGCCCCGGTCCGCCCCGCGGCCCCAGAGGCACCCGTGGAGACCTTCTCCCGGCTGAAGATCTCCACCGCGGCACCCGCCCCGCCCCCGCGCGAGGACAAGCCTGCGCGATACATCCAATTGCCCCCGGCCCGGCCCACGGGCCCCGGTGCCCAGCGTCCCGCCCAGCCCTCGGCCCAGAACCCGGCCTCTGGCAGCGGCCCCCGTCCTGAGGCGGGCGCCCGTCCCATCGTCCAGCGCCCAGGCCAGTCGCCCAGCAATGTCCAGCGTTCGGGCATGCCGCAGAAGGAAAAGGCCGTCCTCCAGATGGCCACCAACACTGGCCGCGGTGAAGTTCGCCATGAGCCCCCCGCCCCGGTGCAGCCTTCGCGACGCCCCTACATTCCGCCCGCCATCACCGAGATGCGCCCGGATCAGGGCTTCAGCCGCATCAAGACTTCAGACACGCCGGCGCCGCCGCCCCGCTCCACGGAGCCCGCCCGTTACATCCAACTGCCCCAGGCACGGCCTGCGCCCGGCAGCCGCCCCAGCGGCCCTGGTGGTCGCCCCGGTGGTCCTGGTGGTCCCGGCAGCCGCGGTCCCGGTGGCCCCGGCGGTCGTCCCGGTGGTCCCGGTGCCCGTCCCGGTGGCCCTGGTGGTCGTCCTGGTGGCCCTGGTGGCCGCCCCGGCGGTCCCGGCCGCGGTCCCTCCATTCCCGCCTCCGGCCCCATCGATCCCAACAGCCAGAAGGGCCCCGGTCGCGGCGCCCATGTGGGCGGCAAGAAGAAGAAGGGCGGCTACGTCCGGAGCAAGGAAGAAGAGCTCGACCTCAAGCTCCGCCAGCCCCGTTCCCGCGCCCAGCAGGTGGCCAGCGAGTACATCGAAGAGGAAATCGGCATCGTCATGCTGTCTGAAGGCGTGACGGTGAAGGAACTGGCGGAGAAGTGCAACCGCCCTGCCAAGGATGTGGTGGCCAAGCTGCTCCACCGCGGCATCTTCGCCACCATCAACCAGCCCCTCGACACCGAGATGGCCAAGGACATCGCCCGCGAATTCGGCTACCTGGCCGACATCGTCTCCTTCGAGGAGGATGTCCAGATCATGGCCGACGAGTCCGCCGAGGTGCAGGGCGAGAAGCGCCCCCGTCCTCCGGTCGTCACCATCATGGGCCACGTCGACCACGGCAAGACCTCGCTGCTGGACGCCATCCGCAAGACCAAGGTGGCCGCGGGCGAAGCCGGTGGCATCACCCAGCACGTGGGTGCCTACCATGTGGATGTGAAGGATCCGAACACTGGCGAACTGCGCCAGGTGGTCTTCCTCGACACCCCGGGTCACGAGGCCTTCACCAAGATGCGCGCCCGCGGCGCCAAGGTCACGGACATCGCCATCCTGGTGGTGGCCGCGGACGACGGCGTCATGCCGCAGACCGTGGAATCCATCAACCACGCCAAGGCTGCGGATGTGCCGCTGGTGGTCGCCGTCAACAAGATCGACAAGCCCGGCGCCAACCCGGACAAGGTCCAGCAGGGCCTGCTCCAGCACAGCGTCCAGACTGAAGCCTACGGCGGCGATGTGCCCGCTGTGCTCGTCAGCGCCAAGACCAAGCAGGGCCTCGACGAACTGCTCGAGACGCTGCTCCTGGTGGCCGATCTCAAGGAACTCAAGGCCGTCTATGACTGCCCTGCCGCCGGTTCCATTATTGAAGGCCGCCTCGACCGGGGCCGCGGCCCCGTGGCCACGGTGCTGGTACAGAACGGCACCCTGAAGGCCGGCGACATCTTCGTGGCCGGTGCCACCATGGGCCGCGTCCGCGCCATGTTCGACGATCTGGGCCGCAAGGTCACGGAAGCTGGTCCTTCAAGCGCCGTGCAGATCCTCGGCTTCGAGGAAGTGCCCAGCGCCGGCGACAACTTCCAGGTGGTGGAAGACGAGGCCAAGGCCCGCACCATCGCCACCTTCCGCCAGGAGAAGGCCAAGCAGGCCGCCCAGCAGAAGCAGCGCGCCACGCTCGAGACCCTCTTCAGTACCATCAAGGACGGTCAGGTCAAAGAGCTGCCTCTCATCATCAAGGCCGACACCCAGGGTTCCGTGGAGTCCCTCGTGGGACAGCTGGAGCGCCTCAGCACCGAAAAGGTCCGCGTGCGCATCATCCACAGCGCCGCTGGCACCGTCACCGAGAACGACGTGCTCCTGGCCGAGGCCTCCAAGGCCACCATCATCGGCTTCCACACCAAGGCCGAGAAGAAGACCGAGGAACTGGCCCGGGAAGAGGGCGTGGATCTGCGTTTCCACGACATCATCTACAAGGTCACCGAGGAGATCGAGCAGGCCATGGTCGGCATGCTGGATGCGACCGAGAAGGAAACCATCCACGGCCAGGCCGAGGTTCGCCAGCTCTTCAAGATCGGCCGCACCGTCATCGCCGGCTCCTTCGTCACCGAAGGCAAGGTGCAGAAGACCTTCAAGGTGCGCGTCAAGCGGGGCGAAGACGTCCTGTTCGAGGGTGGCCTGAAGAACCTGAAGCGTTTCAAGGAAGACGTGACCGAGGTGAAGAACGGCCTCGACTGCGGCATCTCCCTCGACGGCTTCGACGAGCTGAAGGAAGGCGATGTGCTCGAGTTCTACAGCAAGGAAAAGGTCATCGCCACTTCACTAAGTTAAGCTTGATCCGCGCTTCGCGCAGATCGCTAACGGGCCCGCTTTGCGGGCCCGTTTCATTTTCACTCAAAAACGACTCAATGGTATTCAAATATTGTTTTCATTGAACTAATCATAGGCAGTGTGACTCCCGTCACGCCCTTGGCCTCGCACACTGGGAATCCCCCAACCAAGGATCTCCCATGTCCACGCCCAGCTTTGCCCTCAGCGCTCCCACCGAAGCGAAGGCCGCCAGCAATCCCATGGGCCTCAGCCGCATCGACCACTTCCAGCTGACGGGCTCCATCGCCCGGCTGGAGCCCCTCTACCGGAATCTGGGGTTCGCCCGCGTGGCCAGCGGCCAGCAGTCTTGGGGCCGCCTGGTCCACCTCCGCCAGCAGCGCATGGACATCCTCATCTTCGAGGCCGATGCCACCCACCCGGCGGGGCGCTACTTCCAGGCCCACGGCGAAGGCGTGTGCGCCCTGAACTTCCTGGTGGAAGACCTGGATGCCGCCCTGGCCCACGCCCGGTCCAACCGGGCCCGCATCATGCTCGAGCCTGAATCCCACACGCTGGGTGAAGGCACCCTCCGCTTCGCGGCCATCCAGGGCGTGGGCGATGTCTGGAACTTCCTCGTCGAACGGAAGGGCGTGACCGACGCCTTCTGGCCCGGGCTCTCGCCCGATCCCGCCCCAGCCTTCTGCGACCCCGGCCTGGTGCGCGTGGATCACCTCACCAACAACGTGGGCCCCGCCGAGATGGACGCGCTGGTGGATTTCTACGAGCGCCTCTATGGCTTCGGCGTCACCCGGGAGTTCCACATCCGTGGTGCCCTGGGCACGGGGCTGGATTCCAAGGTGGTGCAGAGCGCCAACAACCAGATCATCATCCCCATCAATCAGCCCACGGACGAGAAGAGCCAGGTGCAGGAGTACGTCAACCGGCACAAGGGCCAGGGCGTCCAGCACATCGCCATGTCCACCAACGACATCTTCCACACCCTCCGCACCCTCCAGGCCCAGGGCCTCAAGTTCCTCCGCGTGCCCGACACCTACTACGAACTGCTGCCCGGCCGCATCGCCAAGGGTGGCTACACCGTGCGCGAAGACCTCGACCAGGTGAAGGAGATCGGCGTCCAGATCGACGGCGATGAAACCGGCTACCTGCTGCAGATCTTCACGGAGGATCAGATCGGGCCGCTGTTCTTCGAGATCATCCAGCGGAGGGGGAACATGGGCTTTGGCGAGGGCAACTTCCAGGCCCTGTACGACTCCATTGAGTTGGATCAGAAGAAGCGCGGCGTTCTCTAACGCGCCCATGCTCCCCACGGCCGGGGCCCCTGCCCCTGCCTACCCTGCTCGGGAAGGAGGCTGCACCGCAGCCTCCTTCTTGTCCTCGCGACATGGGCTTTGGCGAGGGCAACCTCTTCGCCCTCCGGGCTCAGACTTCTCCTGGAATGGATACAGCCGCCCGATTCCTCCGTGCTCCTGGTAGGGCTTGTTCACCACCCATCGTCGTTCTCCAGGCCCTGTACGACTCCATTGAGTTGGATCAGAAGAAGCGCGGCGTTCTCTAGGCCCGAAACATCGTCGGCGTCCAGGGGCGCAGCGCTGTGAACACGGTGAGGGTACCCACCACCTCCGGGTCGGCCAGGAGGTCTTCCCGAGACAGGCGGTTGAGGTTCTGGATGAAGCGCTTTTCCATGAGCAGGGCCACCTTTTTGGAACGTTCGGAGAGCACCAGGGACAGAAAGTGGCTGGACTCTCCTGGGCCGTTGAATGGGGCGTCCAGAAAATCCGCTCGCAGGGCTGGACCGTAGCGTTTTGCCAGAGGTCCACCCGATAACCACTGGTAGCGCCGCTCCGCCAGCACCTGCGGGCCGTTCGGCGTGAAACGCGCCAGGCCCAGCCGCACCAGTTGATTCAACAGGAGGTCCACCCGCTCTGCCTCCGGTCCTGAAAGAGACCCGTCCTGGAAGGTCAGGCCTTTGAGGAGCCCGGAAAAGACGCCGAACAGCTCGGTGTCCTTGGCCAGGGCCGCCTCCTGCTCCCAGCTAAGCACGGCCCGAGGCACCTCCACGCCCACGGTCGCCTCGCGCAACACTTCCGCCGGGGTGACGCCCAGCGCCTGGCAGAGCTCATCCACCCGCTGCAACGTGAGGGCTGTATGGCCCGAGAGCAGACGCTTCAAGGTGGCCTCGCTGAGGCCCAGGCGCTGGGCCACCTCCTTGTAGGTGAGCCGCTGCCGCCGCAGCAGAGCCCGCAGGTTGTCCCGAACCTTGGACGCCGTGGCCATGCCCCCTCCTGTAGATCATTTTCTGCTATTCAGTATCATTTTTTGATCCTTCCTCGAGGAGCCCCCTGAAGGCAGGCCCCGTCTGGATTATTCATGGAACCCCGGGCCGAGCCCCGTCCCCCATGGAGATATCCCATGCCCACCCGCTCCCCCCTTCCCCTCCTCTGCCTGGCGACGGTTCTGTCTGCCCAGGCCCCCTCGACCACCACCGAGGCCATGGCCAAGCTCTCATTCATGCGCGGCACCTGGGTGGGCGAGGCCTCCGGGGTTGCCATGGATGGCAGCCGCTACAAGGTCACCCAGACCGAGCGCATGGGCCCCCTGCTGGGCGGCGACATCATCCTCGTCGAGGGCCGCGGCTATAAAGCGGATGGCAGCACCGGCTTCAATGCTTTCGGCGTGGTGTCCTACAGTGCGCAGACGAAAACCTACGAGTTCCGCTCCTACGCCATGGGCTATGCCGGCACCTTCACCCTCACCCCCACCGCCGGGGGCTACACCTGGGACATCCCCATCGGCCCTGGGGTGATCCGCTACACCGCCACGGTGAAAGACGGAGTCTGGCATGAGGTAGGCGACCGCATCTTCCCAGGAGCCGCGCCAGTCCGCACCTTCGAGATGACTCTCAAGCGCACGGGGGATACGGATTGGCCGGGGGCGAATCCGGTGGCCTTCACCGCCAAGTGATTCCGGACCAACAGCGGGGCGCTCCAATAGAACCTGCATAGGCCCCGCCTCATCCCTGCGGTAAGGTGGTTCCATGCACGTCCAGCCCATCCGCCAGCGGGGGTTCACCCTCATCGAGCTCATCGTGGTCATGACCATCCTGGCCTTGCTGGCCACGGTGGGATTGGCTGGGTACCGCCATAAGACGCTGGTGGCCCGGGAATCGGTGCTGCGGGAGAATATCTTCCAGCTGAACCATGCCCTGGAGCAGTACCGGGCGGACCGGGGCAAGTACCCCTCCAGCCTCAACGCCCTGCGCGAACTGGGCTACCTGCGGGACATGCCCTGGGATCCCATGACGCGGTCCCGCGATACCTGGCAGACCGAACTGGAGCCACCGGATCCCGAAAACCCTGATGCAGAACTGGGAATCTGGCGCGTCCGCAGTGGTTCTGCGGATAAGAGCGAGGACGGCATCCCCTACAACGAGTGGTAGAACCCCCCTCCCGCCTTCAGGAAGCCATGAGTCCGCGTTCGCTGCACCGCCTCGATCAAATCACCCAGATCCTTCTTCTCCTGTGGGCGGGCGCCGCCCTGGGCTTCGGCGTGTTCTCCGCCCCCGTCTTCTTCCGGGAACTGCCCAGCCGCGATGTGGCCGGACGCATCGCCGGACTCATCATCGGGCGCCTGGACTGGGCGGCCTGGGCGGTCTTCGCGCTGGCCGGACTCAGCTGGGTCGGCCGCTGGATGGCTGAGGTGAAGGAGGATGTCATCGGCCCCCTTCGCCTCTGGAGTTCCGCCCTGCTGGTGGCCCTGCTCATGTGCCTGGCCAGCAGCTTCGTCATCACGCCCAAGATCCAGGCCATCCGTGCCCGCATCGATGCACCCATCGAGAGTCTGGCGCCGGATCACACGGATCGCGTGGCCTACAACAAGGCCCACGGCACCAGCCGGAACCTCTTCTTCCTGCGCATCCTGCTGGCGGTGGGCCTGGCGGCCACGGTAGGTCTGCTGCCCCTGAAGAACGAGGATCAGGCGCCTGTGGCCTGAACCTTGTCTCCGTCCTTCAGGCCGAAGGGCGGGTTGAGCACCACGGTATCGCCAGGCTGCAGGCCGCCCAGCACGCGGATGCGCTGATCCTCTTCCTCGCCCAGCTGCAGCACCTGAAAGCGAACTCGGCCATCAGCTTGAACCACGGCAGCCAGGGACTTGCCGTCCCTCAGCACCACGGCCTCCGTGGGCACGGCGAAGCGGCTGGAGGCCTTCACCTTCAGACTCACCTGCACGAACCCGCCCGCCAGGAAGGCCCCATCCCGGTTGTCCAGATCGGCCTCCGCCAGCAGGGTTCGGGTACGGGGATCCAGGGCCCCGGCCACGCGGCTCACCGTCACGGGACGGACCAGCTCCGGCCGCTCCGCGGGCCGCACGTCCACCAGGGTGCCCGGCTTCACCAGAGAGGCCACGGAGGCATCCAGATAGAAGGTCACCCGCAGCCGATCCACCTGGGCCAGGGTGACCAGGGGCTGGGCCGAACTGGTGGTGCCCCCGTTCTGCACCAGGGCGCCTGGATCGGCGAAGCGCTGAGTCACCACCCCGCTGAAGGGGGCCCTCACCACCTGGTAGCCCTTGAGGGTGGTCTGGGAGGCCAGCTTTTCCGCCGCCACCTTGGCATCAGCCTCGGCCTGTTCCACATCCCGGGGGCTCAGGAGACCGTCCTTCCCCAGGGCCCGGCTGCGTTCCGCGTTGCGCCGCTTGTTGTCCGCATCAGCCTGGAGGGCCTGGGTGTCGCGGTCCGTTTCGGGAGACTCCACCACGGCCACCACCTGGCCCGCACTCACGGCTGAGCCCTTGTCCACGGGGATGCTGCGCAGGAAGCCGCTCACCTTGGCGTAGAGGGTGGTGCTGGCGAAGGGCAGCGCCTCGCCCTGGAGGCTGAGGTTCCGGTCAGAGGATTGGGCGCCCAGCCGGAGGACGCGCACCCGCGGGCCCGCCTCCACCTCGGCCTTGCGCTGACGGGTCTCCTCCTTCAGGCCGGATTGCTTGGACCATAGGATGACGCCCAGGCCCAGGGCCGCTGCGGCCACCGTGAGGAGGCCCCCCAGCTTGAAGGTCGGGGATTCCGGTCGCTCGCTCATGCTTCACTTCCTTCCTGTTCCCTTTGGAACTTGCTCTCCAGCAGATGCGCCGTGGGCGGCTTCTTCCGCAGCAGGCTGTAGACGACGGGCACGATGAAGAGGGTGACGAAGGTGGCCATGAGCAGGCCGCCGATGACCGCCCGGCCCAGGGGCGCGTTCTGGCTGCCCGCCTCGCCCAGGGCCAAGGCCATGGGCACCATGCCGATGATCATGGCCAGCGCCGTCATGAGCACGGGGCGCAGGCGCACCTTGCCCGCCTCCAGGGCCGCTTCGACGGCGCTGAGCCCGGGGTTCCCCGCGCGCACCTCGTTGGCGAAGCTCACGATGAGGATGGCGTTGGAGGTGGCGATGCCCACGGCCATGATGGCTCCCATGAGCGATTCGACATTGAATGTCGTTCCGGTGAGCGCCAGCATCCACAGGATGCCCACCAGGGCTCCCGGCACCGCCATGATGATGATGAAAGGATCCAGCCAGCTCTGGAACAGCACCACCATGAGCAGGTAGACCAGCGCAATGGCGATGACCAGGCCACCGCCCAGGCTGCGGAAGGATTCGGTCATCACTTCGTTCTGGCCCCGGATGCGGATCTTCATGGGCGGAGGCAGCGGCCCCAGCGCCTTGATCTGGGTTTCGATGTCCCGCACCACGCTGCCCAGGTCGCGGCCTTCGGCGTTGGCCATCACATCGAGCACCCGCTGCACCGTGTAGTGGTTGATCTCGCTGGGAGTGCTGATGCGCTGGATGGAAGCCAGGTTCGACAGCGGCTGGAAGGCGGTCTGGGCGCCGGGCCCGGCAGCTTTGAAGGGATCGGCCTGCAGGAGGTTGGCAGAGCCGGGCAGGCCGAAGGGAGTGCCCATCAGGCGATCCGGCGAATCCAGGCTGGCCAGGGGCGACTTCACCACCACCGTGTAGTTCACGCCGTTGGCCGGGTTGAGGAAATAGGAGGGCGCCAGCTGGCCATTGCCCGACAGCGACACCAGCAGACCATTGGCCACGTCGCGCTGAGCCACGCCCACCCGCGCCGCGCTCAGGCGATCCACCTCCACGCGGTAGGCCGGGGATTCCGTCACCTGCTTGATGCGCACATCCACGGCGCCCGGCACCTGCTGCATGGCGGTTTTCAGGCGCTGGGCCACCTCGGCGCTGGCCTTCAGGTTGGGGCCTTCGATTTGGACATCGATGGGTGCGGCCACGCCGAAATTCAGCACCTGGCTCACGATGTCGGCGGGCTGGAAGTAGAAGCTGAGGCCGGGCAGGCGCTTGGGCAGTTCCGTCCGCAGCTTCGCCATGTGCTCGCGGGTGTGGTGGCCCTCAGGCGCCAGCGAGAGGAAGATGTCCGCATCCTGGCTGGTGACGTTGTCACTGGGCATGTAGGCCATGTTGAAGGCGTTGGCCACCCCGATGTTGCTGTTGACGGAGCGCAGTTCCGAGGCAGGGATGAGCGCACGGATTTCGGTCTCCACCTGGGCCACGAGGCGCTCGGTCTCCTCCAGCCGTGTGCCCACCGGAGCGCGCACGTGCAGCTTCATGAGGCCCACATCCACCGTGGGGAAGAAGTCGCGGCCGATGCCGAAGAGCAGGCCGGAGCTCACCAGCAGGAAGGCGATGGAGATCACGAGCACGAACACACGATGGTGCAGCACCTGGTCCAGGGCCCTGCCGTAGGCCTCCTGAAGGCGGCCCAGCCACTTCTCCCGCCAGGCATTGAAGCGGCCTGTGAGGCTCTCCGGCTCGGGATGATCATGGCCCATGAGCATGCGGGCCATGGTCGGAACCAAGGTGCGCGACAGCACGTAGGAGGCCAGCATCGAGAACACCACGGCCATGGCCAGGGGCGTGAAGAGGTACTTGGCCGGGCCCACCAGCAGCACCACCGGGAAGAACACAATGCAGATGGCCAGCGTGGCCACGATGGCCGGCACGGCGATCTGGCTGGCGCCATCGAGAATGGCCACCGTGAGCGGCTTGCCCATGGCCTGGTTGCGGTGGATATTCTCCACCTCCACCGTGGCATCGTCCACCAGCATGCCGATGGCCAGGCTGAGGCCGCCCAGGGTCATGATGTTGAGCGTCTGGCCCGACAATTTCAGCCCCACCAGGCCCACCAGAATGGCCAGGGGAATGCTGGTGCAGACGATGAGCATGCTGCGCCAGGAGCCCAGGAAGAGCAGGATCATGAGCGAGACGAGCAGCGAGGAGGCCAGGGCCTCCTTGGCCACATCCAGGATGGCTGCCCGCACGAAGTGGCTCTGGTCGAAGTCGAAGTGCAGTTCCATGCCCTTGGGCGCCGCCGCCTGGATGCTGGGCAGCACCTCCTTGGCCGCGTCCACCACCGCCAGCGTGGAGGCATCCGCCTTCTTCAGAATGGCCAGGTAGGTGGCGCGCTGGCCGTTGATGCGCACGATGTTGGTCTGATCGGCAAAACCATCGTAGACCCGCGCCACGTCCCCCAGCAGCACTGGCGCGCCGTTCACCAGCTTCAGAGGAAGCCCCTTGAACTCCTCGATGGAAGCCGGGCTGGAGTTGGTCAGCACGGGGATTTCACGGCTGCCCATGCGGGCGGAACCCGCCGGGGTGATGACGTTCTCCGCCGAGAGCGCGTTCACCACATCCGCCGGGCTGAGGCCACGAGCCGCGAGCTTGGCGGTGTCGATGTCCACGGAGACCTGCCGCTGCTTGCCGCCGTACGGCAGTGGCGTGGACAAGCCAGGGATGGTGAAGAGCCGAAGGCGGATGAAGTTGGAGGCGTAGTCCACGACTTGCTGCTCGGGCAGGGTGTCGCTGCGCGCGGCCAGCTGTACCACGGGCACATTGCTGGCGTTGAACTGGATGACCGCCGGGGCCGTCATGCCCGGCGGCATGATGCGCAGGATGGGGCCGCTGATGGCGGATATCTGGGCGATGGCCGCGCCGATGTCCGTGCCGGGCTGGAAGTACACCCGCAGGAGGCCGATGCCCTGGATGCTCTGCGATTCGATGCGCTCGATGCCGTTCACCGTGGTGGACATGGCCCGTTCGCTGATGGTCACCACCCGGCGTTCCATCTCCTCGGGGGACAGGCCGCCGTACTGCCAGACCACCGCCACCACGGGAATATCAATGCTGGGGAAGATGTCCACGGCCATGCGCTGGATGGAGAGCACGCCCATCATCAGCACCAGCAGGCACATCACGGCCGTCGTATAGGGGCGACGCAGCGCAAGTCGGACGATCCACATGACTGGCGCTCCTTAGGCTTTCTTGGGGGCGGGCTCACTCAGCTCCGCCTCCATGCGATCGAGGTTGTCCATCACCGAACCCAGGAGGGCTCGCAGCTGCTGGCGTTCGGCTGGGCCCAGCCCCTGCTCCATGCCCTCCCGCATGAAGCGGCGGAATTCCAGAAGGGCGTCCACCATGGCCAGCCCCTTCGGCTCCAGACTGAAGAGCACCCGGCGGCGCTGGGTGGGGTCCACCTCGGAGCGCACGAGCCCGCGTTCCTGGAGGATCCGCAGGGTCCGGCTGGCGGTGGGCTTGTCCATCCAGGTGCACTTGGCCAGGTCGCCATGGCAGCGTTGATCCTTTTCAGCCATGGCCATGATGAGCTGGTACTGCTGGGGCGAAATGCCAAAGGGCGCCAGGCCCCGCCAGGCCACTTGCCGCATGCGGCTCTTCACGGCGGTGATGGCGTGGGGCAGGCTCGCGGTGGTCCAGGCGGCAGATCGTTGCATAAGCAACAAACTACGCAACAGAAGTCCCCCTGTCTACCCCAATCCACCTGGAGGGGGGTTTTGTTCAGGGAGCAGGCGTGGCTTCCGGCAACTCCCAGGCTTCCAGTTCCCGGGGCTTGGCGGGCCCGGGAATCAGCTCCCGCAACCACAGCCGGATCTCATCCAGGCCCAGGTTTTCAATGGCACAGGACTGCACGGCGCCAGGGTGGCGTTTCTTCAGATCCAGCTTCTGGGGGCGGTGCAGGCGATCCACCTGGTTGAGCACCAGCAGCCGGGGCTGGGCTTCGATGCCCTCGGGCTCACAGCCGATCTCCCGCAGGGTGGCCCCCACCACCTTGAGGTGATCCTCCAGGTCCGGGTGGGCGGCATCCGCCACCACCAGCAGGGCATCGGCGGTGCGGACCTCTCCCAGGGTGCTACGGAAGGCGGCCACCAGTTGATGGGGCAGCTTGCGGATGAAGCCCACGGTGTCGGCCACGAGGCAGTGCTTGGGCTCCAGGCTGCCCTCCCCGGTCTCCGGGTTGAAGTCCTGGCCCAGCCAGGCCTTGCGGGTGGTGGTGTCCAGGGTGGCGAAGAGCAGGTCGCGGGGTTCCCCCTCGCCCGTCAAAGCCTTCAGAAGGCTGGTTTTGCCCGCGTTGGTGTAGCCCACCAGGGCCACCCGGGGCAGGCCCTTGGGGCGGCCGTCCCGCTGGGTCTTCCGCACCTGCTCCAGGTGGCTGAGCTCCCGTTTGAGCTGGCTGATGCGGGTGCGCACCATGCGGCGGTCGACCTCGATCTGGGTCTCGCCCGGTCCCCCACGCAGGCCCACACCCCCGCCCTGGCGCTCCAAGTGGGTCCAGGCCCCCTTCAGGCGGGGGAGTTCGTATTCACAGCGGGCCAGCTCCACCTGGGCCTTGGCCTCCCGGGTCTGCGCCCGCTGCTCGAAGATGCTGAGGATGAGGCCCGTGCGGTCCAGGCAGATGAGCCCCGTCAGCTTCTCGATGGCGTTCACCTGACTGCCGGTCAGCTCGTCGTCGCAGATCAGGTGGGTCACCCCGTGGCGACCGGCCTCCTGGGCCAGGGCCTCCAGCTGCCCGGAGCCGTAGAAGGTCTTGGGGGCAATCTGAGGGCGCTTCAGGACCCGCCTGGACTGCACCTCGAAGCCGCAGCTGCGGGCCAGCTCGGCCAGTTCCAGCAGGTGGTCCTGGATGCGGTCCTCCCGGTCCTCGGGGCCTTGGCGGGCAATGAGCAGACAGCGGAGGGGCGATGCATCCATATGGCAAAGCTGCCTGTCCGGCCCTCAATAATCAAGCCCCCAGCGCGGGGGACGATGCAGTGAACCTGGAGTCCCTCATTCATGGCCATGTTCGGAACCAAAAAAACCAAGTCCTCGGAAGGTTCCGAGCTGGTCTTGGCCTACTTTGAAGAGGTCCAGCGCCTGCGGGTCTCCCTGAGCATCGTGGATGGCCGGGGCCGCGCCGTTCCGGCGAGCCTGACCAGCGTGTCTGAGGACCGCCTCGCCGTCTCGCCCCAGGGGCCCCTCACCGTGGACAAAGGGGCCTCCGTCGATCTGTTCTTCCTGCTGGATGGCCTCCGGTTCAAGGCCTCGACCAAACTGCTGGAGAACAAGCCAGGCCTGGTGGCCCTGGATCTGCCCTCGGGGATCAGCCTGGCCGAGCGACGAAAGAAGCCCCGCGCCCGCCTGAATGCCCGGGAAGGGGCCACAGCCATCGCCCTCACGGGGCTCTTTGATGGCGTGGGCCTGAACGGCAGCATCGAGAACATCTCCGAGGGCGGCCTCTGCATCCGGGTTGAGAAGGTCATGGAGGTCAAGACCCAGCGCAAGATGCACATGGGCGCCAACGTGCTGGCCGTGGGCCAGCCCCTGATGCTCATCAAGCTCAACAAGCTGCCCAAGTGCGGCCCCATTGAGCTGGCGGGCACCGTGGCCTGGGTGGATGCCAGCCAGGGCCTGCTGGTGGGCATCACCTTCGAGAAAGGCAAGGAATCCCTGCTGGGGCCTGTCCGCAGTCTGGTGTCCAGCCGCACCACGGCCATTCCCACCTCGGTGCCCATGAAGACCCGCCGATCCCAGGAAGCGCCCCCCGAGCCGGAAGAGCCTTATCAGCGCCCGGTCGCCAGGAAGGAACCCGAGCCGGTCTCAGAAACGCCTGTGGCCTCGGCCCCCATCCCGGAACCGCCAGCCCCCGAGCCGCCACCGGCGCCGAAACCAGAGCCGGAACCGGAAGTGGAGTCAAGCCCGACGCCCCCTCCGGATGAGCGCTCCCTGGCCCTCCTGCGCGTCAAGAAACGCTCCCGGGGCATCCTCCTGGCCATGCCCGCCGGTCCCGAACGGGATGCCGTGGCCGGCTTCCTCAGCGAAGACGGTTATGGCCGCGTGCTGCTCACCGACACCCTCACCAACCTGTTGGAGCAGGTGGAGAAGCCGGGCATCCACCTGATCTTCGTGGATGGCGGTGTGGCCGAGCTGCAGGACCTCGCCCTGGCCTCCCTTCTGCGGCACAAATTGGCAGACGCCATGCCGCCGGTGGTGCTGGCGGAGGCCTTTGTGGACGCCGAGCTGGTGCTGGGCGCCCAGGAGACAGGTGTGGCCCAGATCCTGGTGAAGCCCTACGAACTGGACACCGAATTCCAGCGCATGATCGAGGGGCACCTGGGCCTCGGCTAGCCCGCTGCGGCTAACCTGGAGCCATGGCCCTGTTTGAACGCACCATCGCCGACCGCTACCTGAAGACCCACCACAAGGGGGCCTTCGTGCGCATCATGGTTCGCTTCGCCCGGGGCGGCACGGCCCTGGGTGTCTTCGCCATGGTGGTGACCCTGGCCGTGATGAACGGCTTTCGCGAGGAGATCCAGGCCACCCTCTTCAGCGGCACCGCCCACTTCACCGTCTTCCATCTGGCGGGAGACATCCCCGACACCCAGGGCACCCTCCAGGCCATCCGCGCCGTGCCCGGCGTGAAGGCCGCCTCCCCCATCCGCCTGGAGAAGGGATTGCTGCGCCGCACGGACAGCGAAATGCCGCCCGAAGCCGTGGTGGTGAAAGCCGTGGATCCCGCCAGCGCCCATGGCACGTCGAGCATTTTCGACACCCAACAGCCGACTCCCATCGAACAGCTCAAGGAGGGGGAAATCGTGCTGGGCAAGGAACTGGCCCAGCGCCTCGGCCTGCGCATCGGCGATACCGTGGCACTGGTGTTCTTCCGCATGGAACTGGGTCTGGGCGGCCAGCAGCCCAAGGTCGCAGCGTTCAAAGTCGCTGCCACCTTCCACAGCCACAGCTCGGAGTACGACAAGGCCTGGGCCATCATCCACCTGGGTGATGCCATGCGGCTGGCCCGCACCGAGGGCCGCGCCGAGATGATCGAGGTGCGGGCCAAGAGCATCGACGCCATCGCCGAGGTGAAGCCGCGGGTGCTAGAGGCCCTGGGCCCCGCCTACCAGGCCACGGACCTGCGCGATTCCAACAAATCCCTCTTCGCCGCGCTCACGGTGGAAAAATGGGCCTTCGCGGCCATTCTCAGCCTCATCGTGCTGGTGGCCGCCTTCAACATCGTCGCTTCCCTGGTGCTGCTGGTGACCGAGAAGCGCCGCGACCTGGGCGTGCTGCTGGCCCTGGGCGCCACGCCGCGACAGATCCAGCGGCTCTTCGAGCTGCAGGGCCTGCGCATCGGCGCCGTGGGCACGGCCTGGGGGCTGGGTACCAGCGTGCCGCTGTGCCTGATTCTCGATCATTTCAAGCTCCTGAAGCTGCCCGCCGCCGTCTACGACTTCATCACCTACATGCCCTTCCGCCTCAAGCTGCTGGACATCGTGCTGGTGGGCCTCTTCCCCCTGCTGGTGTCCTGGCTCGCGGCGCGGTACCCCGCCAAGAAGGCCGCCTCCCTGGATCCCGTTGACGCGCTGAGGGCGGAATGATCGGACAGCCCCTTTCCATCCAGGACCTGCACAAGACCTATCCCGGCAATGCCCGTCCGGTCTTCGACGGCTTCGCCCTGGAGGTAGAGGCCGGGAGCCTCTGCGCCCTGGTGGGCGTCTCCGGCGTGGGCAAGACCACCTTGCTGAACTGCGTGGCGGGGCTGGATCACTGGGAGGGCGGCACCATCCGCGTGGGCGGCGAGCCCGTACCCGAGGGCGCCGAGGCCCGCTCCCTCTACCGCCGCCGCCGGGTGGGCCTGGCCTTTCAGCAGCCCCACCTGCTGCCCGAGTTCACAGTGCGGGAGAACCTCCGCATGCCTCTGCTCATCGATGGCGATGTTTCAGCGGAAGTCGAGGCCTGGATCGGCCAGCTTCTGGCCACCGTAGGCCTGGGCGATCTCGGCGAGCGGCTGCCCAATCAGCTTTCCGGCGGCCAGGCCGCCCGGGCGGGGCTGGCCCGTGCCCTGGTTCGCAAGCCCGCCCTGTGGCTACTGGATGAACCCACCGGCAACCTCGATCCCGCCACCGCCGAAGAAGTGTTCGGCTTCCTGCTCAGTCTCCACGCCGAGCTGCGCCCCACCACCCTGCTGGTGACGCACAACCCGGGGCTGGCAGAGCGGTGCATGCGCACCGTGCGGCTGGGGTAACCGCGAAAAATCTTTGCTAACCCGCCACCCCGGCCATCGTCTATATGGATGTGGCGGGGTTCCTGTGACATTGCGATCCGACAAGGAGCTGGTGGCGGCTGCCCTGGAGCAGGATCTGGGCGCCTTTGACGAGCTCATGCAGCGGTACGAGCGGCTGGTCTACAAGGTCGCCTTCAACTTCGTGCATGATTCCGAAACCGCTTTCGATGTGTCCCAGACCGTGTTCCTGAAGGCCTTTCAGCGCCTCGCCCAGTTCCGGCACGAAGCCCAAGTGAAGACCTGGCTCATGCGGATCACCCACAACGAAAGCATCGACTGCCTCCGCCACCACCGCGCCCGTGGCGCCGATCTTGACCCTCTGGAGGAGGCCTCCCCCCATCTCGCCATGGAGGCCGCCCAGGAACGGGACCTGCTCCAGCGGGATGACCGGGCCCAGCTTTCCCGCGCCCTGGCGCGCCTCAACGAGCGTCACCGGCTCGCCGTCATCCTGCGCTATTTCCAGGGACTGGGCATCCAGGAGGTCGCCCTGATCCTGGGCTGCAGCGAAGGCGTCACCAAGAACATGCTCTTCCGCAGTGTGCGCACCCTGCGGGAAGCCTTGAGCGGAAGTCTGTGAGGCCCACCATGTCGAACCGCACCTGCGAAGCCGTCCAGCGTTCCCTGTCCGAACGGGATGGAGACATCCCCCCCGAGCTGCGCGACCACCTGCAGCACTGCCGGGAATGCGCCCAAATGCAATCGCTCATGGGACGCCTGCGGAAGACCGACATGCATCCCGAACCCTCCGACGCCGATTTTCTCGCCCTGCGCCGAGGCGTGCTGAGGGACATCCGGCGCCACCAGGACCGGAAACCGGGCTTGTTCAAACGCCTGGCGGCCTCTTTCCGCCGACCCGCCTTCGCCCTTTCCGGCTCAGGCCTGTTGGCGGTGGCGGGCTTCCTGGCAGGGCGACACTCTGGACATCCGGCCACCGTCGCGCCCACTTCCTGGTCCAGTTCTGAAGATGCCATGGTGCGCGAGATCCAGCTGGCAGCTCTCCAGAACCGCGGGCGCCGGGATGTCGACCAGGCCACCTACCGGTACGAGAACGTCTGGATGGAGGATCGCGCCGACGGTCAGGTGGCGCTCCGCTTCGACGTCACCCGGCAAGTGGCCCTGGCTCTCCCCAGGAACAATGCCCTCGTATCCGATGTCCTGGCCCAAGTGCTGGCGAGCACCTCTCCGGTCGGCGAGAAGTTGCGGGCCATCGATTGCGCCGGAACCACCCTCGAACCCGCGGTGCGCCGCGGGCTCATCCAGGTGATGCTGACCGACGCCAACCTGGGCGTGCGTCTCAAGGCCCAGGCAAAACTCATTGAACAGAACGGTGATCCCGAGATCCAGGAGGCCCTGCTCCGCGTGCTGCAGAACGAGGTGTCAGTGCAGATGAGGCTGGTGGCCATCGACCACCTGACCCGCCACCGCATCAACCCGGATGTCCTGAGGCAGGCCCTCGCCCCTGCTGCAAGGCCGGATGCCGTGCACCTGAAGGCGATGACCTACCTGAACGAACAAGGAGGAACCCTATGAATGCCCTCATCAAACACCTCGGCCTGAGCCTGGGCCTGAGCCTCTGCCTGCTGGCCCAGCCCCAAGTACCGGACAAGAAGCTGGAAGCCAGCCCTGGCCAAACCCTCGACGTGAAGCTGGAGACGGGCGGGTCGATCCACATCCGGGGCGGCGCTGAGCATGCCGTCACGGTGAAGACGAAACTCACGGGCCGGGATGCGGATCAGATCCGCGTGAGTGTCGAGCGCAGCAGCGGCGGTGTCAGCATCGTGTCGAAGTACGAAACCAACCGGTCGCGCCAGAGCGGCAGCGCCGATTTGGAAATCACCGTTCCCGGCCGCTTCGACCTGGATCTCAAGAGTGCCGGGGGCGATCTCCGCATCGAGGGCGTCGAAGGCAACCTGCGCGGAAAGACCATGGGTGGTGGCCTGGACCTCAGCCACCTCAAGGGGAAAGTGGCCCTCTCCAGCATGGGCGGCAGCATCAGCCTCGTGTCCTCCCAGGTGGAGGGCAAGGTGAGCACCATGGGCGGAACCGTGACCATCAAGGATGTCGTCGGCGACATCAAAGGGTCCTCCATGGGCGGAAATGTCGTCTATGACAACGTGCAGCGCCCCGGAAAAACGGCGGACGAGAAGGAGGTTGTCATTTCCACCATGGGCGGCGAAATCCGCGTGCCCGCTGCGCCCTCCGGCGCCAACGTGAAGACGATGGGCGGCAGCATCCACATCGGATCGGCCAAGACCTTCGTGAAGGCCACCACCATGGGCGGGAGCATCGACATCAAGGAGCTGGATGGCGGCGCCATCGCGACCACCATGGGCGGCGACATCTCCGTGACCATGGTGGGCGATCCGGCGGTGGGCAACCGCGACGTGCGGCTGGAATCCAAGGGCGGCGAGATCCACCTGACCCTGCCGGCGGGCCTGTCCATGACGGTCGACGTGGAGATCGAGCACACCAAGAACAGCACCCGCACGTTCAAGATCGACAGTGAATTCCCCCTGGCCATCAGTGAAACGCCGGAATGGAGCGAAAGCCGCGGCACCGCCCGCAAGACCCTCAAGGGCACCGCCTCCATCGGCGGGGGCAAGCACAAGATCGTGATCCGCACCATCAACGGCAACGTGGTCATCAAGAAGGGCCGCTGATCCCGTTCCGCCTTCAACCTCGAAGGATCCACCACGGAGGCACGGAGGCCTCTGCGCCAACGCAGTGGCCTCCGTGCCTCCGTGGTGAATCACTATCGCTAAGACGACTTGGAATCAGTGGCTGGGCGCGGCCTTGGGCGCGAAGCCCTTGCGGATGACCTCCAGCAGCCTCCCGTCATCGCCGTGGTATTCCCAGAACATCACACCGCCCAGGCCGCGATCCACGATGTAGCGGCATTTGGCGCCGAGGCTTTCCTCGTCCTCGTAGGTGATCCAGAGGCCCTTGGCAGGGTTGTAGAGGTAGGGCGCCTGGGCCAGATCGTCCCAGAAGCGCTGGAAGCCGTCCTTGTTCTCCAGCTTGTCCTTGAGGTTGGTGAAGGAGGTGAAGAGGTTCAGCTTCGCGGCGCCGCCAGGCTGGTAGAGGCCGTGGGCCTTGTTCCGCACGCCGCCCCAGGGCTTGCCGTAGAAGGGAACGCCCAGCACCAGCTTCCGCTCGGGCACGCCCGCAGCCACGAAGTGATCCACGATGGTGCTCGCCGCATAGCCCTTGGGGTTCGCGGGGTTGGTGAACAAAGGCGCGTGGTGGCCCGTGGTGGCATCGGCCTCGGCCTCGTACTGGTCGTAGGTCATGAGGTTCACGTAGTCGAGGTGGCGGGACATCTGGTCCATTTCGGTGTTGGCCAGGAAGCTGTCCATGGCGCCCGCCGCGATGGTCAGGAGCAGGCGGCGGCCCTTGCGCTCGCCCAGGCGATCCAGACCGGCCCGCAGATCCGCCATCAGCAGGGTGGCGTTGTGCTTGTCCTCGGGCCGGTTCACATTGCCGTAGCCCGGCAGGCCCGGGTATTCCCAGTCCACATCCAGGCCATCGAGGTCGTGCCGGTCCACGTAGGCCATGGCGCTCTCCACGAAGACCTTCCGGGATTCCGCCGTGAGGGAGGCATCCGAGAAACCTCCGGACCAGGTCCAGCCGCCCACGGAAACCAGCACCTTGAGGGCGGGATTCTTCGCCTTGAGGCCGTTGAGCACCCGGTAATTCTCGGTGTCGTGTTTGAAGCCTTCCACCATGCGACCGTTCTTGATGTCGGCGAAGGCGTAGTTGATGTGCGTCAGCCGGGTGGGATCCACCTCCTGGGGGCCCAGGCGGCGATCCTGCGGGAACACATAGGCGATGACTGTTTTCGGCGCCGGGCTGGGCATGGCATGATCGCCCGCAGCCACGGCCAGCAGGTACCAGGCGCCGTGGGGCAGCCACTGCTCGCCCCAGCGCCAGTCGTCATCCTTGCCGGTCACGGAATAGGGCACGTTGAAGGAGATGTCGTGCTCATCCGTCAGGCCCGAGCAGATGCCGTTGACGATGCCGCCCGGAACATTCTGGTACTGCCAGGTGCCCAGCCAGCCGTACTCGGGATTGTTGTGGCCCGTGCCATGCAGCATGGACGCGTCGAAGGGATTGAGGCCCAGGATCCAGTTCAACTGGTCGACCGCATAGCTCCTGAGCTTCACCAGGAAGGGGCTTTCCTCCGCAAAGAGGGGCGCAGCGAGACGCGCCGCCGCCGCCAAGGAGCCCAGGCGCGCGTTCTCGCCCTGCCACCAGGGCGCCGTTTCGGTGTCGTGGGGAAAGAAGAAGGCGGTGCGCCGCTCTCCGGCTTTGTTCTGCACCTTCTGCCGAGCTAGGCCAAAAGGATTTGCCACCTCACCGGTCACCGTCAATTCGTACTGCAGTGATTTGCGCACCACCTCCAGCAGGCGGGGCTGCAGGGCCTTGGGCGCCAGGTCGTGGAAGGCCAGCAGCGCGACGACCGGAAGTCCGGCGTCGGAGGGGTGGAAGAAGGGACGGTCTTTGTCGTCCGCCCGCCAGGAGCCATCAGGCAGCAGCCGCGCCATCAGGCGCTCGGCGCGGGCCGCGGCGGCGGCCAGGTGGCGTGGATTTGAGGTGGTGCGGGCCAGCTCCGTGGCGGCCGTGAGGGCCGTCATGTCGTCCAGGAGGTTTTCTTTGTGATCGTTCAGCAGCTCCGTGTTGTGGGCTTCCAGGTAGTCGAAGGCCGCTTCGGCGGTCTTACGGTAGGTGGCCGGATCAAAATCGCCGCCCTGGGGCAGTCGTGCCGCCATGGCCAACGCCGCGATGGCCATGCCCGCACCACCGCGGTAGCCCACCTGGCTGCCCACGGTCTTGTCGTACTGGGCGATCTGGCGATCCTCGGGTTTCTTGCCCGGGCCCGGGGACATCACGGTCTGGTGGAAGGAGCCCTTGGGATCCCTGATGCGCACTAGGTAGTCGGCTCCGAAGAGGGCCTCGTCCACCAGCCGCCGACGGATCTGCGCATGGTTCACGTCCTGGCGGGCGGCCAGCAGGTCGTGGCTGCGCAGCAGGCTGTAGACCACCAGGGGAATCTGCTGGGTGTTGAAGTAGGTGGCGGAGCTGAGCTGGGAGAAGTGCTTGCCGTAGTCGCCGGTGGCGTCGAACCACCCGCCGCGGGCATCCATGCGCTGGCCGGTTTCCTTCACCATCACGTTGCGATCAGCCTTGTCCAGGAGGCCCGAGCTGCGCTGCCCCTTGAAGTAGGCCAGCACGTTGGAAAGGGTGTGCCGCTCGAGCACCTGGGCCTGCACCTTGAAGGGCAGGGAACGAATCGCCCGGTCCCCATGGTAGGCCACCAGCACGTAGTCGCCTTCCAGCTGCAGGTCCGTGAAGTCCAGGGGCCAGAAGGTCCAGTCGCGCCAGCGGTCCACCGGCGTGCCCACGCCGATGTCGCCCTTGAACACCACCCGGTCCGCGGGCCAGGTGCGGATCTCATAGCGGTCGAAAGTTTCGCCTGCCCCGGCCCGGACGACGGCGTGTTTCGCACCGTAGCGTTCATAGCCCAGGTGGTTGGTGAGCACCAGGGGAACCTCCGCCGCGAGCAGGCTCGCAGCGAACAGACAACAGGCCAGGCGAAGCAGCAGCTTCATGAGCCATCCTCCATCAAAGTTTCAGGGCGAATCCACGGCGCAGGGACACCCCTGCGAGCCAGGTGAAGGCCACGGCCACAACGGCCGCCCGCAGCGCCCCACTCGGAAATCCCGGCGCCAGATGGTTCCAGGTCCAGCCATGACCCACGGAGAGACAGAACAGATCCACGGCCACGAAAACCATGGGCACGATGAGGTAAACCCACAAAGCATTGCCACCCGCAGCGGCCAGCCACTCGGTGCCCTTGCGCCGTCCCGCCACGTCCACCACCAGGTAGATGGCCAGCCAGAGCAGCGCGCTGTAGGCGGCGCTGCGAAGACACCAGGCCGGCGTGCCGAGCACCTTGCTGAGGGTGAAGACCGGGTGCCAGGCGGCAGCCGCGTGGACGCACCAGCTTGCCGCGTAGAGCACGAGCACGAAACCGAGGGTCCAGCGCACCCGCGCACGGGGACTCGGTTCGCCACGCAGGAAGGTGCCCAGTCCCGCGCCCGCCAGGGCGATGGCCGCGTGGGGCGCCATGGCGGGCACCGGGTTCCACGGGCTTCGCCAGAGGAACCAGCCATCCAGCGCCTTGGCTTCCATGGCCAGGATGAACACCAGCCACAGCGCCATGCCCCCGAGGATCACCTCCATCCGTTTCCGCCCCCGGATGTAGACGAGACAGGCGCCCAGGTAGGCCCAGCCGATGAGGCCGATGATCCCCCACCAGGAGGGCGCCAAGGCCGAAAGGCCGGAGCCATGGCGGCCGGGATACCACGTCAGAAGCATGCCGAGCGTCAGCGCGCCCCCAAGCCGGAGCGCACGGACGCGCCTCGGCCGCGTGGCCCGCCAGCCTTCGTACGTGTGCCACACCAGGATGAGGCTGCCGAAGGTGGCCAACTGCCAAAGGCCCACAAGCCATGCGGGTTCAGCGGCGGCGCTTTCTGAGTTCACCATCACGAATCCGATGACCACCAGCCCGGCGGTGCGCGAGGCGACATGGCGCCACACGAGGCCTGCCGGCGCGCCGCCCTCCAGGCGTCGGCCCAGGGCGAAGGGCAGCGCCATGCCCACCATGAAGAGGAAGGCCGGAAACACCAGATCGGTGAAGCTCATGTAGTCAGCCCGGAAGGGCGCGTGGCGCAGCCACCAGGGCACCCCCGGAACGCCCTCCAGGTCGTTCACGAAGAGCATGGCCAGGACGATGGCGCCCCGGAAGACATCCAACGAATGCAGGCGGGCTGGGGCGGCTGGAGCCACGGCGGTTCTCCAGGATGGTGGCTGGGGGTGAGCCGCCCCCCATCTTGCCAGCGCCCACGCCAGCCTCAAGGGAGATTCGCCGGGAGACCCAAAGATGAGTAGAACTACTCAGAGGTCGTAACAAAATCCGACGATGCCGCGCGAGGGATGAAGCCAGGCAAGCGCCCCGCGGCGTCAGGTCCCTTGAACAACGAACCACGTTGCCCTGCGGGCCCTTCCTTGCGGCGTATCCTGCCTGGCTTCATCGCGGCATCGTGGGGTTTTGTTACGACCTCTCAGCGCATCTGGGCCAGCTTCACCCGGAGATCCATGATCGTGAAGGGTTTCGTGATCACGCCCACATCGCTGAAATGCTCGAGGATCCGCTCGTGGCGCTCATCCTTGTAGCCCGTGGCCAGAAGCACCGGCAGGTCGCGCTTCAACCCGCGAAGGCGAGTGAGGGTTTCCTCGCCATCCATGCCGGGCATGCTGAGATCGAGAATCACCAGATCGGGAATGGGGCCCGACTGCACCCGCTGGATGGCCTCGGGTCCGCTGCTCACGGCTTCCACCTCATGCCCGAGGACCTCGAGCATGTCCGGCACCGTGCTCCGGATCAGGTCATCATCGTCCACCAGCAAAATCCGAAGGTGGCTGGCGGGCCCTTCGGCAGGCTGCGGATGGGCCGCGGTCCAGGCTGCGTTGGTGGCCAGGCTCGGGAAAGAAAGGGTGATCTCTGTTCCTTGGCCCGGTGCGCTTTGAATCTCCACGCGACCGGCATGGGCCTTCATGATGCCGTAGACCAGGGCCAGTCCCAGCCCCGTGCCCTTGCCCGTGGGCTTGGTGGTGAAGAAGGGTTCCATGGCCCGCTGCAACACTTCAGGCGGCATGCCGCTGCCGTTGTCTTGCACGGTCAGCGCCACCTGCCCCCCGGGCCCCGCCCAGGTGCGGAGCACCAGTCGCCCACCGCCCGGCATCGCATCCAGCGCGTTCACGCTGAGATTCATCAGCGCGTTCGAGATGGAGCTTTCGTCGCCCAGAACGTAGGGCAGCCCCTCTTCCAGATCCAGTTCCACCTGCACCTTCTGGAGGGTGGTACGCGTGAGCAGCGCGGATTCCTTGCGCACCACCTCGTTGAGGTTCAAGGGCCGCGGCTCCGAGACATCCTTGCGGGCGAAATCCGTAAGGCCCTTCACCAGATCCCGCCCCCGGCCTGCGGCGTGCAGCAGCACATCCATGGATTTGGACAGGGAGGGGTCGTTCTTGTGCTTCTCCTTAAGGGCTGAGCCCAGGGACATGACCGCGCCCAGCACGTTGTTCATGTCATGGGACACACCACCGGCCAGGGCGCCAAGGGATTCCAGCTTCTGCGCGTGAGCCACCTCGGCTTCGAGGCGCCGACGGTCGTCCTCGGCTTTGCGGCGGGCCGTCTCATCCTGGATCAGATTCACCAGGACCCGTTCGCCGCCCAGTTCCACTTGCTCGGTCGACCAGAATACCGAAACCACTTCGCCCGAACGGGTTCTCAGCTCCGCGTCCATGTGGCGTACCCGCCCCGTGTTCTGAAGCTGCCGGATGGCTTCCTCCCGGTCTGCCGGATTCACCCAGAGCCCCAGCTCGATGCTGGAGCGCCCCCGCATCTCGTCCAATCCAAACCCCACCAGCTCCTGAAAGGCCGGGTTGGCGTCGATGATCTGCCCTGTTCCCGGTTGGCTGAGGACGATGCCCGCCGGAGAGGCATTGAACACCGCCTGAAAGCGGGTCTGGCTCGCCTTCAACGCCGCTTCGGCCTCCTTGCGGTCTGTGATGTTGTCGAGCATCACCACGAATTCGCCGGGTGCGGGCCGGTAGGCTGACACGGCCAGCCATCGTCCCTGGTCCGGAATGAAGGTCTCGAACTTGGCAGGAACGCCTGTAGAGGCCACTCCGCCCAGGGTGTCGAACAGCTCGGGGTTGTCCTCACGGAGCCTGGGAATCACTTCGCTGAGCCGCCGCCCCACCACATCCCGGAAGCCTGTCACCTGCTCGTAGGCCGGATTCACCGCAAGGTATTCCCAGTCATCGGGCCCGCCTTCTTCGTGAATCCAGCGGCAGTGGGCAAACCCCTCGGACATGTTCTCGAACAGCGACCGGTAGCGCCCTTCACTCGCCTGCAGTGACCGCTCGGCGGTGCGAAGGGGCGTGATGTCGGAGACCATGCCCAACAGGTAGGCTTCACCGCCCAGCAGGATCCGCTCTCCGGACATGAGCATGTCCCGCAGAGCCCCATCGCGGCCGCGGAACTGGAACTGGAAGTTGCGGACGCGACCGCGTTCCTTCACCTGGGCGATCATCCGGTCGCGGTCCCCGGGATACAGAAAGAGCCCAGCCTCCACCGCAGTCTGTCCGATGAGGTCTTCACGGCTCATCTGAAGCAGCTCGAGCAGAGCCTCGTTCACCTCCACGAACTTGGCATCGGAGAATTTGCTTACGCCGATGCCAAGCGGGTTGGAGCGAAACATGATGGCGAAGCGCGATTCGCTTTCCAGCAGGGCCGCCTCGGCGATGCGCTGAGCCTTCAGCACCTGGGCCGCTTCCAGGCTGTGGTGCAGGGCGCCGGCCAAACGCGTGGGTCGGTCCTTCAGCACGAAATCAGACAGGCCGCTTCGCAGCAAGTCCAGGGCCATCTCCTCCCCAATGCTCCCAGACACCAAGATCACGGGGAGGTCGGGCACGCGCTGTTTGAGAAGGGCCAGGCTGGCACGGAAATCCATGCCCGGCACGTTGTAATCCGAAAGGATGGCGTCCCACCCACCGGCATCCAGGGCCAGTTCCAAGTCCTGGAGGTTGTCCACCCGATGGTAGTCCGCCTCTACGCCGTGTTGCTTCAGGTTGCGCCGCACCAGCAGGAAGTCCGCTTCGGAATCCTCGATGACCAGAAGCCGCATCACAGCCTTCATGGACGTCCTCCCCTGGCCGGCGCCTCGTTGACCGCCATCCAGTAGATGCCCAGGCGGGCCACGGTTTCGGCGAACTGGGCGAAATCCACGGGTTTCCTCACGTAGCTATTGGCGCCGCCCAGATAGCTCTGCAGACGATCCTGCTCTTCATCGGAAGAGGTAAGGATCACCACGGGCAGCAGTCGGGTCCGCTCGTCCTGACGCAGGCGCTTCAGCACATCCAGCCCTCCGATCTTGGGCAGGCCCAAGTCCAACAGCACCACCGCGGGCAGATCCACACCCTCTTGCGCCGCGAACTCGCCTTCGTGGAAGAGGAAGTCGAGGGCCTGCTGCCCGTCTCGAACCACCTCCACCTGGTTGGCGAGGTTCACTTTGCCCAGGGAGCGGAGCGTCAGCATCTCGTCCTGGGGATTGTCTTCAACCAAAAGGATGCGACGAGGTGTCATGGCTCTGGGTCCTTGGGGGGAGCAGAAAGGGTGAAGAGGAAGGTGGCGCCACGGCCCGGTGCAGCTTCGGCGTGAATCTCCCCGCCGTGGCGGTGGACGATGCGCTGGACGGTGGCCAGGCCGATGCCCATGCCCGGGAACTCATCCTGGCGGTGGAGGCGCTGGAAGGGCTGGAACAGCTTGGCTGCATAGGTCATATCAAAACCGGCGCCGTTATCCGCGACGCGGAAGAACCGGCGCCCGTCGCGCTCCACGGAATCGAGACCGATGGCGGGTTCCGGTTGGTTCAGGGTGTATTTCCAGGCATTGCCCAGCAGGTTGCGGAGGACGACCAGAAGCATGCGGGCATCCCCCCAGGCCTCCAGCCCCGGCTCGATGCGCCAGGCCAGCTGCCGATCCGGCTCCCTCATCTCCAGATCCCGCCGCACCTCATCGGCCAAGCCCGACAGGTCCACCATGTGCCGCTCAAGCTGGCCCTGAGTGCTCCGCGACAGGGTCAGCAGGCCATCGATCAGGGAACCCATGCGCTCACTGCCCACCTGGATCTGATCCAGATAAGTCATCGCCTGGGGTGGAAGGCTGGCGCCGAAATCCTCCAGCAGGGCCTGGCTGAAACCGCTCATGGCGCGGAGGGGCGCCCGCAGGTCGTGGGAGACCGCGTAGGCAAATGCCTCCAATTCCGTGTTCGCCGCGCTCAGTTCGGCAGTGCGCTCATCGACTCGCCGCTCCAGAGTGGCATTCAGGGTCTCGATCTCCCCCTGGGCCCGCTTCCTTTCGGTGATGTCCACCAGGGTGGACAAGACATAAGCCTCGCCTTGCACCATCAGGGCTTTCGCGGCCAGTTGCGTCACGAAGGTGCTGCCCTGGCGGTTCCGAAAGGCCTGTTCCCAGTTCCGCAGCACACCGTGCGCCTTCAGGTCGCGCACGAAGCCCGCGGCCTCCTCCGCCGAGGGCCAGATCTCCAGGGACCGGACTGATTGGCCGAGCACTTCATCTCGCCGCCAGCCGGTAAGGGTTTCCCAGGTGTCGTTCACATCGAGCACCAGGCCATCCTCGAGCCTCGTCAAGGCGATGGCGGCGGGGTTTTCGGCAAAAGCCGAAGCGAACATCTCGCGAGACGCGCGCAGCTCCCCCTCGGCCTCCTTGGCCTCGGTGATGTCTTCAGAGAAGACCACGATGCCACCGGTGTCGCCATGACCATCGCGCCAGGGCCGCACCTCCCACCGCAACCACTGCACGCTGCCATCCTGGCGCTGGAAGCGGTCCTCCTCGGAGCGGATGACCTCACCCGCGAGGGCACGGCGATGGATGGCCTTCCAGTCCTCGCTGATCTCGGGGAACACCTCGTAGTGGGATTTCCCGATCAGCTCTGACGGTTCCAGGCCATAGTCCTGCCGCCAGCGCCGGCTCACGGCCAGATAGCGCATGGCCTTATCGAACATGGCCAAGGAAGCAGGTGCGTGATCGATGAAGAGTTGGAGACGGTTTTCGCTTTCCCGCAGGGCGAGTTCCGCGTGCTTCCATGCCGTGATGTCCTGGAAGGCTCCCTGCAAGCGCGCGACTTTCCCGTCGACAATCACCGGCTGGCCCTGGGTCCGCACCCACTTGAGCACCCCCTTGGCGCTGATCAATTCCAGTTCGAGATCGTAGGGCCTGCCCAGTTCGATGGCCTCCTTCACCGCGCGCTCGATGGCTTCTTTGTACTTCCCCTGGTAGAAGCTGAGCCCTTGGGCCGCGGTGGCCGTGGTGCTGGGCTCCAGGTCATGGATGCGCGCCACTTCTTCGGTCCACTCCCCCGCACCGGTGGCCACATCAAAGCTCCAGCCGCCCACCTTGGCGAGGCGGCTCATGCGCACCAGCAGCTCTTCCCGGGATTTCGCAACCTCTCGCTTGGCCGCATCAAGGCGATCATGGAGCCGGCCGAACAGGGCCGCCATGCCCATGAACACGATGACCGAGGGCAGGAAGGCCAGGTTCGCCTTGTGGAAGGTCAGAGCCGGGGGGTGGAAACAGAACACAGCGAGCATCGCGGCCAGGGCTGCTGCGGGAAGGGCCCCAGCCAGCCCGCCCACCCAGGCGCTCATGAACACGGCAGGATAGAAGAGGAACCAGATGAACGGCTTGAACTGCCCCCAGAACACCCACTGGACCCCACAGGCCACCAGGGGAAGGGAAAGGGCCACGAGCATCCGTTGCGGTCGGCTCAGCCTGATCGGGAAGGGCCCCTTCTGAGTCATCGCGGGCATCGAAGCGGCGTCCATGATCAGCGGCCATCCCCTGGCGCCGGGAAACCGGAGACCCACGGCGGGAAACGGATGGAGCCGACCATGCTGGTCCTTCCGAAAGGTTTAGGAGATCGAATGATCCATAAGATCGGCGGTTCCGTGTCCACAGTCAATTTTTGAGGCCTGTTCTGAAAGCGAATAGGTTGATTCCGGCAACATCATGCGCCAAGCAGTCCCCCTTCTTGCGATGATGCGTCATCCCAAATACCCCCAGGCGAAGGATTGGCGATGCCCGTCGAGAATCTACCCGCCAAGCCCTTCCCTGAGCGGGAAAAGGAGGACAATGTGCCGACATCAGGTGCCGACATCAGCCTGCCTGGATAGGGAAGGAGCGGTCATGGCCAAGACCATCGCGTTCACTCTGAATGGCAAGAAGGTGTCGGTGGAAACCGATGACACCCGCATGCTGGCCACCATCCTTCGTGAGGACCTGGGCCACACGGGCACGAAGATGGGCTGCGGCCAGGGCTACTGCGGCGCCTGCACGGTGCTGGTGGATGGCGAAGCCGTGCGCTCCTGCTCCACGTCTCTCACCTCCGTGGCAGGCAGGGAGGTGCTCACCATCGAAGGCCTGGGCCTGCCCGACCACCTGCATCCCGTGCAGGAAGCCTTCGTCGCGCACCACGCCTTCCAGTGCGGTTTCTGCACGCCGGGCATGGTGCTCAGCGCCTATGCCCTGCTGAAGAAAACGCCGAAGCCCGATCGCCGGCAGGTGGCCGAGGCGCTCGATGGCAACCTCTGCCGCTGTGGCGCCCATGTTCGGATCCTCGCCGCCATCGAAGATGTCGCAGCCAAGGGAGGTGTCCGATGAGGCCGAAGCAGGAGCAGAGGGCCACGGGCCGAAGGCCCGCCCCGAAGGGGTTGGGCACAGGAGGTGCCCAATGAACCGCCGCGACTTCCTCAAAACCACCGGCGCCGCCACTCTAGGCGCAGGCCTGCTCATCACCTTCCCCATCACCGCGCAGGAACCCGAGAAGATCCCCAACGAAGTGCCTGAGTATCCGAAGGACTTCAACGCCTACCTCAAGATCAGCCCCGATGGCCGCGTGGGCTGCTTCGTGGGCAAGATCGAAATGGGCCAGGGCAACATGACGGCCCTGGCCATGCTCACGGCCGAAGAACTCGACGTGCCGCTCGATCAGGTGGACATGCTCATGGGCGACACGGATCTCTGCCCATGGGATGGCGGCACCTGGGGCTCTCTGAGCATCTGGCAGTTCGGCCCCGTGCTTCGCGGTGCCGCCGCTGAAGCGAAGGCCGTGCTGCTGCAGCTGGCCTCCGACAAGCTGGGCATCGCGCCGGATCGCCTGCAGGTGAAAGCGGGCGTGGTATCTGCCGTCAGCGACGCCACGAAGCGGGTGTCCTACGGTGAGCTGGTGCAGGGGAAACGGATCGAGCGTCACCTCGCCCACGTGAAGGTGAAACCGGTGTCTGAGTTCACCCTGGTGGGCAAGGATGCGCCCCGCAAGGATGCGCGGCTCAAGGTGAGCGGCGCCGCCCAGTACACCGCCGACATCATGCCTGCGGGCCTGCTGCACGCCTGCATCCTGCGCCCCCCCGCCCACGGCGCCAAGCTGCTTGCGGCCGATGCCTCCGCCGCCGAGAGGCTGCCCGGCGTGAAGGTCATCCAGATCGGCGAACTGGTGGCCACCCTCCATGCGCGCAGCGATCAGGCGCGCGAAGCCCTGAGTCACATCAAGGCCAAGTTCTCGCCCTCGCCTTCCACCCTGGACGACCAGAGCATCCACCAGCATCTGCTCAAAGCCGCGCCACCCGCGAAGGAGCTGGCGGCCAGGGGTTCCCTGGCCACAGGAGAAGCCCAGTCCGTTCATCGGGTGGAGGCCACCTACCGCGACGGCTACGTGGCCCACGCGCCCATGGAGCCGCATTCGGCGGTCGCCCAATGGGAGCGGGGCAAGCTCACCGTCTGGGCCTCCACCCAGGCCCCCTTCCTGCTGCGCAGCCAACTGGCCAAGGCCCAGGGCCTGAGCGCCCGGAATGTCCGCGTCATCACGCCCTTCCTGGGCGGCGGCTTCGGCGGCAAGGGCTCCTGCCCCCAGGCCATGGAAGCTGCCCGCCTGGCCAAGATCGCCGGTTGCCCCGTGCAGGTGACCTTGAACCGCCAGGAGGAGTTCTTTCTCGACAGCTTCCGCCCCGCGGGCATCGTCAAGATCCGCTCGGGCCTCGACAAGCACGGCCGGATCACCTTCTGGGAACACCAGGTCACCAGCGCCGGGGAATCCGAAGCGGAAACCATGTACGACATCCCCCATCAGCGCATCACGTCCGCGGGCACCTGGATGGGCGGCGGGCCTGCGGGCTACCACCCCTTCGCCATCGGCGCCTGGCGGGCCCCGGCGGCCAACACCAATGTGTTCGCCAAGGAATCCCACATGGATGCCCTCGCTGCCAAGGCAGGCGTGGATCCGGTCGAATTCCGCCTGCGGCACCTGAAGGATCCGCGCGTCATCGCCGCGCTGCAGGTGGCCGAGAAGGCCTTCGGCTGGACGCGCAAACCCGGGCCCACAGGCCGCGGCTTCGGCGTGGCCTGCGCCAACCACCGCGACACCATCGTGGCGGCCATGGCCGAAGTGGCCGTCGACAAGGCCACCGGCGCCGTGAAGGTGAAACGCGTGGTCATGGCCCAGGACATGGGCGTGGTGGTGAATCCCGATGGCGCGCGCCAGCAGGTGGAAGGCTGCGTGGTGATGGGCCTGGGCTACGGTCTGATGGAGGAAGTGAAGTTCAAGAGCGGCCAGGTGCTCAGCGAGAACTTCGACACCTACCAGCTGCCGCGCTTCTCGGACATGCCCACCATCGAGACCATCCTCATTCCCAACCCAGGCCTGGCCGCCCAGGGCGGCGGCGAACCCGCCATCGTCGTCATGGGCGCCCTCCTCGCCAACGCCATCCACGATGCCATCGGTGTTCGGATGCTGCAGATGCCCATGACACCGGAGCGGATCAAGGCGGCGCTGAAGGGCTGACCCACCCCACGGAAGCTCAGCTCTGGATGGCTTCGAGGAAACGTCCGGCGGCGATCAGGAATTCCGGTGCCCAGGCATGGCCGCCCTCGAAGCGGACCACCTCGGGTTTGACGCCGCGATTGGCCAGGGTCGCGAGATCCTGGTCAAGCTGTGCGGCCGTGTAGAAGGGATCCTCTTCCCCCCGCCCAAGCAGGATGCGAGGCAGCTGGAGATCCGCAGCCTCGGCCACATCCATGGGCAGGTCCCCGCCCAGCACCATCAGCCCCTCACACGGGCCGCAGTGCGCAACGGCACGCCAGGCCATGGCGGCCCCTTGCGAGAACCCCGCGTACACGAGGCGCCCATTTCCCTGACTCACCCGCAGCTCGGCCAGCACCCGCCGCACGTAGGCCACGTTGTCCAGGATGGCCTGTTCGCGGTCCTGTCGGGTCATCCAGGAAGCCACCACCTCCTGGGACTTCGGGCTGTAGAATCGGTGCAGGGCCTGGATCGCCACCCGAGTCCAGCGCTCCGCCCCAGGAATGCCGCGCAGGTCCTCCAGCAGCTGCTCGGCGTTCTGCCCATAGCCATGGAAGCCCACCAGCAGCGGGGCGCCCACCCCCGCTGACGCCACCAGGTAGCGCCCCTGAATGGTGGTGGAAAGGGTGCGGATCTCGCTCATGGCCACGCCTCGAATCTGCGGATCAATCCAACTGGGCCGCGGGGATTCCCTGGGCACGCCGCGCTTCCAGCAGTTCGCTGAGGATCACCGCCGCCGCCGCCGCATCAAGCATGGCCTTGCGCTTCTCGGGTTTGACACCCCGTTCGCGCAGGAGGCGCTCAGCCTCAGCGCTGCTCAAGTGTTCGTTCACGAAGCGGAGGGGCAGGCCCGTGCGGGCAGCCAGATCTTCGCCGAAGGCCCGCGCCGCCGGAGCCGTGGCGCTTTCAGCACCATCTTTGTGGCGCGGCAAGCCCACGGCCAGGGCCTGCACCCCCTCGTCCTTGCAGAGCCGGGCCAGCCTCATGAGGGTGCGCTCATCGTCCTGGGGCCACACTTCGAAGGGCGACGAAAGGATCTCCAGCTCGTCGGAAAAGGCGAGACCGATCTTCTTCGTTCCGTGGTCGATGGCGAGCCAGCGCATCCTGCCATCCTAGCGGCATGGCGCCCCATTCCCTCAGCTTCGCCACTGCCCTGGGCCGGGTTCATCTGGCCTGGACGCCTGAAGGCATCTGCGCCCTGCGCTTTCTCGATGGCATCCCGCAGGAGGAGGCCAAGGCGGCGCCCATGTGGGTTCTGAATGCCGTGCGGCGTCTTGGCGCGCACCTGGCCGGAACGCCCCAGAACCTCAGTGACATCCCCCTGGATCTGGCGGGCCTGACGCCCTTCCAGAGGCGGGTGGCCGAAGTGCTTCGCGGCACCCAGCCGGGCCAAACCCTCAGCTACGGCGAGGTGGCGCTGCTGGCGGGACGGCCTGGCGCCGCGCGAGCCGTGGGTCAGGCTGTGAAGGCCAATCCCATCCTCATCCTGGTGCCCTGCCACCGGGTGGTGGCCGCGAACGGGCCAGGAGGCTGGAGCGCCTTCGGCACGCCGGAGCGCAAGGCCCGCCTGCTGGAACTGGAATCGCTCACAGCCGATTGATGTCGCGCATCTCCAGCACCGCCTGCGGTGCCCCATGCAGGCCGGCACGAATCATGGCCCTGCCCAGCTGTTCGGTGGTGGTGAGGCTGTCCGGCGAGAACACTTTCAGCAGCGGCAGGAAGGGGCCCAGCACCACGTAGAGGGCCCGGTACAGCGGCGTGCGCGAGCGAATGCCATGCAGGGGCCGGATGGCGCCAGGACGGAATAGGTAGACCGCCTTGAAGGGCAGGCGCCGCAGCGCATTCTCGATCTGCCCTTTCACCCGGGCCCACATGACGCGGCCCGTCTCGCTGCTGTCGGCCCCGGCGCCGGAGATGTAGCCGAAGGTCATGGCGGGGTTCACACGGCAAAGCGTGGTCGCCGCCGCGAGGGGGAGATCGTAGGTCACACGCCGGTAGGCGGCTTCACTCAGGCCTGCCGAGGACACGCCCAAGCAAAAGAAGCAGGCATCGAGCCCGCGGAGCTGATCTTCGATGGCCGTGAAATCGAGGAAATCTTCGTGCATGATTTCCACCAGTTTGGGATGAGCTGTGCCGGAGGGCCGCCGCACCACGGAACGCACTTCGCTGATCTCAGGATCGAGCAGGCACTCCCGCAGCACCCCCTGCCCGATCATGCCCGTGGCGCCGAACAGCAGGACCTTCATGACACACCTCGCACATCCAACTGGGGATGGAGCCCATCCAGGGTGGCGCGGATGGGCACCTCGGCGCCGGTTTTCCAGGGCAGGGTCGGCCACCAACGCTCGAGCGGCGGCAGCGTGGCGGGCTCGAAACCCTGGCCCGGTCGCGGCACTGCCACGGTGGCGCCAGCCTCGTGCGCCGCCACCAGCACCCGCTCGATGGGTTCGGTCCAACCGTGGGCCGCCAGATCGAACAGCCCCCAATGGACTGGCATGAGCACCCGCCCCTGCACCATGGCGTGGGCCTGCACGGCCTGCTCGGGCCCCAGATGCCAGTCCGGCCAGGCCTGGCCGTAGGCCCCGGCTTCGATCAGGGTGAGGTCGAAGGGGCCGAGGCGCGCTCCGATATCAGCCAAGCCAGAGAACATGCCGGTGTCGCCCGAGTAGTACGCGCGGTGGCGGGGACCGGCGAGGGCGAAGCCGCCCCAGAGCGTGCGGTCCTTGTCTAGCAAGGTGCGGCCGGAGGCATGGCGGGCGGGCGTGCAGGTGATCTCCAGGCTGAGCACGCGGGTGCTTTCCCACCAGTCCAACTCAGTGACGCGGGAAGCGGGGACACCCCAATCCACGAGGCGCGCCCCCACGCCCAAGGGCACGATGAACCGCGTATCCCAATGGCGGATGCGGCGAAGGGTGCTGCGGTCGAGATGATCGTAGTGATCATGGGAGATCACCACGGCCTGGGGCACCGGCAGTTCCTCCAGGTCGATCAGAGGCGCGAAGAAGCGCTTGGGCCCAGCCCAGCGAAAGGGTGAAGCCCGCTTGCCCCACACGGGATCCGTGAGCACGCGGATGCCATTGATCTCCAGATACACGGTGGAGTGCCCCAGCCAGGTGGCCCGGAGGCCCGAGGCCGAATCCGTGGCCAGGTCCCTGGCGCTGGGCCGGAGCACCGGAAGCGGCTGCTTGGGCGTCGAATTCGCATCGCGGCGCAGGATGCTGGCGAGGGCGCCGAGGTAGTCGTTCCAGAGGGGCTGGGGATTGAGGAACCGCCCAGCCTTCCCCCGGGTGGCACCGGGAAGCGGGGTCCTCGACTTGATTTCGGCCTGCTCCGCAGGAATCGACATAGGTGTCTCCCAGACAATAATTTGACGTTTGGACGAATTTCGTCAAGAAGCCAGTATTGACATTCGGACATTTTTTGTCAACATCCTCTTCATGCGGGAAGCGAAAAAAGCCAAGGTGCTCGAGGCCGCCCAGGCCTCCTTCCTTCGTTACGGCTACCGTCGCGTCACCATGGGCGACATCGCCTCGGCGGCGGGCCTTTCCCGCCCCGCCCTGTACCTGCATTTCTGCAACAAGGAGAACATCTTCGAGGCCGTTCTCCGCGCCTTCATGGCCCGGGCCATCGAGGAAGTGCGCGCGGGCCTGCAGGGACACAGTTCCGTGGAGGATCAGCTCCGCTTCGCCTTCGAGGTATGGGCCGTGCGCCCCTTCGGCCTCCTCACGGCCACGCCGGATGCCAAGGAGCTCATCGACTGCCGCTTCGAATTTGCACGGGAGGCCATCGATCAGGGTGCCCAGGCCTTCGAGGCGGAACTGGCCACCATCCTCGCGCCTTTGCTGGCCCAGACAGCCTCCTCCGGGACTGGGCCTCAGGATGTGGCCCGCATCCTCACCCGCGCCGTCCAGGGCTTCAAGCAGACCGCCACCTCACCGGAAGATCTAAGGGCCCTGATCCACGGCCTGTTGAACCTGGTGCTTCCCTCCCTGGCAGCGGGCCGCGCTCAGGGCGCCTGAGCGCCGTCCAGTCATCCATACTGGTTTCGATGACGCGCCCCCTGCCCGATGCCCTGCTGCAGGTCCCCCACCGCCGGGACGTGCCCTTCTCGAAACTCACGACGCTGGGTGTGGGTGGGCTTTGCCACTGGCTGTTCGAGCCCACCACGGAAGCGGAGGCCCAGACCTTCGTGCGCGCCTGCGCCCAGGAGGGCCTGCCCTGGCGGGTGCTCGGGGGCGGCTCCAACCTGGTGGTGCTGGGCGATGTGACCACGCCGGTGCTGCGCCTGGCCCTGCCCAAGACGGTGCAGCGCGAGGGCAACACCCTCTGCGCCACCGCCAGCCACGGCCACATCGCCCTGGCCGAAGCCGCGGCGACCATCGGCCTGTCGGGCCTGGAATTCGCCAGCGGCATTCCCGGCTCCCTGGGTGGCGCCATCCGCATGAACGCCGGAGCCTACGGCCGCGAGTGGGTGGAGGTGCTGGCCCGCTACCGCTTCCTCACGCCAGAAGGCGACCTGGTGGAAAAGGCGCCTGAGCCTGGCGAGTTCCGCTACCGCTGGAGTTTCCTCACCGGAGGCCGGGTGATTCTTTCGGCCACGGCAGCGCTGGCCGAAGGCGATCCCGCGGGCATCCGCGCCCGGGTGGCGGAGTTCCGCGGGAAGCGTGGCACCAGCCAGCCCCTCTCCAAGCGCAACGCCGGTTGCATCTTCAAGAACCCGCCCGGCCAGAGCGCCGGCCGCCTCATCGACCAGGCGGGCCTCAAGGGCCTGCGCATCGGCGATGCGGAGGTGAGCCCCGAGCACGCCAACTTCCTGGTGAATCATGGCAAGGCCACCGCCGCCGAGTTCGCCGAGCTGATGGCCCGGGTTCAGGCGGCGGTGGCAGAGCGCTGGGGTGTGGCCCTAGAGCCGGAAGTGGAGATCTGGCGGGATGATCCGGATGGATCGTCCTCCGGTCACTAGGCTTCCCGCCCACCCCAGGTGAATGCTTGCCGTTGAATAGACGGTTTCAGGAAGGCCGCACCTATTTGGATGCAGCCCGCCGTGCCTGGCTTTCACGGATCACCTGATCCAGGTCCGCCGCTGGCCGGACCTCCCAGGGGCCCATCTTCACGCCGGGATGATTTGAGATGAGATGGATGGCGTGGTTGAGATCCCGGGCTTCCAGAATCAGGAGGCCGCCCAGCAGTTCCTTGGTCTCGGCATAGGGACCGTCGGTGACGGAGACCTTGCCGTCCTGATAGCGCACCATGGCCGCCGTGTCGGGCCCTTGAAGGCCTTCGCCACCGACCCAGTGGCCATCCCTTTTGAGGGTTTCGTCGTAGGCGAAGCAGGCGTCCACCATGGCGTTCTGTTCCGCCTGGGGAAGCTTCAGCCACTGCTCGACATCGAGGTATCCGAAGCAGATGTATTTCATGCAGGACTCCTTTGGGATGGGATGAAGGTTGCCTTCAACCCTAGTCGTTCGGAAGGCCCCGTTTTCGACAGGGCTCCTCACCTTTTTCCGAGCTCCGCCAGCCGTTTTTCGAGAAACCGCCGCTCCGGCTCCTGCCGCGCCCATTGAAGGGCCCGTTGGTAGGAGCCCCGGGCCTCCTCCGTTCGGCCCAGGCGGCGGCAAAGGTCCGCGTGAACCGCATGGGCCAGGTGGTACGCCTCCAGGCCAGGCCTGGCCATCAGGGCCTCCGTGAGCTTCAACCCGGCCTCCGGACCATCCCGCATGGCCACCGCCACCGCCCGGTTGAGATCCACCACCGGGGAAGGGGTGAGTCGGGCCAGCAGGGTGTAGAGCCCAACGATCCGATTCCAATCCGTGCTTGCGGCACTCATGGCCTCAGCGTGGGTTGCGGCGATGGCGGCCTGAAGCGCATAGGGCCCTACCTGGCGCGAGGCCAGGGCCCGATTCGCCCATGCGCGGCCCTCAGCCACCCTCGCCGCATCCCACAAAGAGCGGTCCTGAGCCTCCAACAGCACAAGCTCGCCCTGGGATCCGGTTCGCGCGGCGCCCCGGGCACCCTGCAGCAGCATGAGGGCCAAGAGACCCATGACCTCAGGTTCCGGCAACAACTCCAGGAGCAATCGGCCCAGGCGGATGGCCTCTTCCGACAGGTCCGGGCGCGTCACGGTGGCCCCCGAGGAGGCTGAGTATCCCTCATTGAACACGAGGTAGACCACCTGCAGCACGGCACCCAACCGCTGCGGCAGATGCTCGCGGCCTGGAACCTCGTAGGGAAGGCGCGCCTCCCGGATTCTGGCCTTCGCCCGGACAATCCTTTGCGCCAGGGCGGAAGGAGCGACCAGGAAGGCGCGGGCGATGGCTTCGGTGGTGAGGCCGCAGACCTCCCGCAACGTCAGCGCAGTGGCGGCTTCCAGAGGCAGGACGGGGTGGCAGCATGTGAAGATGAGCCGGAGACGGTCATCCTCCAAGGTTTCATCCAATCCATTGGGCTGGTCTTCCGTGGGCAGATCCACCACGGCCTCGAGAGGCGCCAGGAAACGTGCGGCTCGGCGCAGCCGGTCGATGGCCTTGAACCGGCCTGTGGATACCAGCCAGGCCCGGGGCTGATCCGGCACGCCATCCTTCGGCCAGGCTTCCAGGGCAGCGGCGAAGGCGTCATGCAGGCCATCTTCCGCCAGATCAAAATCCCCGAGCAGCCGGATGAGGGAGGCGAGAATCCGGCGCGACTCCGACTGGAAGAGGGCCTCCACCACCTGCGTAACGCCTTCGGTGCGGGTCGCGGTCATGCGGGCATCCTCCCATGAAGGCCCGGAGTCGGCCACCCGGCCCCGCAGGCGTTAGACTGGCAACCATGGCCATGCTTCCCCGAACCCGCCCCAAACGCCCCTGGATGCCCTGGGCGCGAGCAGGCATCACCCTCGCGGTGATCGGCGCCGCGGGCTGGGGCCTCATGGAGCTGGGAACCCGCTACCTGGGCCTGCAGAAACTGGTCATTGAACAGGTGAACGTGAGCGGCTGCCGGGGTGAACGGCAGGCCGAGATCCAGAAGCTGGCCGAACAACTGGTCCTGGGCAAGCCCCTGTTCTGGGTGGATGCCGAGGAGCTTCGCGCGCGCATCGAAGCCAAGCGCTGGGTGCGGGGCCTCCAGATTCGCAAGGACCCACCAGACCGTCTGAGCCTCGCCATCGAGGAGCGACGGCCCGTGCTCTGGCTGGTGCGCAGCAACGGCGTGTTCCTGGTGTCCGACGACGGCGTGCTGCTGGATCGCGTCAATCCTGCCAACTTAAACCCCATTCCCGTGGTGGTGGATCCCTCCAGCCAGACAGATCAGGGATTGGCCCGGTTAGTTAGTGCTGCGCGCATACTCCGGGAAAAACAGCAGGGCTTTTACGAACGCATTACAGAGCTTCGAGACAGCCCAAAGGGGCCTGTGGCCTACATCGAAGGGCTTAGCGCGCCTATTTTTCTTTCTCGCCAAGATGTGACGAAAAACGTTCCTAATTTTCAAGGACTCTTCGTGGATCGCCTCTCCCAGCGGCCGGATCTGGCCCGGCTCCGCTACGTGGACCTGCGTTGGGATGACGAAGTCGCCGTGGGCGAACCTGAGGACGCCCCCGCCCCGGCAAAGCCGCCACGCTGAACTGCGCCAGAACAAATCGCGGTTTTCCCCGCCGGGAATTCTCGATTTCCCGGGGGAAACTGGTATAAACCTAGAGCAAGGAAAAGGACTTTCATGCAGCAGCGCGCCGTACTTCTGGGACTCGACCTTGGGGCAAGCAAGGTGGTGGCGGTGGTGGCCGTCCAGGAGGAAGACGGGACCCTCAATGTGACCGGCACCGGCCAGGCTTCGCCGCAGGGGGGCATGACCCAGGGCCAGATCACCGACATGGACCTCAGCACCCGGGCCATTGTGCGGGCCGTGGAAGAGGCCATGAACACCGCGGGCCAGGCCAAAGTGGATGGCATCCGCGTGGCCGTGGACGGCATCCAGTTCAAGGGTGAGAACCTCCGCGATTCCATCACCATCAGCAGCGGCGACAAGATCATCACGGCCTCCGACCGCGACCGCGTGCTGGAGCAGGCCACCAACAGCTGCAAGCTGGCGAAGGAGGAGCTGGTCCTCCACCGCATCCCCCAGATCTTCCACATCAAGGGCCAGCGCGACATCCGGAACCCCGTGGGCATGTTTGGCGAAACCCTGGAGGCCGAGGTCCGCATCGTCGTGGCCCCCAGCCCCGTGATCATGAACATCCAGCTGGCGCTGAAGAACGCCGGCCTGCACGGCGCGGATCTGATGTATTCGCCGCTCGCGAGTGCCGAGGCCGTGCTGAGCCGTGAGGACCGAGAGAACGGCGCGGTGGTGGTCGACATCGGCGAACAGCTCACGCACCTGGGCATCTTCCTCCACGGCACCCTGTTCCATTCCGCCGTCATTCCCATCGGCGGCGCCCACTTCACCCGCGATCTGGAAATCACCAAGCATCTGGGAGGCATTGCGGCTTCGGAACGCATCAAGATGCGCTTCGGCACGGTGCTGCCCAGCCACGTGCCCGCGGAAGAATCCATCGAGCTGGAAGAAGAGGGCCGCCTGGTCTCCCGGCGCGAGATCGCCGAAGTGCTGCAGGCCCGCGCCGCCGAGCTGCTCAACCTGGTGCTCGCCGAAATGGGCCGCACGGGCCTCATGCACGAGATCCATGGCGGCGTGCACCTGGTGGGTGGCGGCGCCCTGCTGACGCACCTGCCCATCCTGGCCCAGACCCTGCTGGGCCGACCCCGCGTGGTGCTGGGCCGCATCCAGGGCGTGATGGGCCTGCCGCAGGCCACCGGCAACCCCTTCTTCGTGAACGCCCTGGGGGCCGTCAAGTCCCTCTCCCGTGACATGAGCGAAGTGCGCGGCAAGACCGACCGCGGCGATGGTTTCCTCGGCCGTTTCAAGAAGCTGTTCTAAAACAACACCACGGAGACACGGAGTGCACGGAGAACTGATTCACGGAGAGATCACGGAGAAGGTGCTGGGGGCCGCCATCGAGGTCCACAAGCACTTGGGCCCGGGTCTCCTTGAATCGACTTACGAAGCCTGCCTCTGTCACGAGCTCGAAATTCGCGGACTCTCCTTCCAGCGCCAGCTCCAGCTTCCCCTCGATTACAAAGGCCTTCGAGTGGATGCCGCGTTCCGCCTGGATCTGGTGGTCGAAGGCAAAATCATCGTCGAGCTAAAAAGCCAGGCTGGCGTCCTTCCTGTCCATGAAGCTCAACTGATGACTTACATGAAGCTCGCGGGTATGCGTGTGGGGCTCCTCTTGAACTTCAATGTCACCACCATGAAAGACGGCATCATCCGCCGAGTTCTCTAATATTCTTTTCGATTTTCTCCGTTCTTTTCTCAGTGCCCTCCTCCGTGTTCTCCGTGTCTCCGTGGTGAATCTTGTCCTCTGAATTGCCTCTATCCCCTTCGGGAGCCCCGATGTCCGAGACCCCCTTCCTGCCCTGCCCCCACAGCCTGCCTGGCGCCAACATCAAGGTGCTCGGCGTGGGTGGCGCGGGCTGCAACGCCATCAACCGCATGATTGAAAGCGGCGTCACCGGCGTGCAGTTCATCGCCATGAACACCGATCAGCAGAGCCTCGCCCAGAGCAAGGCCCACTTGAAGTTGCCTCTGGGGCCCCAGAGCAGCCGTGGCTTGGGCGCCGGCGGCAGCGCCGAGCGTGGCGCCGTGGCGGCAGAGGAAAGCAGGGAGGAAGTGCTGGCGGCCCTGCAGGGTGCCGACATGATCTTCATCACCGCCGGCATGGGCGGCGGCACGGGCACCGGTGCGGCTCCCGTGTTGGCCAGCTACGCCCGCGAGCTGGGCGCTCTCACGGTGGCCGTGGTCATCACGCCATTCGCCTGGGAGGGCCGCAAGAAGGGCGATCTGGCCCTCTCCGGCCTCGGCAACCTGCGCGACACCGCCGACACAGTGATCGTCGTCAGCAACGAGCGCCTCAAGAACGTCTGCGATGCCCGCGTCACCATGAAGGAGGCCTTCCGCGTGGCGGACGGTGTGCTCATCCAGGGCGTGCGCGGCATCGCTGATCTCATCCTCAAGCCCGGCATCATCAACGGTGATTTTGCGGACGTGGAAGCCGTGCTGCGCAATGGCGGCGAGGCCCTCATCGGCACCGGTGCGGGTCGCGGCGAAGAGGCCGTCATGGATGCCCTGCGCAAAGCCCTGGCCTGCCCGCTGCTGGAGCGCGCCCAGAGCGGCGCCGCGGCCAACGTCATGGTGTCCATCACCGCCGACTGGGAAGTGATGGAGGCCTCGGCCATCGAGACGGCCATGAACTACCTGCAGGATCACTACAGCGGACGGCCCGACATCAAGGCCTGCACCGTGGAAGGCGAGGGCATGGAAGATCGCGTGCTGGTGACCGTACTGGCCAGCGGCTTCGACCAGGAGGAGCGCCTCGAGGAAGAGCGCCGGATCAGCCTCCATCTGGGCTCGGCCAGCGACGGCCCCCACATGACCTACGCTTCCGCCGCGGCCATTCAGTCCCAGCCCCTGCCCCCCAACGTGGTGAGCGGCCGGGTCTACGGCGAAGTCCCCGCCGGGGAGCAGCAGGGCCCCACGCCCACGCGGCTGCTGCCCCAGGCGCCCACGCCCAGCGGCGAGCTGGCCGGCGGCGCGGATGACCTGCACGTGCCCGCCATCATGCGGCTGGGCCAAGGACGGCTGCCCATCGAGTAGTCCCTCGCCGCACCCGGCGATTGAAGGGCCTTCATGTCCATGCCCGAGATGACCCCGCCCCCCGGCACCCCGCTCCTCCGCTTCGTGGGCGACCGGATGGTTTTCACCCTCGGCCAACCCGATCTCACGGCGGCGGGCTGGCGCGGCTTCCTGCGCACCAACCTCACCCGCGGCAAGCGCAGCCGCGAAGAGACCCTGGCCCTGCTCGGGGAAGGCTCCGGCGATCCCGGGGGCTCCGCCTGGCGCGACATCCCGCTGCAAGAAACGGCACAGGGATGGAGCCTCGACCTGGCCCTGACAGAGCCTGGCTACTTCTCCGCCAAGGCCTACTGCGTAGATCCCCAGGGGCGCCAGCACTGGCCCATGGGCGGAAACGTCGATCTCGCCATCCACCCCAGCCATCTGCGCACGGCCAACACCATCTACTGCGCCTTCCCCCGCATGTTCGGCGGCGCGGCCGCGCGGCAGCGGCCCGATCTGGCCGAGGCCGTGGCAGCGCTGGATGCTTCCGGCTACGCCGTGATTCCCCCGTCGGGGCGCCTGCGGGACCTCACGGCCGCCGTGCCTCACATCATGGATCGCCTGGGCAGCCGCATTTTGCATTTGCTTCCCGTGGGCCCCGTACCCACCACCTTCGCCCGCATGGGTCGCTTCGGCAGCCCCTACGCCCAGCTCGATCTCACGGCCATCGATCCCGCCCTGGTGGAGCTCGACCGCCGCACCACCGCCGTGGAGCAGTTCCGGGAATTGACAGCGGCTGTCCACCAACGGCAGGGACAGGTCTTCCTCGACATCCTGGTCAACCACACGGGTTGGGGCTCGCGGCTGCTGGAGCACCGGCCGGACTGGTTCCAACGCAACGCGGACGGCACCTTTCACAGCCCCGGCGCCTGGGGCACCACCTGGGAGGATCTGGTGGAGCTGGATCACGGCAGCCCCGCCCTCTGGGATACGGTGGCCCGGGCCCTGCTGGTCTGGTGCAGCCGCGGCGTGGATGGCTTCCGCTGCGATGCAGGCTACATGGTGCCCCTGCCCGCCTGGCAGTACATCACCGCCAAGGTGCACCAGGCCTATCCCGATACGGTGTTCCTCCTCGAGGGACTGGGAGGAGCCTGGGAAGCCACGGAGGCCCTCATCACCCAGGGCGGCATGCAGTGGGCCTACTCTGAGCTCTTCCAGAACCACCACCCCATCGAGGTGGCGCACTACTTGGATCACTGCCTGCGCCAGGGACAGCGCACGGGCCTGCTGGTGCACTACAGCGAGACCCACGACAACCTGCGTCTGGCCGCGCGAGGCGCGACCTGGTCCCTGCTGCGCAACCGCCTCTGCGCCTTGGCGGGCCAGAGTGGTGGCTTCGCCTTCACCTCAGGTGTGGAATGGTTGGCCACGGAAAAGGTGGACGTGCATGAGGCCCGCGATCTGGCCTGGGGCGCCACGCCGAACCTCGTGGAGGAACTGGCGGCGCTGAATCGCCTGATTTCCGACCACCCGTGTTTCTTCGACGGCGCGGAGGTGCTCCGCCTCAGTGCGGACGATGCCTCCGTGCTGGCCCTGCAGCGGACTTCTGCCGAGGGCCTCGACCAGGTACTCGTGCTGGTCAACCTCGACATAGAGAAAGCCCAGTGCTGCCAACTCACTGCGGCACCCTGGGCCCCGGGCACCGAAGCCATCCTCGACTTGCTGGGACAACCGCTCCCCGAATTGCAGGCCAAGTCCGGGGATGGATGCGCTTGGCTGCTGCCCCCGGGAGCCAGCTACTGCCTGTCCGCCCATGCTGCGCCCCAGGGCCTCGCGGGCGAGGCCTACCGCCACGCCCGCGCCCAGGCTGCCTGGGCCTTGGAAGGCCTTGCTGCCATGCACCCGGCAGAAGCGTTAGGTCCCGCCGATTGGCGCGCCCTGGCTCAGCGGGCGGGCCGTGATCCGGAAGCCTTCCTGGCGGCCCTGTCCCGGATCGATACGGCCCTGATGCGGTGCGATCTGCTGGCAGCGCTGGACGCCGCGTTGGCCTCACCGGGCTTTCCCCGCGTGACGAGCTGGCGGGCCGAGGAGGCACGCCGGGTGAGCCTGGTGGCGCCGGACCACTGGCTGCTGGTGCGCGATGCCGCCCCCTTCACGCTCACCCTGAGCCTGCCGGAACAAAGTGATCTCCACCTGCGCAGCGTGCCCATGGATGAGGGCTTCGCTGCAGCCATTCCACCACTGGCCATGCGCCAGGGTGAGGCGACTTTGCGCCTGCAGCAGCACCGAGAGGGCGCAGTGCCCCTGCAGGTGAGCCTCCAATTTCTTCCCGCTACGCCACCCCTGCCCTGCCCTGGGCGCGAAGGGCTGGCGCTGCTCACCAATGGCCGCGGCGGCATGGTGCGCCTTCACGGCGACTTGGGAGCGGTCGCCTCCAAGTACGATTGCCTGCTGGCCGCGAACCTTCACCCCACGGCGCCTTCGGACCGGCACGTGCTGGCCAAGCGGCTGCGGGCCTGGGTGAACGCCGATGGTTTCATCACAGCGCTGGACGGCCACAACCTCCTGAGCTTCGAGGGTGGCCCCAAGGCCAAGTGGACCTTCCTGGCCAGCGCCGGGGACGGGCGACGGGTGGAAGTGCGCCTGGAAGCGCACATGCCCGAGGACGAGAACGCGGTGCTCTTGCGCTGGACCCGCCCCGCCAACGAAGGCGCGGAGTCGGAGCTGCCTTCGCAGCATTCCGTGCGTGTGACCGTCCGCCTGGACCTGGAGGATCGCTCCTTCCATGGTGAAACCCGGTTGGACGAGGGCCTGGAAAGCCACTTCCTGGCCTCCACCGAGACGCTGGAAACCCGCATGGGGTTCCGCTTCGCCCCGGGTGCGGAGCGCCACCTGGAAGCCTGGGTGGAGGGCGGCACCTACCACCCCCAACCAGAAGCCTGCCGGGGCATCGCCCATCCCATCGAAGCCACCCGCGGGCTGGCAGCCTCCGGCGATGCCTGGAGCCCCGGCTGGTTTGATCTGCCCCTGACGCCCGGATCGGACCTCCGCATGGTGGTTCATGCCGAAGCGAAGGAGCCGCAATCCTTCGAGTTCCCGGAAACCACGAGCGCCCACGACTTGCCCAGCCGACTGGAAGTGGCGCTGCAGGCCTTCCTGGCCCGACGCGAGGACGGCCTCACGGTCATCGCCGGGTACCCCTGGTTCCTGGATTGGGGCCGGGACACGCTCATTGCCTGCCGGGGCCTCCTGGCTGCGGATCGCGCCGAGGACGCGGGCCTCATCCTCCGCACCTTCGCCGCTCTGGAATTGGAGGGCACCCTCCCCAACATGCTGGGCGCCGAGCACACAGGCGACCGCGACACCTCGGACGCCCCGCTCTGGCTGGCGGTGGCCTGCGAGGAGGCGGCCGATCACCTGGGCACCGCCTTCTTCCATTCCAAAGCCGGTGACCGCAGCGTTCTGGAGGTGCTGACCTCACTCGGGGAACACCTTCGCCGCGGCGCTCGCAACGGTGTCCGCATGGATCCGGAATCGGCCCTGCTCTGGAGCCCGGCCCACTTCACCTGGATGGACACCCGCTACCCCATGGGCTCGCCCCGGGAGGGCTACCCGGTGGAGATCCAGGCCCTGTGGATCCGCCTACTGAACCTGCTGGAGCGCCTCTGCGCCCCCAGCGACGGCGAGCCCTGGTCGGCCACCGCCGCCCGGGCCACGGCCTCCCTCGAGGCCTTCTGGCTGCCCGAGCGGAGCTGGTTCGCGGACCTGCTGGTGGCGGCGCCGAACATTCCGGCCCGGCAGGCCCAGCCTGCGGATCACCTGCGCCCCAATCAGCTGTTCCTGGTGGCCCTGGGGCTGGTGACCGGCGAGCGCGCCCGCAGCACCGTGGCCGCCTGCGCCCGCCATTTGCTGGTGCCCGGGGCGCTGCGCAGTCTGGCGCCGATCCCCGTTGCGGTACCATTGCCCATTCCCGCGCCCTGGGGCGGCACGCTCAACGATCCGACGCGGCCCTACCAGGGGCGCTACGAAGGCGACGAGGACACCCGGCGCAAACCCGCCTACCACAACGGCACGGCCTGGGTCTGGCAGCTGCCCCTGCTCTGCGAAGCCCTGGACCTGGCCTGGGATGGGGATCCTGCGGCCAGGGCCACGGCCCGGGCCTGGCTGGGTTCCCTGGCGCCGCTGTTGGAGGAAGGCTGCCTGGGCCAGTTGCCGGAAATCCTGGATGGCGACGCGCCGCACACCCCGCGGGGCTGTGATGCCCAGGCCTGGAGTGTCAGTGAGGCTCTGCGCGTGTGGAAGCTGCTGGACTGAGTCTCACGCAGAGCACCGCCTCGTCATCGGTTTATTCCAAACATTCTGAGGAAATGTAAGGAATTTAAGCCATAAGCTCCGGGTACCTTCATGGGAACCAACCACCCTGGGAGTGCACCGTGATCCATCTCATCTGGACATTCATTCTGGGCATCATCGTCGGGCTCGTGGCCCGGTGGATCCTTCCGGGCGCCGACCACATGGGCTTGTTCATGACGGGCCTCGTGGGCGTCGCGGGTTCCTTCGCCGGGCACTTTCTGGCCAAGGCCATCGGGCTCGAAGCGGATGGAAAGCCCAACGGCCGCTTCTTCAGCGCCCTCATCAGTGTCGGTGGCGCGGTGCTGTTGCTTCTGATCCTCCGCTTCTTCCACCACTGAACAGACAGCCCCTTTGGACATGGACTGTCCAGGTTCCGTTGATTCAGAGCCGTACACCCCCAACCCATCTGGCCGGATTTCCTGGCCGCTGCGCGAAAAGGAGGGTCCCATGGGCCTCTTCGATCTGGCTGGACAACTCCTGGGCCAAGGCCAAGGGGATGATTCCAAATCCCAACTGCTGCAGGCCGCCCTCGGTTTGATTCAAAACCACCCCGGTGGCCTCCAGGGACTCCTCGGCAAGTTTCAGGAAAGCGGCTTGGGAGACCATGTGGCCTCGTGGGTGGGCACCGGCGAGAACCTGCCCATCCAAGGCGAGCATGTGGAGCAGGCCCTGGGCGGTGAGCAGCTGGCCGCTCTTGCTCAACAGGCGGGAGTGCCTGCGGAACAAGCCAGCGGCAGCCTTGCGGCCCTCCTTCCGGACCTGATCAACCACCTCACCCCCCATGGGCAGGTTCCCCAGGAGGCGGCCCTGCCGGAGGGCCTCGGCGGGCTGCTCGGCAAACTGATGAGCTGACCGACTGACCCCCAGAACCACCAAACGACACCATGCCGTGGAAGATCTCCTTCCGCGGTTGCCACCCCATGAGTCGTCTTATCCACCAAGGAGAACGCCATGAAACGCCTGCTCATCACCCTGCTGGTCCTGGGATCCACCGCCTTGGCCCAGGCTCCCGCCCCAGCCAAGAAGGCCGGTCCTGCACCAGCCCCCACCGCCAAAACGGAGGCCAAGCCCGCCCCCGCGCCAGCCGCTGGCGGCTATGTGGGCAACAAGGATTCCAAAGTGCTGCACAAGGCCGATTGCAAGCAGGGCGCCAGCATGAAGGCCGCCAACCGGGTGCCGTTCACGAGCAAGGCCGAAGCCGAGAAGGCCGGCTACAAGGCATGCAAGGTCTGCAAACCCTGAGGTCGGCCTAAGCGGAGCCACCGAATCACGCCAAGGCGTCTTTCCATGGCCAAGACATCTACCCTGGGTAAGAATGGGCGGGTGCCTCGCGGAATCAGGCCCTCCAGCCGACCCGTGATGGCCCCCGGAGGTACCCCCCGATGCCCCTGCCCACGGTCCCCTACCACGTCGATGCCCTCAGCGATCAGGAGCACCTGGCCCAGGCCCGGTGTTTCTACGAGCTGGTGAATCAGCGCCGCACCGTGCGCGAGTTCAGCGACCGGCCCATCCCCGAGGGCGTGCTGGAGCAGTGCCTGCTGGCGGCGGGCACCGCGCCCAGTGGGGCCCACAAACAGCCCTGGCGCTTTGTGGTGGTGCGCGATCCCGCCATCAAGAAGGCCATCCGCGAAGCCGCCGAAAAGGAAGAACACGACAACTACGACTGGCGCATGAGCGAGGCCTGGAAGCGCGATCTGGAACCCCTGGGCACGGATGAGCACAAGCCCTTCCTGGAAATCGCGCCCGCTCTCGTGGTGGTCATGGCCCTCAAGCACGGCGATGCGGGCCCGGAGGCCATGCACTACTACGTGCAGGAGAGCGTCGGCATCGCCACGGGCATGCTCATCTCCGCCATCCACGCCGCGGGCCTGGCCACCCTCACCCACACGCCCAGCCCCATGGGCTTCCTGCAGAAGGTGCTGAACCGTCCCAGCCACGAGCGCCCCTTCGTGCTGCTGCCCGTGGGCTACCCCGCCGAAGGCTGCCAGGTGCCCGATCTGCACCGCAAGAGCCTGGACGAAATCAGCGTCTGGGTCTGAGCAGGCCCTCAGCTTTCACCAACCCTCATCCAAGCCCAGCAAGCAGCGTGCGAACCGCTTCCTCTAAGGGCACCAGTTTGGTGGTGAGGATGTCCCAGACAATTTCCTCATCTACTCCAAAATAGGCGTGGGCCAGGAAATCCCGGAATCCTGCGATGTTCTTCCAAGCCACTTGCGGGTGCAGCGAGGTCAGCTCACTGGGCAAGTGCTTGACGGCTTCGCCAAGGATTTCCAAATTGCGCAGCGTGGCGTCCAAGGTGCGCCAATCCTCCTGGAACTGCTCGAATGCCACTCCTTCATTGAGAATCCGCACCCGCCGAATGGCCTCCAGAATGTCCGCCAGATAGAGCCTGGGATCACGCGACATCAAGCAGATCCTTTTCGACCATGGCTCTCAAAGCAGGTCGGAGGCTCCTGGCTGTGGCCAAGTCCACGCGTGCATCTAACAGGTTCTCCAGCGCCGCCTTCAATCCCATGAAGCCATCCAGCGTGGCAGGCCCCGCGAACTCGACCAGGATATCCACGTCCGAATCCGGATGGGCCTCGCCCCGGGATACGCTCCCGAACAAGGCCAGGCGCGCCACGGCGAAGTGGGCTTTGAGATCTGGCAAGGCTTCATGCAAGCGCAAGAAAGTGGTCTCTCGATCCATGGTTTCGACTCTCCCGCGAGTATAAGGCACCCTCTCTGGGCAACCAAACGAGCGAAAGGAAGGAACTGGTGAATACAACCGCACCAAGGCCCCCTCCGCACCCTAGAATGACCCATGGAACCGCCCCGTCCCACCTCGACCCTTGGCGATCTGGATCTGCACCTGCTGGGCGAGGGCACGCATTTGCGGGCCTATGACAAGTTGGGCGCCCATCCCCGAACTGTGGATGGCGTGGCGGGTGTGGGCTTTGCCGTATGGGCGCCCAATGCGCGATCCGTGAGTGTGGTGGGCGATTTCAACGGCTGGGATGGCCGCGCCCATCCCATGGCCCAGGTGGGGCCCAACGGTTTCTGGGAGGTTTTCGTACCGGGTCTGGTGCCGGGAATGCTCTACAAGTTCGAGCTGCACGGCCCCAATGGCCGCCTGCTGCCGCTCAAGGCCGATCCCTACGCCTTCCGCTGCGAACGCGCCCCGGGCACCGCTTCCATCATCCACGGCATCCAGCCCCATGCCTGGGGGGATGGCGCGTGGCTGGAGCGGCGCCGGAACACCCAGCCCCACCAGGCGCCCATCAGCATCTACGAGCTGCACCTGGGCTCTTGGCGGCGGCGGCCCGACGGCAGCTTCATGAGCTACCAGGAGATCGCCGCTGACCTGGCGCCCTATGCCAGCTGGCTGGGTTTCACCCATGTGCAGCTGCTGCCGGTGACGGAACACCCCTTTGATCCCTCTTGGGGCTACCAGCCCCTGGGCCTCTTTGCGCCCACGAGCCGCTTCGGCGGGCCCGAGGATTTCAAGGCCTTCGTGGACACGCTGCACCAGGCGGGCCTGGGCGTCATCCTCGACTGGGTGCCGGCCCACTTCCCCGAGGATGACCATGGCCTCGGCACCTTCGATGGCACCCACCTCTACGAGCATGCCGATCCGCGCCAGGGGCGCCACATGGATTGGGGCACGCTGATCTACAACTACGGCCGGGTGGAGGTGCAGAACTACCTCATCTCCAACGCGCTGTTCTGGCTGGATCAGTTCCACATCGATGGGCTCCGCGTCGACGCCGTGGCCTCCATGCTCTACCTCGACTACAGCCGCGAACCGGGCCAGTGGATTCCCAACCGCGACGGCGGACGCGAGAACCTAGAAGCCGTGGCCTTCCTGCGGCGCCTGAACGAAACGGTGTACGCGCAGTTCCCGGATGCCTTCACGGTGGCGGAGGAATCCACCGCCTGGTCCGGCGTGTCGCGGCCCACGGACCGGGGTGGCCTGGGTTTCGGTTTCAAGTGGGACATGGGCTGGATGCACGACACCCTGCGCTACCTGGGCGAGGGCATGATGGCCCGCCCCCACCACCACGACGGCATCACCTTTTCGATGCTGTACCACGATGCCGAGAACTACGTGTTGCCGCTCTCCCACGACGAGGTGGTGCATGGCAAGCGCAGCCTCTACGGCCGCATGCCCGGCGACGCCTGGGAGCGCATGGCGAACCTGCGCCTGCTCTACGCATGGCTCTTCGCCCATGGCGGCAAGAAGCTGCTCTTCATGGGTGGCGAGTTCGCCCAGGGCCGGGAATGGAACCACGACACGGCCCTGGACTGGGACCTGCTCAACCAGCCTGCCCACAAGGGCGTTCACGACCTCCTGCGGGACCTGAACGACCTCTACCGCCGCTATCCCGCCATGCACGAGGGGGACTGCCATCCGGGAGGCTTCGCCTGGGTCGACTGCGGTGACCGCTTCAACAGCGTGCTCACGCTGCTACGCCGGGCCAACGACCCCGAAGATTTTGTGGCCATCGCCTTCAATTTCACTGCCCTGCCCCAGCGCGGGTACCGCATCGGCGTACCCTCAGCAGGAACGTACGTGGAATTGCTCAACACCGATTCCACCTATTACGGGGGACACAACGAAGGCAACACGGGCCGCATTCAGACGGAAGCCATTCCCGCTCACGGCTTCCCCCAATCCTTGAACCTCACCCTGCCGCCCCTGGCAGCGCTTTTCCTCAAACCCGAAGCGTAGGCACCCTCGCATTTTCTAGGAATTCGTCATGGACAAGCTCCTCCCCAAACTGCAGAAACTCACCCAGAACCTTTGGTGGACCTGGAAACCCGAAGTGCGGACCATCTTCCGCGACCTCGATCTGGAGCTCTACCACCAGGCCCACCAGAACCCCATGTCCGTGCTCAAACAGATCGCGCCGGACCAGCTGGAGAAGCGCGCCGCGGATGTGGACATCCCCGCCAGGGTGGATCGCGCCCTCCGCCATCTGCAGGAATACCTCACGCCCGTCACCACCTGGGGTCTCACCCATGCCGGCGCGATGCGCTCGCGCCCCATCGCCTACTTCTGCATGGAATTCGGCATCCATGAATCCCTGCCCATATACTCCGGCGGCCTGGGCATCCTGGCAGGCGATCACCTGAAGGCTGCCTCCGACCTGGGCGTGCCTCTGGTGGGCGTGGGGCTGCTCTACCACGAGGGCTACACCTCGCAGGTGCTCAATGCCGAGTTCTGGCAGCAGGATGTGGTCGAGCCCTTCGACATCGCCGACCTGCCCCTGGTGCCCGCCCTGGACCGTTTCGGCGAGCCCGTCCATGTATCCGTGGAACTGCCCGGGCGCCTGGTCCACGCCGCCGTACTGGAAGTCCAAGTGGGCCGCATTCGCCTCATCCTCCTCGACACCCGCGTGAAGCAGAACGATCCCAAGGATGTGGCCCTGGCCGCGCGCCTCTACGGTGGTGATCAGCGCATGCGCATCGAGCAGGAACTGCTGCTGGGCGTCGGCGGCGCCCGCGCTCTGCGCGCCCTGGACATCAACGCCAGCGTGTTCCACCTGAACGAGGGCCACTCAGCCTTCGCCCTGCTGGAGCGGGCCCATTACCGCATTCAACACGATGGCCTTGATCCTCACACCGCCCTGCAGGAAGTAGCCGCGGCCACGGTGTTCACCACCCACACGCCCGTGGACGCCGGCCATGACCGCTTCCCTGCCGACCTGGCCGCCGAGCATTTGCGCCCCCTGGCCGAAGGCCTGAAGCTGCCCCTGGATGAAGTCATGGGCCTGGGCCGCGTGAACCCCCACGACCACGGTTCCCCCTTCCTGCCCACGGTGCTCGCGCTCAAACTGTCGCGCCGCGCCAACGGTGTGTCCGCCCTGCACGGCGTGGTCTCGCGCAAAATGTGGAACCACCTCTACCCCGGGCGCCGCGAAGAGGAAGTGCCCATCGGCCACGTCACCAACGGCGTGCACCTGCCCACCTGGCTGGCCACGGAGATGCACCACCTCTACGAATCCCACCTGGGCGTGGACTACCAGAGCTCCCTCACGCGCCCGGCCACCTGGTCGCGGATCACCTCGGTGTCGTCTGCCGAGATCTGGGAGACCAAGCAGGTGCTGAAAGCCCGCACCATCCGCTTCATCCGTGAGCGGAGCGCCGCGACTCGCGCCCGCCTGGGCCTGCCCGAGATCAACCCGGCCCCTCTGGATCCCGACGCGCTCACCATCGGCTTCGCCCGCCGCTTCGTGCCCTACAAGCGGCCCGACCTGCTCTTCTCCGACCTGGATCGCCTGGACCGCCTCGTCAACAACCCCGAGCGACCCGTGAATCTGATCTTTTCGGGCCGCGCCCACCCGGCCGACAACACCGGCAAGGGTCTCATCCAGAAGGTGGCCAAGATCCTGGAAGATCCCCGCTTCCGCCACCGCATCCTCTTTGTCGAAAACTACAACATCCACGTGGGCCGCATGCTCTACCAGGGCATCGATGCCTGGCTGAACAACCCCCAGCGCCCTTTGGAGGCCTGCGGCACCAGCGGCATGAAGGTGGTGCTCAACGGCGGCCTGCACATTTCCGTCCGGGACGGCTGGTGGGCGGAATCCTACGATGGCGAGAACGGCTTCGCCATCGGCAGCGGGGAAACCCACGCCAATCAGGCCATTCAGGACGAGCGGGATGGCGACGACCTCTTCCGTCTCCTGGAAGAGCAGGTGGTGCCCCTCTACTACGAGAACCGCAATGCCGCCGGTGTTCCCCGCTGCTGGGTGGACCGCCAGAAGCAATCGATCCGGACCCTGGCATGGCGCTTCAATGCCGACCGCATGGTGCAGGACTACGTTGAGCACCTGTACCTGCCCGCCGCCGTGGGCAGCAGCTGCCAGATGCCCCCTCCCTGAGACGGGCCCGCTCCTCATGCCCCCGTGACCAGGCTCCGATAAGCAGGTGAAGGAGCTTCGGCCATGGCCGGAACAGCTCAAGCCACCTCAACCTCCAGGCGCCTGGATTTGGAGCGCAGGGCCTTCCTGGATCTGCTTCGCATGGCCAACACCCTGGCCACGCCCGAGGAGATCGCCCGGCAGGTGGTGGTGGTCGCCAGCCACCTGTCCGGCTGTGAGGCCGTGGCCCTTCGTCTGAAATCCGGTCCCGGTTTCCGCTACGTGGGCAGCCTGGGCTTCACAGAAGCCTTCATCGCCCTGGAGGACGATCTCTGCGCCCGCGATGAGCAGGGACACCTCCTGCGCGACGAAAACCGCCAGCCCGTCCTGGCCTGCCTCTGCGGCCGGGTGTTGAGTGGGCAGGTGGAGCGCAGCCACCCCAGCTTCACGGATCGGGGCAGCTTCATCACCGCCTCCACCAGTTTGCTGCTCGCGTCCCACACCGAAGACCAGTGCCTGGGCCGGACGCGGAACCGCTGCCACGGCGCGGGCTATGAAACGGTTGGACTCTTCCCCATCCGGCGGGACGATGTCACCTACGGGCTCATCCAGTGCAATGATCGGCGAATGGGCCGACTCAGCGCCGAGGCCATCGACCTGCTGGAAAACCTGGCCGCCACCGCCGCCCACCTCTTCCAGCTGGCCATGACCTGAGGGCTACCCTGAATTCATGTCCCCGCCCGGTAATGAAGATGAGTTGGAGAGATGCACGACCGAGGTATTCCGCCATGCCCATGACTCCGCAGGAATTGATCCAGAACCTGGGCGACCTGCCGCCGCTGCCGCAGGTGGCCACCCGGGTCATCCGCCTTTCCGCCAACGCCGACACCTCTTCCGACGCACTCCAGACCCTCATCGGAACAGACCAGGCCCTGTCCGCCCAGCTGCTGAAAGTGGCCAATTCCGCCATGTTCGGCCGGGTGCGGGAGGTCACCACCCTCACCCAGGCCATCCTGACCCTGGGTTTCTCCGCCGCCCGCAGCGTGGTGCTGGCAGCCAGCGTCAAGAACCTCTTCTCCCGGGGCCCGGCTGGTGTGCAGGAGCGCCTGCTCTGGGAGCATGCCCTGGTCACAGGCCTGACGGGCAGCGCCCTCTGCCAGGCCGTGGGCCAATCCGGCGCCGAGGAAGCCTTCCTGGCCGGCCTCATGCACGACATTGGCAAGTGCGTGCTGGCCTTGAAATTTCCCGAGGGTTACTCGGCGCTGCTCCACCGCATCCAGGGTGAAGAGACCGAGGGCATCGGCCTGGAGCTGGACACCTTCGGCTTCGACCACACCATGGTGGGCGAAGCCCTGTTGCGCTCCTGGAACATCGGAGAAAGCATCCAGTCCGTGGTGCGCTGGCACCACGACCCCAGGCAGGCCCCGGCGGAGCACCAGAAGCTGGTCGCCCTGGTGGCCCTGGGCAACCAGGTGGCCACGGACCTGCAGGTGGGCCTGGACATGCCCGATGCCCTCACGAGGCCCACCCGCGAAGCCCTGGACATCCTGCGCTTGGATGACAAGGCCTACCAGGAGCACCGCACCGCGGCCCTGGAAGCCCTGGAACGGGACAAGGGCCTCATCGCCGAGTTTTGATCCGGGCCGCCCTCAGGCGAGTCCCAGCCGTTTGAAGGTGCGCTTTTTCCCGTCCTCCACTTCGGGCTGATCGAAGGGGTCGAGGTCCAGGCCCACGCCCACCAGGCCCACGATGGCCTGCCAGGCCATCATGAAGGCGCCCACCTCCCGTTCGCTGAGGCTGGGCATCGACCAGCGCAGCACGGGCACACCCGCCGCTTCCAAGGCCTCGGCAGAACCCTCAGCCTGGGCGCGCAGGATGTCGGCGCCCTGCAGGTTGGCCAGGCCCGGATAGGGCGAACCCGCCGGTGGATCGAGCTTCTCCGGGGCGGGCTTGCCATCCACGGTCATCACGATGACGCCGAGGTTGCGGGGGCCCGCCATCCAGCGCTGCAATTGGCTGTGCTGGTCCACGGGGCCCACGGCGCGGATGGGCGTGAAGCCCTTACGGGTGCCATCCTTGGCGACCTTGCCCAGGGACTCGGCGATGAGCTGCACCCACCAGGCCGAAAGGTTGTCCAGGCTCATGGCGTAGGGCATGAGCACCCACTCGCTGATGCCGCGGGCGTGGGCATCCAGGAGCAGGTCCACCGTGCTGGCGATGCGGTCGAACCAGGCGCCCCGGCCCGCCTCGATCTCTGCGATGACCTCGCGACCGCCCTGAAGGAAGGCCGAGGCATCGCGGCCCATCCAGGCCAGCGGCAAGGTGCCGATGGGCGTGAAGGCCGAGAAGCGGCCCCCCACTTCCACGGGGATGGGCAGGATCTGGCAGCCGTTGGCGCGGCCCCAGGTGGCCAGCGGGTTGGCATCATCCTGGGTGATGAGGATGGGCGCGGCCAGCTCAGCGAATCCCGGCAGCGCGCGCAAGCGGGCCATCCAGGTCCACAGTTCCAGGGTCTTGCCGCTCTTGGAGGCGAAGACCAGCTGATCCCCGGCTCGCAGATGGAAATCCGGCGTGGGCTCGGGCGAGGCCAGCGGCACCCAGTTCTGGAAGGCACGCTCCTGGCCGAAGGCCCGCACCAGGGTTTCCGAGGGCAGCAGGGAACCGCCGATGCCGCACCAGAGCAGGCGTTTCGCAGGATCCAGGGTCGGCAGCGCGGGTTCCGCCAGGGCGCGCCAGCCGCCCATGGGGTGCGTTTCGATGGATTGCCAGGAGGATCGGATGTCCATGTCAGTGACCTTTCGAAATGGTGCGGTAAAGATCGAAGTAAGTGCGGGCCGGACCTTCCCAGCCGAATTCCGCCTTCATGCCGCGGCGCTGCATCTGCCGCCAGGCGAGGGGATCCTGGAACAGGGCCAGAGCGGCATTGATCGCTTCCCCCAGGGCCCAGCCATTGGCTGCCTCGAAGGTGAAGCCCGTCGCAGTGTCATCGGCCAGCGTCGCGGGGCTCACGCCCACCACCGTATCCGCCAGCCCGCCGGTGCGGCGCACCAGGGGCAGGGCCCCATAGGCCTGGGCATAGAGCTGGGTGAGGCCGCAGGGTTCCTGCCGCGAGGGCACCAGGATCACGTCGGCCGCCGCGAAAGCGCGGTGGGCCAGCGCCTCGTCGTAGCCGATGAACACGCCCACGCGGCCGGGATGGCGCTGGGCCGCCTGGCGGAAGGCTTCTTCGGCATGGTGATCGCCGGTGCCGAGGATCGCCAGCTGGGCGCCACGGGCCACCAGATGATCCACATTGTCGAGCACCAGGTCGAGGCCCTTGAGGGGATCCAGGCGGCTGATGGCCGCGAAGAGCGGTGCCTCGGCATCAGCCTGGAGGCCCATCCGCGTCTGGAAGCCCTGCCGGTTGGGCAGGCGCCGCGCGGGGTGCTTCAGGTCGTAGCGGCTGAGGAGACTCGGATCCTTCGCCGGGTTCCACACCTCGCGGTCCACGCCGTTGAGGATGCCCCAGAGATCCTGGCTCCGATGGGCCAGCAGCCCCTCCAGCCCGTGGCCGCCCGATTGTTGGATTTCACGGGCATAGGTGGGGCTCACGGTGCTGATGCGATCCGCCAGCCGCAGCCCCGCCTTGAGGAAGCCGATGTCGCCGTGGAACTCGACGCCCTCGGGGGTGAAGGCGTGGCGGGGCAGCCACAGCTCCTGGAGCAGCGAGGCCGGGAAGCGCCCCTGGAAGGCGATGTTATGGATGGTCATCACCGTGGCAGGCCGGGGGCTGTCCCCATAGGCCACGTAGGCGGGCATGAGTCCCACGGGCCAGTCGTGGCCATGCAGCACCTCCGGCCACCAGCCCTCGGCATCGCCATGACGCCCCAGATGCGCCGACGCCCAGGCCAGGGCCGCAAAGCGGCGGGCCAGGTCCTCGGGGTTGCCGTAGGGGTTGCCGGGCCGATCAAAGAAGGTCGGCTGATCCAGCAGGTACAGGGGCAGCCCCGGGGCCTCAGCCTTGAGGATGCGTGCTGGACCACCGCCCATCAGATCAGGGAAGGAGGCCGTCACTTCCTGGATCAGCACCGCGTCCCGGATGGCCGGGTAGGCGGGCACCAGCATGCGTACATCAGCCCCCAGCCCGCGCATGGCGCGGGGCAGTGCAGCCATCACATCACCCAGCCCGCCGGTCTTGACGTAGGGGAACAGCTCAGAAGCGACGAAAAGGACTCTCAAAAGGCTAGGGCTCCAGCTGGCTCAGCATGCGCTGGGAGATGAGGGTGACACCTCCGGGCGTGCGGTAGAAGCGTCGGCTGTCCTCTTCGGGGTCTTCGCCCACCACCAGGCCTTCCGGAATGCGGCAATCCCGGGCCACAATGCACCGCCGCAGGCGGGCGTGCCGCCCGATGTCGCAGTTGGGCAGCACCATTGCACCATCCAGCCGCGCGTGGGAATGCACGAAAACCCGGCTGGAAAGCAGCGAATGGTGCACGTGGGCGCCGGAGATCACGCAGGCCCCGGACACCAGGCTGGACAGGGCCACGCCGTTGCGCATCTCGCCGGCATGGACGAACTTCGCGGGGGGCAGCTGTTCCTGATGGGTGGTGATGGGCCAGGCCTCGTCGTAGAGGTTCAGGGCCGGCAGCACACTGGTGAGATCCATGTTGGCCTCCCAGTAGGAATCCACGCTGCCCACATCCCGCCAGTAGGGCTCAGGATGGCCTTCATTCGGAATGCAGCTACGCTCGAAGCGGTGAGCGAAGACCCGCGCCTGGCCCACCATCCGGGGGATGATGTCCTTGCCGAAATCGTGGCCGGAATTCGGATCCGCCGCATCCTCGATGAGCGCCTTGTAGAGGAATTCGGCGTTGAACATGTAGATGCCCATGGAGGCAAAGGCACGATCAGGCTTGCCGGGAATGGCCGGCGGATCCTCCGGCTTCTCGACGAAGGACACAATGCGGTCCTCGGCATCCACGTGGGCGATACCGAAGCCCCGCGCGGCATCGCGCGGCACTTCCAGGCAGGCAATGGTCATGTCCGCCTGGTTCTCCAGGTGGTCACGCAGGAAAATTTTATAGTCCATGCGGTAGATGTGGTCGCCAGCCAGGATGAGCACATTCTTCGGCTGGGCCGATTGGATGTTGCTGAGGTTCTGATAGACGGCATCCGCCGTGCCGCTGTACCAGGCGTTCTTGTCGAAGCTCTGCTGGGCGGGCAGCACATGGACGTACTCGTTGAGCTTGCCCGGCAGGAAGGTCCATCCGAACTGCAGGTGTTCCAGCAAGCGGTGCGAGTTGTATTGCGTCAGCACCATGATTCGGCGGAAACCCGAGTTCACGCAGTTCGACAGCGTGAAGTCGATGATGCGGTATTTGCCGCCGAAATCCAGGCCCGGCTTGGAGTAGTAGTCCGTGAGGTCCATGAGCCGCTTCCCGCGCCCCCCGGCCATCACAAGGGCGATGGTGTGCCGCGGAGAAAGACGCGATTCCGAAATGGTCAGCATGGAAGTCCTCAGTCTGGGCTTAAGGGCATGATAGCCAGCCTATGTGACGATCCGCCTACTGATCTGACCAACTTCCCGGTCGGCCTTCCAACTGGAGCGCCTCCGCCAAACCCGCCAGGAACTTGATCCGCGGAGTCCTCTGAAATCCGTACCCCATCAACCCCTCATGAGGCAGCTGGCCATCCAGGAGCGTGAAGCCCCAGGCTGCCAGCCGTGCATCGAGCGCCCTCAGCGCCGCGCGGCTGGCTTCGGCTTCGAGGCTGAACATGCTTTCGCCGAAAAAGGCCCCGCCGAGGGACACGCCATACAAGCCACCCCGCAGCTCCCCTTCCCGCCATGCCTCCACGCTATGCGCATGGCCTGCGTGGTGCAGCTCGAGGTAGGCTTCGCGCATCTCCACGGTGATCCAGGTGCCGTCCTGGCCCAGCCGTGGCGCCGTCGCACAGTGGGTGATGACCTGCTCAAAGGCGGTGTCGAAACGAATCTCGAAGGGCCGCTGGCGCAGGCTCCGAAGGGTCCGCGCCGACAGGTGCAGACAGCCCGGACGCAGCAGCGCGCGTTCCGGCGGCGACCACCACAGCAGGGGATCCTCCTCACCGAACCAGGGGAAGATGCCACTCTCATAGGCCAGCACGAGCCTCGGCACGCTGAGGTCGCCGCCGATGGCCAGCAGGCCGTCTTCGGCCAGTTCTGGATCGGGGAAGAGCAGCTGCTCCGTCAGCCGAAAGACAGGCACAGGCGGCCATTCTCCAGATCCACCTTGGCGCTGCCCCCCTTGGCCAGGGGGCCGAACAGCAGGGCCTCGGCCAGGGGGCGGCGCAGTTCGCGCTCGATGAGGCGGGCCATGGGTCGGGCGCCGAAGGCGGGATCGTAGCCCTTGTCCGCCAGCCAGGCCCTGGCGGTCGGCGTGCACGTGAGCGTGACCGCTTTCTCAGAGAGCTGCGCCTGCAGCTCGGCCAAGTGCTTGTCGGCCACACGCTCCATGTCCACGCGGCCCAGCGGGGCGAACTGGAGGATGCCATCCAGCCGGTTCCTGAACTCGGGACTGAAGGCCTTTTCGATGGTGCCATTGGCGGAGCGGCGTGCCCCGGCCTCGGCGAAGCCCACCTGGCGCGCCGACAGCTCGCGAGCCCCCACATTGGTGGTCATGACGATCACCGTGTGGCGGAAATCGGCGCTGCGGCCATGACTGTCCGTCAGCGAGGCATGGTCCATCACCTGCAGCAGCACCCCGAAGAGATCGGGGTGGGCCTTCTCCAGTTCATCCAGCAGCAGCACCGCGTGGGGCTGTTTGCGCACGGCATCCGTCAGGAGGCCGCCCTCCTCGTAGCCCACGTAGCCCGGCGGGGCGCCGATGAGCCGCGCCACCGAATGCTTTTCCTGGTACTCGCTCATGTCGAAGCGCAGGAAGGCGATGCCCAGGGCCTTGGCCAGTTGCTTGGAGAGCTCGGTCTTGCCCACGCCCGTGGGCCCGGCAAACAGGAAGCAACCCATGGGTTTCAGCGGGTCGCGCAACCCTGAACGGGCCAGCTTGATGGCACTGGCCACAGCCTCGCAGGCCGCATCCTGGCCGAAGATCTGCCCCTTGAGGGCCGTCTCCAAATGGGCCAGGGCCTCCCGATCATCGGCGCTCACGGAAGCCACGGGCACGCGCGCCATGTGGGCCACCACAGCTTCGATTTCCGCGGGCCCCACCTTCTTCACCTGGCTCTTCTTGGGCAGCAATTTCTGGGCCGCGCCCGCCTCGTCCAGCACATCCAAAGCACTGTCCGGCAGGCGACGATCCGGCAGGTGCTTGGCAGCCAGCCGCACAGCGGCCTCCAGCCCATCCTCCGAGTACTTCACGCCGTGATGCGTTTCGTAGGAGGGCTTCAGCCCCCGCAGCACGCCCAAGGCGTCCTCGCTGGAAGGTTCGCTCACTTCCACCACCTGGAAACGCCGGGAAAGGGCCCGGTCCCGGTCCAGCGATCCCTTCAGATCCTGGAAGGTGGTGGCGCCGATGCAGCGAAGTTCGCCCGAGGCCAGGGCCGGTTTCAACAGATTGGCCGCGTCCATGGCGCCGCCGCCGGTGGCGCCAGCGCCCACCAGCGTGTGCAGCTCATCCACGAAAAGGATGGCGCCAGGCTCGTCGGCCAGAGCCTTCAGTACGGCCTTCAGCCGCTCCTCGAAATCACCGCGGTAGCGGCTGCCGGCCAGCAGGGCGCCCAGGTCCAGGGCGAAGATGCGGGCGGCCTTGAGGGGCTCGGGCACGGCCCCTTCGTGGATGCGCCGGGCCAGGCCTTCGATGATGGCCGTCTTCCCCACGCCCGGTTCGCCCACCAGCAGGGGATTGTTCTTGCGACGGCGGCAGAGCACCTGGGCCATGCGCGTGATCTCCGCGTCGCGGCCCACCAAGGGATCGAGCCGCCCCGCCGCGGCCCGGGCCACCAGATCGGTGGCATAGGCCTCCAGTGGATTGGGCGCCACGAGCGCCTCGTCTTCCTCTTCCTCCGCGGCGGGCTGGCGCGGTGAAACCTTCGGATCGGCCGTGCCGTGGCTCAGCACCTTCAGCAGCGGCAGACGCCTCACACCATGTCGCTCCAGCAGGTGACGGGCATGGCTGGATTCCTCCTCCAGAAAGGCCGGCAGTAACTCACCGCCATGCACTTCCGCGCGCCCCGAGCTGAGGGCGTGGACGAGGGCCCGCTCCACCACCCGAACGAAGCCCAGGGTGCTGTGGGGCTGGAAGGGCACGGCCTCGGGCAGGGCCTCGAAGGCGCGATCCAGAACCGCTTCCAGGTCGGCACGCAGCGCCTCCAGCTTCACGCCGCAGCCCATCAGGGCCTTGGCGGCGTGGACATCATCCAGCAGCGCCAACAGCAGGTGCTCCAACCCCACATCCTCGTGGCGCCGCGACTTGGCGAGCTCGAAGGCGCGCTGGAAATCCTGGTTCAACTTGGGACTGAGCTGCGGGGCCTCAGACATCCTCTGCCTCCACGGTGAGCAGCAGGGGGAAGCCCTCCCGTTCCGCCAGTTGGCGGCCCCGTTCGGCGCGGGTTTCCGCCACATCGCGGGTGTATACCCCCGCCACGCCCACGCCAGCCCGGTGGACCGCCAGCATGATGGCCGTGGCCTCCGACTCCGCCTTGCGGAAGACCGTCTTCAGCAGAAACACCACGAATTCCTGAGTCGTGTAGTCGTCGTTGTGCAACAGCACTTTCCACATGCCCGGCTCCCGCAGCTTCTCGCGCTTGCGGGTGAGAACCTGCCCGTCTTCCTTGGGCTGCCTGGCCATGGATGATGCCTCCGGGGCCTCAGGATACCGGGTTGGGCCGGTGAAACAGGCTGATGAACTTGCCCCGGGCCAGCTCCTGAATGAAGAGGGCGGTGCGCAGCGTGGTGTCCTTCTCTTCCGGGAAGGCCGCCGTCACCACCTCTGCGATCTCCGCCACGGTCCGCGCACCATCGCAGGCCTGCCACACGGCGGTGCCGCGGGCGTCGAGCTTCACGCGGTAGGTGGGTTTCTTCATCATCCGCAGCACCCAGCCCCAGCGAGGGGAAAGGATCTTGGGCCGCAGCAGGATCACTGTGCCGCCTTCGCCAAATTCAGAGGCGAGCACCTGCACGGGGATGGCAGAGAGAAAGGCTTCATCAGGAAAGGCGGACATGGGCAGCTTTCAAAAGAAAAGATCACCACCAAGGCGCCAAGGCACCAAGAAAAGCACAAGCCCTTCTTGGTGCCCTGATGTCTTGGTGGTGAAAGACAGCGCTTTAGAAATTGGCGCTGGGAGGCGCGGGCTCGTCGGCGGCACCGGCATTGGCCAGGGGCACGCGCACCAGGTAGATGGCAATGCCAGCCAGGATGACGAGGCTGATCCAGAACATGCCAGGGTTGGCGATGATCTTGTACTTCACCTCGAAGAAGGCCAGGGACGCGAAGACCAGGCCCACCAGGGCCTCGCCCGCGATCAAGCCCGCGGCCAGCAGCACACCGTTGTTCTCAACCCGCACCTTCTGGGCTTCATTGAGGCCACGCTTGGCGCCGACCATTTCCACCACGCCCTTGATGAGGCCGCCGAGGAAGATGGCGAAGGTGGTTTCCAGGGGCAGATACATGCCCACGGACACGAGCATGGGGCTCTTCACCTGCATGAGGATGAAGGCGAGGCCCATCATCATGCCGACGATGATCAGCGGCCAGGCCATCTTGCCTTCCACGATGCCGCGGCTGAGCAGAGCCATCAGGCCCGCCTGGGGGGCCGCCAGCTGCTTGGAGCCGAAGCCGGCATCCAGGGCGAGGACGGCCTTCTTCTGATCGGCGGGCAGCTTCTTCACTTCATCCAGGGTGTAGGTCTTGACGACGCCGTTGGCATCAGCGGGAGCCGTGACGACCTGCACCTGCTGGGCGGTCAGCTCGGCAATGCGCTTGGTGCCCTGGGCCGAGATGTCACCTTCGTGAAGCACCATGAGGGGGATGAACAGCACGATGGAGGCCAGGGCCACACCCAAGAGGTCGCCCATTTCCATGCGCCAGGGGGTGCCGCCCAGGATGTGACCAGCTTTAAGGTCCTGCAGCATCTCGCCGGCGACGGCAGCGCTCACGCAAACGATGGCGGCCACACCAAGCACGGCAGCCACGCCCTCGCGGCCCTTCACGCCCAGCAGCACCATGACGAGCGCGGTGAGCACCAAGGCGGTGAGCGTCAAGCCGGAGATCGGGTTGTTGCTCGATCCCATGATGCCCACGAGGTAGCCGCTGATGGCGGCGAAGAAGAAGCCCAGGATGACCATCACCAAGGCGGCCACGAAGGACACCAGGGGGGCCACATGGAAGATCTGCCAGGTGATGAGGAAGGTGACAGCGGCGGCGAAAGCGAGGCCACCCAGAACGTAGGTGAAGGGCAGGTCCTTGTTGACGCGGTCCACCACGTGGTCGCCGGAGGCGGCCTTCTTGACGTCAGAGACGGAGCGGGTGAGGCCCGTCATGAGGCTCTTGCGCATTTTGAAGAGGGTGAAGCAGGCGCCCATGAGCATGCCGCCGATGGCGATGGGGCGAACGATGAATTTCCAGACCGACACCGACAGGGCGATCCAGTCGCTCTGGGGAGCCCCCTCAGGCAGGACGCCGGGGGCCAGGAAGTAGGTGATGATGGGCACCAGCAGGCCCCAGGCCATGATGCCGCCGGAGAAATTCAGGGCGCCCAGTTTGGGCCCGATGATGTAGCCCACACCCATGTAGGCGGGGCTGATGCCGGGGGAGGTCAGCAGCATGCCGCCGGCCACCTTGGCCTTCCAGGTGCCTGCGAGGTTGATGGTGGCAGTCTTGAAGGCCGCGAACTTCTCCCAAGCACTGGCGAACAGCGAGAGCTGTACCAGGGCCTGAATGCCAGCGCCGAGGCCCATGGCGCCGAAGAGGAACGTGGTGCCACTGCCACCGCGGGCGCCGGCCTTGTGGATTTCGGCGGCGGCCACGCTCTCGGGGTAGGGCAGTTCGGCGTCTTCCACCATGACGCGGCGGAGCAGGGCCACGAACATGATGCCCAGCACGCCGCCCGTGAACATGATGAGGGAACTGGTGATGTAGTTGCCGGCCGTGAAGAACTTGGGCCAGATGCCGCTGATGACGAAGGCAGGAATGGTGAAAATGGCGCCAGCGGCCACGGATTCGCCGATGCTGCCCACGGTGCGGGCCATGTTCTCTTCAAGGATGGTGCCCTTCATGAGCTTGATGAGGGCCATGCCGATGACCGCCGCAGGATAGGTGGCGGCGATGGTCATGCCCGCTTTCAACCCGAGGTAGGCATTGGCCGAGCCGAGCACCACGGCCATGACGAGGCCGATGAGCACCGCCCGGAGGGAAAATTCCCTCAGGTTCTGGTCAGAGGGGACAAAGGGTTGCATCGGTGCTCCTGAAAAGGCGCCATAAGGGGGGGAGGCGGTCAGATGGACGCGGATAGTCTATTACATAGATGATTCCCCAATCCTATGCCGACCCTCACAAGTAAAGCCAACCCCCGATTCAAAGACCTCCTGGTCCGCTTGCGCCCCAGCGGCGCACGGCGGCAGGCCTCCCTCCTGCTGGGCGCCAAGCTCATCGAAGCCTGGGCCGAGGTGCAAAACACCTCTGCCGGAAAACGCCTAAGACCTGCCATGTGGCTCAGGCTCGAACAGATGGATTCGCACCCCCTCGAAGCCACCCTGGGCGTGGAAACCCTGGTGCTGGGTGAAGCCCTCATGCGCGAACTGGCCGATGCGGGCAGCCCCCCGGACCACGCCCTGCTGGTGGAAGTAGGTCCCGAACCCGCGGGCGCACTGCCCCCTCGGATCCTGGGCGCCTGGGGCATCCAGGATCCCGGCAACCTGGGCGCCATCCTCCGCAGCGCCGCCGCCTTCGGCTTCCAGGAAGTCCTCCTCGGCCCAGGCTGCACGGACCCTTTCCACCCCAAGGCCCTGCGCGGCAGCATGGGCGCGGCCTTTCTGCTGCCTTTGCGCCGAGTGGATGCGCTCCGGCCCGATGACGGGCACTGGTACGCCCTGGATGGTGGGCCCGGTGCGGTGGCCCTGGCCCAGGCGGACCTTTCGGAGCCGCTTCGGTTGTGGGTTGGCAACGAAGGCCACGGCTGGCAGGGCGTGGACCTTCCAGGCGAAGTACAACGGCTCGCCATTCCCATCCAGGGGGTCGAAAGCCTGAACGCGGCGGTGGCCGCGGGCATCGCCTGTTATGAAGTGGCACGGAGAACGCCATGCTGAAAAGTGGGCTGAAATCGGGTTGGCTCCTCAGCGTTCTCAGTGCCTTCATCCTGTCCCTGTTCTTCGTGCTGGCCTTCCGCTTCCCCGGGGCCCTGGGTGGCTGGCTGGAACCGATCATGGCGCTGCTGTTCCCTCTGCTGCTGCTGGACGGCCTCTACAAGGGGCGCCATGCGTTCTGGGTGTGGATCACGCTGCTGATGGGTCTGTTGCTGCTCTATCAGTGGGTGCCCCAGACCCTGGCCTCCAAGGGGGATCTTCCCTTCGGCTTGGCCCTGCTGGGCACGGTGCTTCTCAGCCTCTGGGAGGCCACCGGACTCTGGTTGGTGGTCATGGGTTCCCGCTGGGCCTTCCGCCGCGCCGGGGCTCCCACTGCCGCCTGTGCCTTGGCCCTGCTGCTGCTGGCCTGGGAGGGTTGGGGCTTCCACATCTATCCCTGGACCTGGGGCGCCGCCTTTGGGTCGCTCCCCTGGCTGGCCCGCTCGGCGGCCTTCCTGGGCGCCTCGGGGCTGTCAGCCCTGGCCTGGGGCGCAGGCGCCTGGGCGGCGGGAACCCTGGCCGAAGGCGGTTCGCCACGCCGCGCCCTCGCAGGCCCCGGCGCAGCCATCGCGTTCCTCGTTCTGGCCGGTGGCGTCTGGTACCTGCTGCCCCGCGATGCCGAGCGCCGTCTCGATGTCGCCATGATCCAGCCCAACTTCCAGGCAGGATCGCGCGGCGCGGGCATGGAAGCCGAGATGTGGCGCCGCAGCGATGCGCTGGTGAAGGCCCAAGGTTGGCCCCGTTCGGGTCGCGCCACCCTGCTGCTGTGGCCGGAAAGTTCGGTGCTGGGTCGGGATGATCGCAGCACCAATCCCCGCCTGAACGCCGAAGCCTCATCGCGTGGCATCGCCTGGCTGTACGGCACTGAGGGCGGCCTCTTCAACCTGGTTCGCGGGGAGGTGGCGGGGCGCCCGACCTTTCTCTTCGCCAAGACCGAACCCATGCCCTTCGGGGAACGCAACCCGGGCCCCGAGGCCTTCCGCCGCTGGATGGATCGCCAGATGGGCATCACTTCCCAGGAGGCGGGTGAGTTGACTGCGGACTCCGCCTTCGTTGTGCCCACTCAGGCGGGCGAGGTGCGCGTCCATCCCCTCATCTGCAGTGAGGCCCTCATGCCCGAACGGGCCCGGCGGGGCCTGGCGCTCAGCCGGGCGGATCTGCTGAGCAACCACACCAACGACGGCTGGTTTGATCGCAGCATCGCCACCGATCTGCATGCGGCTCAGATCCGCCTGCGGGCCACGGAACTGGGCGTGCCCTTGCTGCGGGCCACCCTGTCCGGCAAGTCTGGCTTCTTTCGGGAGGATGGCCGCTTCGAGCTCTGGGGTGAGCCCTTGAGCGAAGGCGCCTACGCCTTGGATTTGCAGTGGCGGCCCATCCACACGCCAGCACGATCCCCATGGCTGCAGCCCCTGCTGATGGCGGGGCTGCTTGCTGGAGGGCTGCTGCTAGGATTGAAAACCCTTCCCAGGACTTCCTGATGGATCGAGATTTTCTCACTCCGGAACCGCTCGCCACCCCCCACGGCACCGTCGCCTTCTTCGACGAAACCTGGAGTGTGGATCCCCGTGAGCTTCAGATCTTCTTCCAGGCCGAGGAGGTCTACTGGACGGCCTACCGCACCGTGGAGCAGTGGCGTCGCCTGCTCTCCTGCTCACGCATGCTCACGGCGCGGCTGGTGCCTGAAGGCCACAAGGGCGGGCGACTGGTCGGCGCCACGCGCCTTTGGTCCGATCACGCCTACGAGGCCAAGCTCTATGACGTGGTGGTGGCCAAGGATCTGATGAACCTCGGCATCGCCTCGGAGCTGGTGAAGTGGGCCCTGCGGCATCCCTGGTCCGGCGAGGTCTACCGCTACGTGCTGGAAACCCGGGATGCCTCCGACTTCTATCCGCGCTTCGGCTTTCAGCTGGGCCATGAAACCGAAAGCCTGCACATGCGGGTGAAAACCGCCGACCTCCAAGCCCGGGGCCTCCGATGACTGAAACCTTGCCTGGCCTCGCCGAGGTCGCCCTTCAACCTCTCATCCTGGCCAGCGGCAGTCCCCGGCGACGCCACTGGTTGGAAGCCATGCGCATCCCCTTCGAGCTTCAGATTCCCGATGTGGACGAAACGCCCCTGCTGGATGAAGACCCCTCAGACCTGGTGCTGCGGCTGGCCGAGCTCAAGGCCGAAGTCATCGCCCGCCGCAACCCGGGACGCTGGGTCATGGCCGCAGACACCACGGTGGCCGTCGATCACCACACCCTGAACAAGCCCGTGGATTTGGAAGACGCGGTTCGGATGCTGAGCCTCATCCAGGGTCGGGCCCACCAGGTGCACACCGGCTTCTGTCTGCAGAAGAACGACACCACCCACAGCTTCGTTGACACGGCCCAGGTGTTTTTCCGGCCCATGAGCGAGGCGCAGATGCGCTGGTACATCAACACCCGTGAACCCATGGACAAGGCCGGGGCCTACGCCATTCAGGGCATCGGCGCCCTCTTCATCGAGAATGTGGAGGGCAGCTTCTCCACCGTGATGGGCCTGCCCGTGGAGCGGATGGGCGCCCTGTTCCGGAATCTGGGGCTGTTGAAACCCTGGATGGGGTTCCCGGTCTAGTTCAAACGACCTTTCAGGTGGAGAGGTTTCCGAGGGAAAGGCTCCGGCCTGTGGCCTCTCCAAATGAGCTGAATTCTCCGGGCCTTCTCAGGAGGAAATCGCCCCTGAAAACCAGGGCCCTATAAACTACCGATAAATCCCTTTAAGCGTCGATTCAAACCCATAAAAAATAGGTAAACATTCGGCTTACCTTATTCTATCCTTGTGACCTGCGACACATTGTCGCGCCCGGGATCCCTGGATTCGGGTATGGCCCAAATGTCCGAATTCATCTTCAGACTTTTTTTGGGCCCGTACGCAACCGATGGGGACCAGCTGCCGATAGAACATCAGCTCCTGAATTCTTCACGCATCGGTCGGTTTCCTGGGTTCAGGCCCTGACGCTCGTTTCGTTTGTACCGTTTCCTGATGACACCTCCCGGCTTCCGCCCGTGAGTCTGCGCTTTCCAAGGGGTTGTGCATGCACCAGTTCGACCGAGCGTTCCGCTTCGTCCTGCCGGCCGCGGCCGTGGCGATCCTCGCCACCGTCCTGAGCGTGGGTTGGTTCACCCAGCCGGACCGCTTCGCCAAGGGCTACGCCCCCGAGCAGCCCATCCCCTTCTCCCATGAACTGCACGCAGGCACGCTCCGCATGCAGTGCCAGTACTGTCACTCGGGCGTGGACAAGTCCCGTCATGCGGGCATCCCGAGCGTAGATCTCTGCATGGGTTGCCACAAGGTCACCAAGGTCGACAGCCCCGCCATCAAGAAGCTCACCCAGATCGCGAATGCCAATGCCCCCATGCCCTGGCAGCGGGTGCACACCCTGCCCGACCACGTGTTCTTCGACCACCGCCCGCACGTGAACGCCGGCATCGCCTGCCAGAGCTGCCACGGCGAGGTGCAGACCATGAAGGTGCTCACCCGCGAGATGGGCATGCGCATGGGCAACTGCCTGGGCTGCCACCGGGATCCCCATGCGGCGCTGCCCCCGGGCTCGAAGATCACCAAAGGCGCCGAAAACTGCGCCGCCTGTCATCGCTAGGAGCACCGACGATGACCGACGTGATCCGCACACCGATCGTGGAGAGGGCCACTGCCCTTCTGGCGGGCCCGTTTCTGCTTGGCCAGAAAGCCCTGAGCCTCGTCTTCCAACAGGCCAAGGATGCTCCCTCCGACCCGCCGCCCGAGCCCACTCTCCGAATCTCCATCACGCCCCCTGAACACGCCATCAAGCGCCGCGGATGACCCGATGAAGACACGACTCCCCGATCATGGCCCCGTAGAAGCGCCGAAGTTCTGGCGCACCCTCGAAGAGCGCATTGAAACGCCGGAGGCGCGCCAGGCCGCCCACGACGAATTCCTGCCCGGCGCAGTTCCAGGCAACTTCGACGATGTCCACGGCCTGCCCGCCGGAGACGGCTTTTCCCGCCGCGACTTCTTCGGCCTGGTGGGCGCCGCCGCCGCAGTGGCCGCCACCGTGGCCTGCGATCGCAAGGGCCAGGGCACGGTGGTGCCCTACACCAAGCGCCCCGTGGAAGTGACGCCCGGTGTGGCCAACTACTACGCCAGCGCCACGAACGAAGGCCGCCGCATCTACCCCGTGCTGGTGAAGACCCGGGAAGGCCGCCCCATCCACATCACCGGCAATGACGAGCACCCCGGCGTGAAGGGCAAGACCAGCCCGCGCACCCTGGCCGACGTGCTGCGCCTCTATGATCCCGACCGCCTCCGCGCGCCCAAGGTCGGGGGACGCACCACCAATTGGGCCGACGCCGAGGGCCAGCTTCAAAGCGCCCTCCGCTCTGCCAAATCCTCTGGCAAGGCGGTGCTGCTCGTGTCTGGCGCCGTCGTCTCACCCAGCCGCAAGGCCTTGCTGGCGGACCTCAAGGCCGCCCTGCCCACGCTCGAGCACCTGGCCTACGAGCCTGTCGCTGGCGACGGTGCCGAGGAAGCGGCCAAGGCCAGCTTCGGCCAGCCCGTGGCGGTTCAGCCCAAGCTCGACAAGGCCCAGGTCATTCTCTCCCTGGGCGCCGACTTCCTCAGCGGCGAAGACCCGGAGGCGCTCGGTGCCTGGGGTGCCAAGCGGAAACTGAAGCACGCGAAGGAGGAGATCAACCGCCTCTGGGTGCTGGAAGGCCCCCTCACGTTGACGGGCACCAACGCCGATCAGCGCGTTCCGGTGGCGCCCTCACGCCTGGCCGCAGTGGCCTTCGCCCTGGCGAAGGACCTGGCTGCCAAGGGCGTTCCCCTGCCCGCGGGGACGGACCTGTCCGCCATCCCCTCCCAGACCGAAGTCCCCGCCAAGGCCTGGTCCAGCCTGCTCAAGGATCTTCATCATGCGGGCCAACATGCGGTGGTGGTCTGCGGGGCTCAGATGCCCGCCGAGGCGCATCAGGCCGCCCATCTGCTGAACGCCATGCTTGGTTCCGCTGCCGTGGCGGTGCGTCCCGCCGAACCCCTCGCCACGGTGAAGGATCTCGAGGCTGCCGCCAAGGGCATGGCCGAGGGGCACTACGCCGTGGCCCTCTTCTGGGATGTGAACCCCGCCTACACCTTCCCCAAGGCCTCGGCCTGGAAGGAAGCGGTGGCCAAGGTGCCATACAAGGCCTGGATCGGTCAGGTGGAGGATGAAACCTCGGCCCAGTGCCAAGTGCTGCTCCCGGAAAACCACTGGCTGGAAAGCTGGGGCGATTTCACCACGCCTGAAGCCGCCGTGCTGCAGCAGCCCACCGTCGGCACCCTCTACGACACCCGCCAGGGCGAGGACATCCTCCTGGGCGCCCTCAAGGCCCTTGGCTCCGCGTCCGCCGATGACTACCACGCCTACCTCAAGGCCCGCTGGCAGAAGAGCCTGCCCCTCACCGTCTCCTTCGAGCAGGCCCTGCATGATGGCCTGGTAAAGGTGGAAGACAAGGTTGTGCCACCTGCATTCAAGGGCGCCTCGGTGGCTACCGCCGCCAAGGCCGCCGCCGCGGCCAAGACCCAGAACCTGGAGCTGGTGCTCTTCCCCGGCTTCGCCACCCACGACGGCCGCCACGCCAACAACAGCTGGCTGCAGGAAACTCCGGATCCCATCAGCAAGATGACCTGGGACAACCCCGTGGCCGTGTCCGTGCAGGACGCCCAGGCCCTGGGCATCCAGGAAGGCGATCTGGTCAGCCTATCGCTGGAGGGCACCACCCTCACCCTGCCCGCGGTCATCCAACCCGGCCAAGCCAAGGGCGTGCTGGCCTTGGCCCTCGGTTACGGTCGCAGCACCGGCGGCGTCGCCAAGGGTGTGGGCGTGAACGCCTTCCCCCTGCTGGGCCTCGATCCCGCCAGTGCCCATGTGCGCAAGGGCGCGCGCCTGGCCAAGGCCGGTGGCAAGAAGGAGCTCTCCCGCACCCAGAGCCACCACCGCATGGAGGGCCGCGACATCGTCCGCTCCCTCACCATGGACGAGTTCGAGCACCACCCCCAGGGCCATCACCACATGCCCGAGTTGGTGACCCTCTACGAGGACCAGAAATTCCCCGACCACAAGTGGGGCATGGTCATCGACCTGGCGGCCTGCACCGGCTGTTCCGCCTGCGTCGTCGCCTGCCAGTCCGAGAACAACGTGCCGGTGGTGGGCCCCGAGCAGGTGGCCCGGGGCCGCGAGATGCACTGGATCCGCATCGACCGCTATTACGAAGGTGAACTGGAAAACCCGAAGGTGGTCCACCAGCCCATGCTCTGCCAGCACTGCGACAACGCGCCCTGCGAGAACGTCTGCCCGGTGAACGCCACCAACCACAGCCCCGACGGCCTCAACCAGATGGCCTACAACCGCTGCGTGGGCACCCGCTACTGCGCCAACAACTGCCCCTACAAGGTGCGCCGTTTCAACTTCCTGGAATACACCTCGTACAAGACCGAGCCGGAGACCCTGGCCAACAACCCCGAAGTCACCGTCCGTCCCCGCGGCGTCATGGAGAAGTGCTCCTTCTGCGTGCAGCGCATCAACGACGTGAAGATCCGCGCCAAGGGCGATGGCCGCGCCATCCTCGACGGCGAAGTGACCACCGCCTGCATGGCGGGCTGCCCCTCGGACGCCATTGTCTTCGGCGATCTGAAAGACCCCAAGAGCAAGGTCTCCCAGTTGGTGAAGGCCAGCCGCGCTTACCGCGTGCTGGAGGAGATCGGCGCCAAGCCCGCCATCACCTACCTGGCCGACCTGAAGAATCCCGCTGGCGAGGCGATCGTTGGAGGTTCCCATGCGCACTGACGCCGCCCACGCCGGCGCCATTCCGGAGGCCCTGCTCGAGCCCGCGCTCACCGAGGGTCGGGTCACCCCAGGCAGCCTCGACGATCAGGTCCTCGCGTTTCCTGAGACCAAGCCTCCCAAGCAGTGGTACCTCGGCCTGGCTGTCACCCTCTCGGCCATGTTCGTGGGCCTCGCCTGCATCGGCTACACCTTCTACAAGGGCATCGGCGCCTGGGGCAACACCAGCCCCGTGTTCTGGGCCTTCGATATCATCAACTTCGTGTTCTGGGTGGGCATCGGCCACGCCGGCACGCTGATCTCGGCCATCCTCTTCCTGTTCCGCAAGCGCTGGCGCAACGCCATCGCCCGCTTCGCAGAGGCCATGACGATTTTCGCGGTCATCTGTGCCGTGATCTTCCCCTTGATCCACGTCGGCCGACCCTGGCTGGCCTACTGGCTCTTCCCCTACCCGAATCAGCGGGCGCTCTGGACCAACTTCCGGTCGCCGCTGCTGTGGGACGTCTTCGCGGTGAACACCTACTTCTCCGTGTCGCTGATGTTCTGGTACCTGGGCCTCATCCCCGACATCGCCTCCATGCGCGACCGCACCACCAGCAAGCTGCGCAAGACCATCTACACCATCCTGGCCGTGGGCTGGCGCGGTGCGGCCACCCACTGGCAGCACTACGAGAAGGCCTACCTGCTGCTGGCTGGCCTCGCCACGGGCCTGGTGCTTTCCGTGCACTCCGTGGTGAGCTTCGATTTCGCGACGTCCGTGGTGCCCGGCTGGCACATGACCATCTTCCCGCCCTACTTCGTGGCGGGCGCCATCTTCGCCGGGTTCTCCATGGTGGTGATCGTGCTGGTGGTCGTGCGCGAAACCATGCAGTTGAAGAACCTCATCACCCTGCGCCACCTGGATGTGATGAACAAGGTCATCCTCGCCATGAGCTGCATCATGGGCTACAGCTACATGATGGAAGGGTTCACGGCCTGGTATTCCCAGAACGAGTTCCTCCATCACGGCTTCAAGAACATCATCAGCGGCACCTACGGCTGGGCTGGCTGGGTCACCATCAGCTGCAACATCCTCATCCCCCAGATCCTCTGGTTCAAGAAGGCCCGGGCCAGCTACTTCTGGATGATCTTCGTGGCCATCGGCGTGACCATCGGCATGTGGTTCGAGCGCTTCGTGATCATCGTGATCTCGCTGCACCAGGACTACCTGCCCTCGGCCTGGCGCATCTACAAGCCCACCTTGACCGACTTCGGCATCCTGCTCGGCACCTTCGGGATCTTCTTCACCCTGGTGCTCATCTTCGCCCGGGTGCTGCCGGTCATCGCCACCACCGAGGTGAAGGCGATCCTGCCGGACGCGCAGCCCTCTCACCATGGAGACGACCACCATGTCTGAGACCTCTTACGCCGTCCTCGGCCTCTTCGACACCCCTGACGCCCTGATGCAGGCCATTCCCAAGGCCCGGGGCGCCCAGCTGGGCACCGTCGAGGCCTACACACCCTACCCCATCCACGGCATCGATGATGCCTTGGGCCACCGCAAGTCGCCGCTCGGCGGCATGGTGCTGGTCATGGGCGTCCTGGGGGCCCTCACGGCCTTCGGGTTCCAATACTGGATCAGCGCCATCGACTACCCCATCATCACCGGCGGCAAGGCTGCGAACTCCTGGGAAGCCTTCATCCCCATCATGTTTGAAGTGACGGTGCTGTTCTCCACCTTCACCGCCGGCCTGGGCATGCTCCTGTTGCTGAACAAACTGCCCTTCTTCGGCCACCCGGTGCTGTCGTCGAAAGCCATCACTGGCATCACGCGTGACCGCTACGCCCTGGCCATTGAGGCTGAAGGCGAAGGCTTCAACGCCGCCGCTGCCGCCCAGGCCCTGAAGGAGGCAGGCGCCGCCTTAGTGGAAGTGTTGCCGGCTCCCGATCGAAGCCCCTTCCTCACCAGCGACTACATCCTGCGCACCCTGGGCGGGATCTTCGTGGCCTGTGTGGTGGCCGGTCTGGCCATGTTCTTCGCCATCAAGTGGTTCCCCCTGATGCGGCCCATGGTAAACATGCAGGATCAGCCACGCCTCAATGCCCAGAAGGCCTCCGCCTTCTTCAAGGATGGGCACGGCATGCAGCAGCCCGTGGCCGGCACCGTGGCCCGCGGCCACCTGCCCACGGCCACCGGCACCCAGGATGCCTCCGCCGCCCTGGCCAATCCCCTGCCCCGCACCCCTGAGGTGTTCGCGGTGGGCAAGAAGGCCTACCACAACCGCTGCGAGGTCTGCCATGGCGCCCTCGGCAACGGCATGGGCAGCCTGACCTCGGCCTACGGCGGCAAGCCCGCCAACCTGCAGTCCCAGCAGTTCCGGGACTACACCGACGGCAAGATCTACTGGGCCATCGTGAACGGCAAGAATTCCATGCCTTCCCACGCTCCCTACCTATCGGAATCGGAACGCTGGTCGGTGGTGCACTACGTGCGTGCCCTCCAGCGCGCGCAGAACGCCAAGGACGAGGACCTCAAGGTGGCACCATGAGCCAGCACAATACTGCGAGCCAGAATAAAACCGCTTCTCCCCTGCTCCTGGGAGCCACGGCCCTGGGTGCCCTGGGCGTCATCGGCAGCTATGCCGCCGCCGGGCACGAACGCTTCTGGGCCAACTGGGTCCTCTGGTTCGTGCTGATGTTCACCCTGGGGCTCGGCGCCCTCTTCATCGTGGCCCTCGAGCACCTCGTGAGCGCCCGGTGGAGCGTGCCCGTGCGCCGCATTCCCGAGCGCCTGGCCACCCTGCTGATCCCCGCCATCCCCGTGGGGCTCATCGGCCTCTTCGCCCTGCCCGTGCTCTACCCGGGCACCCGGCCTGAGGCGGCCCACCACCCCATCCTGGCGGGCAAGGCCTTCTGGTTGAGCATTCCCTTCTTTTCCGTCCGCACCCTGATCGCCTTCGCCCTGGTCCTCCTGGGACTGGCCGTCCTGGTGAAGGGCTCCTTGAACCAGGACACGACGAAGGATCCCGCCTTCAACATCCGGGCCCGCAAGTTCGCCCCCGCCTTCATGGCGATCTTCGCCCTGGTCATCACCCTCATCGCGTTTGATTGGATTTCGGGCCTGACGCCTGAGTGGTACAGCGACATCTTCGGCGTTTACGTCTTCGCCGGGGCCTTCCTGAGCGGCCTGGCCGCCACGGCGCTGTCCGTGCTTTACCTCCAGGATCAGGGCCGCCTTGAGGGAGTGAAGGGGGACCACCTCTACAACCTGGGCGCCTTCCTCTTTGCCTTCACCGTGTTCTGGTCCTACATCGGCTTCGCCCAGTACATGCTCATGTGGTACGCCAACCTGCCGGACGAGGTCATCTACTACAAGGTGCGCCTGGCCGGTTCCTGGCGGGCCCTCACCATCGCCCTGGCTTCCCTGCACTTCGTCCTCCCCTTCTTCGCCCTGGTGACCCGGGATGCCAAGAAGGATCCCAAGCGGCTGCGCCGCGTGGCCTACCTCATGCTCGGCGCCCATGTGCTGGACATGTACTGGCTCATCTTCCCCATCCTCGGCGTCACCCCCCACTTCTCGTGGCCCGAGCTCAGCTTCGCCCTCTTCTTCATCGGCGGCATGGTTCTGTGGATCCGTGGCGCCATGCAGAAGGGTGAAGACATGCCTGTCGGCGATCCCTTCCTCCGCGAGGGTCTGGAGTTCCGGCTATGAAGATCAACGACTACCTCTCTCCCGAAGAGTTGAAGCGCCTCTTCACCGCGCTGCTGGTGGTGATCGGCTTCATTTTCATCGCCGCCTTCTTCGGCTTTATCGCCGTGCCCGGCATGCGCTATCAGGCCCATACCGCCGCCGATGCTCCGGTCCAGGCCGTGCAGGGTGAGACCGGCTGGCTGGATCCCACAGACTACCCCGCCATGCCCCGCGAGGTCATCCCGCCCATCGACCCCGCCACGGTGATGACGCCGAATCCAACCCTCATGGCCCGCGGCAAGGCCCTCTACGCTCAGAACTGTGCCACCTGCCACGGTCCCGAGGGCAAGGGCGACGGCGCTGCGGGCAAAGGATTGAACCCCAAGCCGCGCAACTTCACGGAGAACGCGGGTTGGAAGAACGGCGCCCACCTGGAGCACATCTACAAGACGCTGGATGAGGGCATCAAGGGCAGCTCGATGGTGTCCTACAACTACCTCTCGAAGAAGGACCGCATGGCCTTGGCCCACACGGTGCAGGCCCTGGGCGCTTTCGACCACGGCGCCAACGACCCCAAGGCGATGGCAGCTCTGGAAAAGCTCTTTGCCAGTGCCGGTGAAGTCATTCCCAACCGGATCCCTGTCCGTCGCGCCATCGCGGCGCTCTGCCGGGAGTACGAGGCCTCCAAGCCCCAGGCTCCCGCCTCCACGATCCGCTGAGACACCATGAGCACACCCATCCTCCGGCGCATCCTGACTCCGCTGACCCTGGCGGCACTCCTGGGCCTCCCTGGCGTTTTGCGGGGACAGGCTGCACCCACGGCAGCCCCCTCCTTCAGCCCTGAGGAAGTGGGCATCAACGAGAAGCTGGGCGCCACCATTCCCCTCGACCTCGAATTGAAAGGCGAGGACGGCAAGCCCGTCACGCTTCGCCAGCTCATCGACAAGCCCACCATCCTCACCCTCAACTACTTCCGCTGCGCTGGCATCTGCACGCCCCAGCTCAGCGGCGTGGCCGAAGTGGTCAACCGCACCAAGGCCGAGCCGGGGAAGGATTTCCAGGTCATCACGGTCAGCTTCGATGAACGGGATGAGCCTGAGGTCGCCGCCCAGAAGCGCACCAACTACATCGCCGAGATCACGCGCCCCTTCCCACCGGCCGCCTGGCGCTTCCTCACGGGCCCTGGCGCCACCACCAAGGCCCTGGCGGATGCCGTAGGCTTCAAGTTCAAGCGCGTCAACGATGACTTCGTCCACGCCGGCGCCATCATCTTCCTGAGCCCCAAGGGCCAGGTCACCCGCTACATGTACGGCGTCACCTACCTGCCGGCCGACCTCGAATTGGCGGCCCAGGAGGCCGCCCGCGGCGAGGCCCAGCCCACCATCAACAAGTTCCTGAAATTCTGCTTCAGCTACGACCCGGCGGGACGGCGCTACGTCCTGAACTTCACGACCATCGGCGCCACGGTGATTCTCCTGGCCGCCGCGATCTTCCTGATCGTGATCACCCGCAAGGGCCGGAAAGCCACGGTCAAGCCAGAGGAGGGCGCATGAGCACCCACGCCGCAACCCCACAGCCGAGCTTCCTGGTGGACACCGGGGAGCGCAAGGGCCTCATGGCCTGGCTGACCTCCACCGACCACAAGCGAGTGGCTCTGCTCTACCTGTACTCCATGGTCATCTTCTTCTTCGTGGGCGTGGGCATCGGCTTCGTGATGCGCCTGGTGCAGCTCACCAGCTTCCAGAAGATCATCACGGCCCAGACCTACAACGCCCTGTTCACGGTCCACGGCGTGATCATGATCTTCCTGTTCGTGATCCCGGGCCTGCCGGCGGTGTTCGGCAACTTCTTCTTGCCCATCCTCATCGGTGCGAAGGACGTGTCGTTCCCCCGCCTGAACCTGGCCTCCTGGTACTTCTTCATCGCCGGTGCCATCCTGGCCGTGCTCTCCCTCTTCACAGGCGGTGGCGCGCCGGACACGGGCTGGACCTTCTACGCCCCCTTCAGCCTGAAGACCGGCACCAACGTGAGCCTCGCGGTGTTCGCAGCCTTCGTGCTGGGCTTCTCGTCCATGCTCACGGGCATCAACTTCATCACCACCATCCACCGCCTGCGGGCCCCGGGCATGAAGTTCTTCCGCATGCCGCTGATGTGCTGGGCCCTCTACTCCACCTCCTGGATCCAGCTGCTGGCCACGCCCATCGTCGCCATCACCCTGGTGCTGGTCATCCTGGAGCGTTTCTTTGGCATCGGCATCTTCGATCCCGCCAAGGGCGGCGATCCCCTCCTCTACCAGCACCTGTTCTGGATCTACTCGCACCCGGCCGTCTACATCATGATCCTGCCGGCCATGGGCGTGATCTCGGAGATTATCCCCACCTTCACCAAGCGCCCCATCTTCGGCTACAAGGCCATCGCCTTCAGCTCCATGTCCATCGCGGGCGTCGGCAGCCTCGTGTGGGCCCACCACATGTTCACCAGCGGCATGAGCCCCTTCGCCCACCTGCTGTTCTCGCTGTTGACCATGGTCGTGGCCGTGCCTAGCGCCATCAAGGTGTTCAACTGGGTGAGCACCCTCTACAAGGGCAGCATCGACTTCCAGCCGCCCCTCTTCTTCGCGCTGACCTTCATCTTCCTGTTCTGCATCGGCGGCCTCACCGGCGTGATGAACGGCGCCCTGGCCCTGAACGTGCACATCCACGATACCTACTTCATCGTGGGCCACTTCCACTACGTGATGTTCGGCGGCACCGGCATGGCGCTCTTCGCGGCGCTGCTCTACTGGTTCCCCAAGATGTTCGGGAAGATGTACTCCAAGAAGGCGATCTACGCCTCCTGGTTCCCCATGTTCATCGGCTTCAACACCCTCTACTTCGGCATGATGATCGCCGGGATGATGGGCATGCCTCGCCGCTACTACGTGCATCTGCCCCAGTTCCACACCATCCACGTGGTCATGACTGTGGGCAGCTGGTTCCTGATCCTGGGGCTCATCCTGTTCTTCGGAACCCTGGTCTACGCCCTCTTCAAGGGTGAGAAGGCCGAGGACAACCCCTGGGGTGGCATCACCCTCGAGTGGACCATCCCCAGCCCGCCGCCTCTCGAGAACTTCGAGGAGATCCCCACCATCACGCAGGGCCCCTATCAGTTCGGGCCGACGGAGGCGAAATGACCGGCCACGTTCATCGCGACGACTTCGGTGCCCGCCTTGGCATGTGGCTGTTCCTGGTCACCGAGATCGTTCTCTTCTCCGGCCTTTTCATCAGCTACACCTACATGCGGAACAAATACCCCGTGGAATTCCACCACGGCGGCGCCGAGCTGAACGCCACCCTGGGCATCATCAACACGGTGGTGCTGCTCACCAGCAGCCTCACGGTGGTGTTGGCCATCGTGGCCATCCAGCGCTCCGAGAAGAAGCGGGCCATGCTGGCCCTGGGCACTACGCTGGTCCTGGGCCTGGTCTTCCTGGTGATCAAGTCTTTCGAGTGGGGTGCCAAGTTCCACCACGGCCTCTACCCCAACTCGCCCCATCTGGCCACGCTGCCTCCGGGCGAGCAGGTGTTCTTCGGCCTCTACTTCACGATGACCGGCATCCACGGGCTCCACGTGATCGTGGGTCTGGGCGTGCTGAGTGTCATGCTCTGGTGGGTGGCCACGGACCGCATCCGCGCCGACCGCTACGTCCACCTGGAGAACAGCGGTCTCTACTGGCACATCGTGGACGTGATCTGGATCTTCCTCCTCCCCCTGTTCTACCTGGCCGCGTAGGGGCATGACCATGAGCGAACACGCCGCACACACCGCCGACCACCCGAGTGAAGCCCATGTCGAACACCCGGGCTACGCCATCTTCTTCAAGGTCTGGGTGGCCCTCCTGATCCTCACCGGCTGCCTGGTGAGCCTCAGCCACTTCGGCCAGACGGCCGCCGTCTGGGGCCTGCTCATCCTGACGCCCCTCAAGGCGGGTCTGGTCTTCTACTACTTCATGCACCTCAAATACGAAGGGCCGCTGCTGAAGATCGTCGTGCTGGTGACCCTGGGCACGCTGCTGATCTTCTTCGCCATGCTCTTCTCTGACGTCGCTTTCCGCTGAGGCCTCCCATGGAATGGATGAACCAAGCCGCCCTCTCAGCGCAGAAATCCGACGCCGTCTTCTTCTACATCTTCGGCCTCTCTGTGGCCTTCCTCATCTTCATCACGGCGCTGATGATCTACTTCGTGGTGCGCTACAGCAAGAAGCGCAATCCCGTCGCCTCGCAGATCGACGGCCACGTGGGCCTCGAAGTTCTCTGGACCACCATCCCTCTCGTGTTGTTTCTCACGATCTTCTACTACGGGTGGACCAACTTCGAATACATGCGCCTCGCTCCCCGCGATGCCATGGCCGTGAAGGTCACCGCCCGCCAGTGGAGCTGGTCCTTCCAATACCCCAACGGCAAGCAGACCAAAGTGCTGTTCGCGCCCATCAACAAACCCATGAAGATGGACGTCAACAGCGTGGACGTGGTGCACGGCTTCTTCGTACCCTCTTTCCGCATCAAGGTGGACGCCGTCCCCAGCCGCACCAACACCACCTGGTTCCAGGCCACCAAGCTCGGTTCCTATGACATCGAGTGCACCGTCATCTGCGGCGTGGATCACAGCCTCATGCTGAGCAAGGTCGTGGTCGTGCCCGAGGATGAGTTCAAGGCCTGGTACTTCGGCGGCGAGGATGCCCCCGAACCCGGCAAGGCCATCCGCGCCAACGATGCCCACCCCGACCTGAAGGACCTGCCCAAAGGCCTCCAAATCCTCACGGAGAAGGGCTGCACCGCCTGTCACTCCGTGGATGGCAAACCCAAGGTGGGCCCCACCCTCAAGGCCCTCTACGGCCGTGAGGAGCAGATCCTCATGGCCGGCGCCATGAAGATCATCCGCGTGGATGACGCCTACCTGCGCCGTTCCATCCTCAAGCCCGGCGAGCAGGTGGTGCGCGGCTATCCGCCCGCCATGCCCCAGATCCAGCTTTCTGAACAGGAGCTGAACGAGGTCGTGGGTTACATCAAGGGCCTGAACTAGGATCATGAAAAGCGGAACACAGTTAGGACACTGTGGACGGAATACCATCCAGGGCCAGCCCGTCCTTCTCTGTGAGCTTCTGCAAGATTTCCGCATCCTCTGTGTTCCGCAATAAAAACCGATCAACCCGGAATTCCCGAGAGAGACTCTTTTGAGCGCAGCCACCGCGACCCTTCCCAAACCCAGTCCGGTTTCCATCTTCCTGGAGCTGACCAAGCTCCGGATCTCCGGCGCCTCCACCTTCACGGCGGCGGCGGGCTACGTGGCCTTCCTCCGGGGGGCGAACGCCGGGCTCATCACGACCCTGCTGGGCATCCTCCTGCTGGCCATGGGCAGCAGCGCGTTCAATGAGGTGCAGGAGCACAAGCTCGACGCCCTGATGCCCCGCACCGCCAACCGGCCCATTCCGCGCGGCGACCTCACCCCTGCCATGGCTGCCATCATCGCTGGCGTCATGGCCATCTCGGGCTTCCTGGTACTGTGGCTGGCCCACAACCTGACTTCCGCCCTGCTCGGGGCCCTGGCCCTGGTTTGGTACAACGGCTTCTACACGCCCCTGAAGCGCGTCAGCGCCTTCGCCGTGGTGCCCGGCTCCCTCATCGGCGCCCTGCCTCCGGCCATCGGCTGGACGGCCGCAGGCGGCGGTGCCGCGGATCCTTCCGTGCTGGCCCTGGCCTTCGTCTTCTTCATCTGGCAGGTGCCCCACTTCTGGCTGCTGGTGGGCCTCCACGCCGAAGGCTACGAAGAGGCGGGCTACCCCACCCTCGTCGGCCTCTTCGGACGTCCCCGCCTTTCGCGCCTGACCTTCACCTGGACCTGCGGCACGGCGGCCGCCTGTGGTCTGCTGCCGATGTTCCGCGTGCTGGTGTCCCGGCCCGCGGAGATCATGCTGGGCCTCGGCGCCGTTTGGCTTGTCATCGGATCCCTGCCTCTTCTGAACCCCGGCCAGGATGCTCCGCTCTACCGGCGCGTTTTCATGAACATCAACCTCTTCGCCCTGGTGCTCACGGCGGCGGTGATCCTGGATCCCTTCTTCAGCCGCTGAACAGCCCCGTCTTCAACCCTCCCGTTCCGCCTCGGGTCCTAGGGGATAGGCCGACACACCGCGCATGGGAGGATGTCCCAGAGCCGGATGTCTCCGGGAAACCCTCCCGATTCCACCCTGGTTCCTGGACAACCCATGCTTTCTTCCACGGCCATCACCCCCAGCACGGCGGCCCTCCTCGCCTTCGCGCGCCTGGCGCAGGGGCACCTGGGAGAAGACGACCTGCTGCTGGAGGCAGAGGCGGATGGCGGTCTGCGAAGCGCTTCCCTTCAACTGGGTGAAGGCCCCTCGACACAGATAACCGCCGAGACCCTGGCCCTTCAACTCGGACGCCCCGAGGCCTTCGCGCTCACCGCGAAAACCTCGGCGGAGGGCATGCCCTTTCGCGGGCGCATCCAGATCAGCGGCCAGGAGGCCCGGCTGCAGATGGAAGCCGGCGCGACACCCCCCATGACGCCCTGGATCCTGCGTCACTTCAGTCGACTGTACCGATTGATTCTGGACGGGCCCGAATCCGCCTTGGAGGGGCTGTCCATGCTGGATGACGAAGAGCGGGCCGTGCTGCTGGGCCCCTTCTCCGGCCCGGCCTTCGATCCTGAACTGAGCACGCCGGGATCCCTGGCCGACCTCTTCGCGGCCACCCTACGCCGTCATGGGGCCCTGCCCGCCATCGAAGAGGATGGTCGAACCTGGACCTATGCCGAGCTGGATGCCTTGGCAGAGGCCATTGCCCTCGGCCTTCGGCAACGAGGCCTGGGCCAGGGTTCCCTGGTGGGGCACTGGATGCCCCGCGGGCTGCAGGCCTACGCGGCCCTGCTGGGAATCCTCAAGAGCGGAGCCGCCTACGTGCCCCTGGACCCCGGCCTTCCTCCGGCCCGCGTCCGGCAGGTGGCCCTGGAATGCGGCATGCACCTGCTGCTGGCTTCGCCCTCGCTGGGAACCGTTCCCGATCTGCCCTGCTCCCAGGTCGATTCCACCGCTTTGGGCGCCGGGGGCACAGAGAACGAACCTGCTTCCGTCGGCCCCGGGGCCGAGGATCTGGCCTACGTCATCTTCACCTCCGGCTCCACGGGCACGCCCAAGGGTGTGCCCATCACCCACCTTGCAGCCTGCACGCTGGTGCGGGCCGAGCAGCGGCTCTTCGCGCCGCATGCAGAGGACCGCATCTTTCAGGGTTTTTCCCTGGCCTTCGACGCTTCGGTGGAAGAGCTCTGGCTGGCATGGGCCAGCGGGGCCTGCCTGATTGCGGGCACGCCCGCGCTGATGCAGTCGGGACCGGATCTTGGGAAGCGACTCACCGAAGCCGGAATCACCGTGCTGTCCACGGTGCCCACGCTGCTGGGCCTCCTCGCGGACCGCATTCCCACCCTTCGCCTGCTCATCCTCGGGGGCGAAGCCTGTCCTGAAGATCTGGTGGCCCGCTGGTGGCGCCCCGACCTCCGGCTGGTGAACACCTATGGCCCCACGGAGGCCACGGTCATCTCCACCTGGACCGATCTGAGGCCCGGACAGGCCGTCACCATCGGCAAGGCCGTGCCCAATGACCGGGTCTACGTGCTGGATGCCGAGAGGCGCCTGTGCCCCATCGGAGTGCCCGGGGAGCTGCACCTTTCAGGAGCGGGCCTGTCCCGGGGCTACCTGGGTCGGCCCGATCTCACGGCCGAACGATTCATCCCGAATCCTTTCTCGGATGGGCCCCTCACCGAGCGCCTCTACCGCACCGGGGATCGCGTGCGCTTCAACGCTGACGGAGATCTAGAATTCCTCGGTCGCATCGACACCCAGGTGAAGCTGCGGGGGTTCCGCATCGAGCTGGAGGAAATCGAAGCCGCGCTCCGCGTGGAAGCAGAGGTTGTGGCCGCAGCGGTCACGCTCTGGAAGGCGGATGACCCCGAGCGACTGGTAGCCTACGTCGTTCTGCAGCCAGGAGCCCTCTTCGATGCGGATCGCCTGTTGCGGGCCCTGCGCCAGCGCCTGCCCAGCTACATGGTGCCTGCCTCCATCGATGCCCTGGCGGAGCTGCCCACCCTCGCCAGCGGGAAGCTGGACCGGAAGCGCCTGCCCGCGCCCACCCGGCGACGGGCCCTCCCATCCACCGAGAGCGATGCACTGACACCCACGCAGAAGCGGCTGCGCGAACAGTGGGCGCGCCTCTTCCAGGGCCGTGCACCGGGCTTGGATGAGGATTTCTTCCGCGATCTGGGCGGGCATTCGCTGTTGGCCGCGGCCATGGTTTCAGAGCTTCGTCAGCACGCCGGATTCGAGAGCCTGGCAGTGCCCGATGTGTACGCCTTTCCCACCCTGCGCGTTCTGGCCGCGGAACTGGATGCCCGCCAGGAATCGGGGCCCGTCTCCGATCAGGCGCAGCTTCCCCCCGCGGAACCACTGCCGGCCTGGCGCTATGGGCTCTGCGTCCTGGCCCAGCTCCTGTCGCTCTATCCCCTGCTGGGGTTCTACGCGCTGCAGTGGCTCAGCCCCTATCTCGTCTACAGCTGGAGCCAGGATCACGACACGTCACGCTTCCTGGGCATCAGCGCGGCCCTGCTGTCGCTGACCCTCATCTATCCCGCCATGTTCGTGCTTTCCATCGCCGCGAAGTGGCTGCTGCTGGGCCGCATCAAACCCGGACGCCACCGCATCTGGGGCCTCTATTATTGGCGCTGGTGGCTGACCCAGCGGATCATCGCCGCGGCGCCCCTGGACTACCTGGTGGAATCCCCCTGGCTGGCCTTGTACTTCCGCCTCATGGGCGCCCGCATCGGCAGCGGCGTGCACCTGGCCACCACCTCCCTCGCGGCGTTTGATCTCACCGACATCGGCGACGAAGCCAGCATCGGCCAGGATGCGCGACTGAGCGGCTACACCCTGGAGGATGGCTTCCTGGAGATCGGCCCCATCCGCATCGGACGCCGCTGCTACGTGGGCAACCGCTCCATCCTGTGCGCCGGTTCCATCATGGAGGATGGCGCCATTCTGGAAGACCTGAGCCTGCTGCCAACCGGCGCACGGATCGCCACGGGCCAGCACTGGACGGGCTCACCGGCCCGGCCCCTGCCGCCCACGGCCACGGATCGCACGCGCCTGACCCAGGATCTGCCCCGCCCCTCTCGAGCACGGCGTATGGGCATCGCTGCCGTTCAGGCCCTGGGGGCCTGCATGATTCCCATGGCCTTCCTCCTCGCCATCTTCCCGGGCCTGATCCTCATCAACGAGCTCTACGCCGCCACGCCGGGCTACTTCGCCTACCTGGTGGTGGCGCCCGTGGTGGCCCTTTCCTTCGTGGTGCTGCTCGCCCTGGAGATCGCCGCCGCCAAGTGGCTGCTGGTGGGGCGCGTGAAGCCCGGAACTTACGACCTGAACAGCGGCTTCATCCTGCGCAAATGGTACGTGGACCGCCTCATGAGTGTGGGCCTCGATCTGCTGGCGCCGCTCTACGCCACCCTGTATCTGGCCCCATGGTTCCGCTTGCTGGGCGCGAAGTTGGGGGCTTGGGCCGAGGTGTCCACCGCCGGTTCGGGATGCCCGGACCTGCTCGAGATCGGGGACGAAAGCTTCATCGCCGACTGTGTGTCCTTCGGTCCCCCGCGCGTGGATCTGGGTCGCGTCACCCTCGCGGCCACCCAAGTGGGACGCCGCGCGTTTGTGGGCAACAGCGCGCTGATCCCCTCCGGGACCGTCCTCGGAGACAGCGTACTGGTGGGCGTCTTGTCCGTGCCTCCCATCGATCCCCTGGAGGCCGCCCGCGCCGACAGTTCCTGGCTGGGCTCCCCGGCCATCTACCTGCCGCACCGGCAGGAGAGTGCCACTTTTGGCGAAGCAGCCACGTTCCGGCCGCCCAAGCGGATGATTCTCCTGCGGGCCTTCATCGAGCAGTTCCGGGTCCTCGCGCCCGTCGCCGGATTCGTGGTGATCACCAGCCTGCTGCTCACCGCCCTCACGGAAATCGAGGAAGCCACCTCGCTCGGGACCGCGGCCCTCTCCCTGCCCCTCCTCTATTTCGCCGGCGGCTTGGCGGCCTGCCTGTTCGTGGTGGCGGTCAAGTGGGCTGTCATCGGTCACTACAAGCCGAGCGAGAAGCCCCTCTGGTGCAGCTTCATCTGGCGCACGGAACTGGTGAGCGGGCTGCATGAAAACCTGGCGGATTCCTGGCTGCTCCGCTTGCTCGCGGGCACGCCCCTGGTGCCGCTGTACTTCCGCCTATTGGGCGCCCGCATCGGCCGCCGCGTCTGCATGGAGAGTACCTGGCTGACGGAATACGATCTCGTGGACATCGGCGATGGCGCCCAGCTGAACTCCGATTGCACCATCCAGACCCACCTCTTCGAGGACCGGGTGATGAAGATGGATCGCATCCACCTCGGACCTGGATGTTCCGTGGGCATGGATTCGGTGGTGCTCTACGGTTCGCGCCTGGAGGCTGGCTCGGTTCTCGGCGATCTGTCGCTGGTGATGAAGGGGGAATCCCTGCCCGTCAGCACCCGCTGGGAAGGTTCACCGGCGCGGCCTTCCCCAAGGGGGCGGAGATGATGCCCGTGCCTCTGGATGCTTCGAGCGCAGACGCAAGTCGGAGTCATCCCCTGGAATATGCGGTTCACGTTTCAGATGCCAGCGACATCTCCATCAACGGTCTGATTGAGCTGGAACCGGACGCCTGCGGGCGGCCCAGGGCCCTGGGTGCGGAAGGACAGCCCGTATCCATCAGCACCTCGCGAACCACCGGGGCGCGGGTCGTCGCGTGGGCGGAGCGGGGCCGGATTGGCGTCGATCTGGAATGCCTGGCGCCCTCGGATGCCCTGGAGGCGGCCTCGGCCTGCTTCCTCCCCCAGGAACGCGCCTGGGCCGACACCCTACCGCTGCAGGAACGCTGGCACGGACACCTGCTTCTCTGGACGGCCAAGGAAGCCCTGCTGAAAGCCCTGGGCCAGGGCTTCGCCTTCGGCCTGGATCAGATCGAACTCGAACCCCTGGGCGGCCATGCTCTGCGATTGCGCAGCCTCTGTGGCAGCGCGCAACTGGCCCAGGGCTGGCGCATCAATCATCAGGTGCGCGACCTGGCCGGACAGAGATACCTGATCGCCATCGCCCTGGGTTGATCAGCCGAAGATCGAAAGGGAACTGTCGGATCCGCCTGAATCGTTCAGGGCATCGAAGAGCGTGGGTGCTTTCGAGCCCTGAAGCAGGGTCAGCAGCGCGGCCGGATTCGAGTTCTTGCTCTGGTTGTTCATCAGGGCCGTGAGCAGGGCGGAATTGGCCCCGGTGGCGTCGTAGGTGGCCGAACTGCCCTGCAGGCTGCCCAGCACCGTGGCCAGGCTCTTGGGATTCTCTTTGAAATAGGTCTTCAGTTTGTCGATGTCGCCGGAGACATCCTTTTGCGTCGTGAGGAGGTCACTGAGGGCCTTGGTCACCTCCTCAGGCGCCTTGGTGAGCTGCTGGGCAGCCGGTGAGAGCGTCATCAAGTCCCCCAGGAGGCCTGATAGCCCGCTGGCATCCTGGGTCGTGGAGGATCCGATGGCATTCAGCTGCTGCAGGAGCAGGGTGCCGATGCTCTGGGATTGATCCGAACCGATGGGCGTGAGGCTCATGCGTGCTCCTGGGCAGCCTTTGCAGGCGGAGAAGCCATGAGCAAGATGCCCGCCAAACCCGCCCACAGTGGCATCCAGGGCCATGCATGGTGCGTCGGCTGACGCCATTCCAAGCACCCAGGCGATTCCTGCCTCGGGTACACTTCCGCCCATGCCCACCCAGCGTGTCAGCCGTACCCCCGGGGTCCAGCCGTGGATGTAACGACCTTTCTCGGGGCGCATCGCTATGCCTGGCTTCAGGAGCTGGGGCGCCACCCGACCTGCTCGTGGCACCTCCTGCGCCGCGAATCCGACGGCAGCCGATTCCTGGCGCAGGTCTGGTCACCCCGTCCTTCAGATCGGGACATGGATCACATCCGGGACACCTACCTTTCCCGGTTCCTGGATGCTTCACCCCTGGACCCCGTGAACAGCCACCTCGGTTTCGACGAGGAACAGGCCTGGTACCTCCAGGCCATTCAAGGCATGCCCCTATCTCGCCTCTGGGCGGGCTGGGGAGAGCCTCAGCGTGCGGCCCTGTTGGAGCACCTCGGGTCTTTGGTGGCCCAGGATCCCCATCCCCGTCTGCTCCATCCCGAGGCCATCACCTTCAGGCCCGGCCTGACCCAGATTCCACGCGTGATCGGGGAGGTCCCCTGGAATCTGGAGGCCGTGCCCGGCTTCCTTCCCCAGACCGCGCCCACACCCGCCCTCTCGGAAGAGCTTCCCTGGAAGCTGCCCAGGGACCTGTCGGAGCCCCATTCCCGACCAATGCGGGGGCGCGGCCAGGAGCTCCCCTACCTCAAATCGCTGATGCTGGGTTTCAGCGCGCCCATCCCCATGGAGCGCATCGTGCTGCTTCAGGGCGAAGAAGGCGTGGGCAAGGAGCACCTGGCCTCCTGGGCATGTGCCGTGGCCGAAGGCGAGGGCATCTGGGTGCACCACCTGGCCGCCTCGGACCAGGAACCCCCCGGACGCTTCCTGGGCCGCATGGTGGATGCCCTGCTATCAGGCAGCGAAGTGGATTTCTATGCTGAGCGGCCTGAGGCAGCCAAGGCCCTGTCGCTCCGCGTGCAGGCCTTCTCCTTCCTCACCGGCGGGCGCCATGTGCATGGACAGGATGCCGGCCCTGCGCCGGAAGAGGTGCGGGCGGCCCTGGAGGCCCTGGATTTTGCAGGCCTCCAACAGCGGCGCCTCATCCATTTGTCCGGCCTGGACCGGGCCACGCCGGGCGTGCTGTCGCTGGTTCGCGAGCTGGTGGAACGATCCACCTTGCCCTGGCTCCTCTCCCTCACCACCGGCGCCCAAGGCGTTGGCCTGAAGCCCTTCATCGCCCAACTGCGCTCCGAAGCCGCCGCGGCGGTGGTGGGCGTCAATCGCCTGGAAGACCGGGATCTGCGGCTCGTCCTGAACGATCTCCTGGGGCCGCACGAACTCCCCGAGCCGTTCCAGGCGGATCTGATTTCCCAGAGCCTCGGCAATCCGGGCCTGCTGCGGAACTTCCTGGAGCTGGCCCAGCAATCCGGCGCCCTGTCCTGGGAGCGCGACCGCTGGATGCTGGCGCCAGGCCAGCGGGTGGCCCTGAAAGCCGAGGACGATCTCATGCGGCAGATCTTCCTGGGCCGTCTCCAACGCCTCACGCCCGCCTCGGCCGCCCTCGTGCGCCTGCTGGCCCTCGGTGAGCGTCCGCTTCCCGCGCTGACGCTGCAGCGTCTGCTGGGCCTCCAGGAGGATGCCCTGGAGGACGCCATCCTCGGGGCCACAGCTTCTCAGCTGGTGGAATCCCAGCAGGGGCAATCCCTGATGCCCGAACCGCGGTGGCGGGAACTGGTGCTCGCCCACACACCCCAACCCGAACTCAAGCGCCTGGCCCGGGCCCTTTCAGCCGCCTTCCAGGAGCAGGGCTGGGATTGCCCCATTCCCCTGCAGTCCCTGGCTTCCGATGAGGCCACGGCCCTCGCCGCCGTGCTCGCCTCGCTCAAACAGGGGCCCCCAAGATCTCTCCAGGAAACCCTGCGGATCGTCAATCAGGCGCTTCAGCTGAAGCCTTCTCCGCTGCAGGAAGCGCGCCTGCGCGAACACCTGGCGGACGCCTGGGCCACCGGTGCCCGCGAGCCGGGTGAAACGTCGGAGCTTTCGCCCTCGGAAGAAGCCCTCGCCGCTCTGGCCCTCGCCCTCAAGGCCCTCGCCAAAGCCCCCCAGGAAGATGCCCTCCACCTCAAGGAAGCTCGGCTCTTCCGCAAACGGGCGCTCCTCCTGCTCCACCTCCGCCGCCCTGCGGAAGCCCAGGAAGCCCTTCAGGCCACCGCCGAGCGGTTGACCCACCATCCGCACCATGCCGAGCAGGCCCGGCTCCGGCTGGCCCTGGGGCGGCTGCACTTGCTGCAAGGACACCTCACCAAGGGCATCCGCGCTCTGGAAGAGGGCCTCCACCCCCAGGCCGGCTTCAAACCCCAACCGCAGGATCAGGCGGCGCTTCTCCTGGCCCTGGGCCAGGCCCTGGGAGGCCAATCCCAGTTCCTCCGGGCCGCGGGAATGCTGCAGTCAGCTCAGCGCATCCTGGAGCACAGCCAGGGTTTCCGCAGCCTGGTCTCGGTGCAGATCGCTCTGGCCGAGGTGCGGCTGGCCCAGGGACAACCCGAAACCTGCGCCATTCTTCTCAGGGAGGCGCTGCAAACGGCCCGCATGCAGGGAGACACCCTCCTCCAGGCCAAGGGCCACCTCGCCCTGGGCATGGTGCGCAGCCTCCAGCAATGGCTGGGGCCCGCTCTGTCCCACCTGGACCGGGCCCTGAGCCGCGTCGAACCATCCGGCGATGCAGCGCAACGATCCATCATCCAGATTTGGCGGGCTCGCACCTTCGCTGCTCTCGGTGACACCGTGGCCGCGGATCATGCGCAGTTCCAGGCCCTGGCAGCCCAGCCACCCGTTCTTGCTCCGGAAGAACAAGGGGACAACCTCTTCCTCCAGGGTGAAGTGGCCCATTTTCGAAGCGCTTGGCGCGACACCACCCGGCTCTACCGGTCTGCCGCAGACGTCTATGAATCTTCGGGGCTGCTTTGGCGACAGCGCCTGGCCCTGCTGCTCTACAGCCAGGCGGTGGCGCGGGAGGCCCGGCAATCCAAGCGGGAAGCCCCGGAGCAAGGCTGGGCCATCCTTGAAAACCTCAAGGGCCCTGTGGAGGGCTCTGGTTCTCGCTGGCTCGACCTGGAATGGCATCGCGCCCACGCCCTGCTGCTGTCCACCGTCCCCGCCACCGAGGCTGTGACGCTGGAGGCCCTCGAAGCCTGGGGTCAAGTCCAAGCCGCCGCCCGGGACATGCTGTTCCCAGCCCAGGTGGTGGAAGCCAGCGCCGAAGGCGCCCAGCTGTTGCTGGCACGGGGCGAAAAGCTGGGAGCCCGGGCCCGCATCCAGGACGCCTTCCCCAGCTTTCAGCAGCTCTGGTCGCGCCTGCCCACCACCCACGAAACCAGCTTCATGGGCCGGGAGGACATGCACCGCTTCCGGCAGACCGTGGAGGCGGTGGGCCTCAAATTCATCCAGCCGGAACGCGCGGATCCCCTGGTGGACTGGACCCCCACGCAGATGAACCTCCCGGCCTTCCCCGATCCGGAATGACGGCGGTGGCATTCGGTGGTCTCATGGAGGACCACGGCTTCGACCTTCCAGCGGAGACCTTCCATGAGCCACCTGCCCACTGAATCGCGTACGCGCGTCACCCTGCCCCAGCTGCATAGCTGGCACCATGCGGGCCGGAAACTCGTGATGGTCACGGCCTACGATGCCGTCACCGCCCGCATCGCGGATGCCTCTAGTGTAGACATCATCCTGGTGGGCGACAGTGTGGGGAACGTGTGCTTGGGCTTCGAGAACACGCTGCCCGTGAGCATGGCCATGATGAACCACCACCTGGAGGCGGTGGCCCGCACGCACCCCTCAGCCATGCTGGTGGCGGACATGCCCTACCTCAGCTTCCACCTGAGCGTGGAAGACACCCTGCGCAACGCCGGGGGCTTCCTGCAGCGGGGCGCCCAGGCGGTGAAGCTGGAAGGTGGCGCCAAGCGCCTGCCCATGATCCACGCGCTGCTCGATGCGGAAATCCCCGTCATGGGCCACCTGGGCCTCACCCCGCAAAGCGTGAACCCCATGGGGGGCTTCAAGGTGCAGGGCAAGCATCGAACAGATGCGCTCCGCCTGCTCGATGACGCCCAGAGGCTGCAGGACGCGGGCTGCTTCAGCCTCGTGCTCGAAGGCATTCCGGCCGATCTGGCGGCTCGCCTCACCGAAACCGTCAAGATTCCCACCATTGGCATCGGCGCCGGGCCCCACTGTTCGGGGCAGGTGCTGGTCTTCCACGATGTGCTGGGCCTGCTGCCCGGTACATCGCCCAAATTTGTCCGCCGCTATGCCGAAGGATTCGAGGATCTACGAAACGCTCTGGCGAATTGGGCCGAGGATGTCCGCGGGGGAGGGTTCCCCGATGGCCGGGAATCCTATACCCTTCCAGAAGCCGTTCGTCCGGCTTTGACCCAGTGGGCTCCCTGAGGCCCCCTTTGGTTGGCCGACAGGCTCATTAGGAAGGATCCCGCTTTTGTCCATGCGAGTTGTCCGTACCATCGCTGATTTGCGCGCCCTGCTCCGCCCCCTGCGGGAGGAAGGCAAGCGCATCGGCTTCGTCCCCACCATGGGTTACCTCCATGAAGGCCATGGCGCCCTCATCCGCCAAAGTGCCGCCCGCTGTGATGCCACGGTGGTTTCCATCTTCGTGAACCCCACCCAGTTCGGCCCCAGCGAAGACCTGGCCAACTATCCCCGCGACCTGGAGCGCGACCAGAACCTCTGCCTGGAGGCCGAGGCCACCGTCCTGTTCCTGCCTGAAGTCGCCGAGATCTACCCCACGGGCTTCCAGACGCATGTGGAACCCGGCCGACTGGCCGACCCTCTCTGCGGACGTTTCCGGCCCGGCCATTTCCGGGGCGTGGCCACCGTGGTGGCGAAGCTCTTCAACATCGTGCAGCCCGACCTGGCCTTCTTCGGCCAGAAGGATTTCCAGCAGACCGTGGTCATCCGTCGCATGGCCCGGGATCTCAACCTGCCCGTGGACGTGGTGGTGGTGCCCACCATCCGCGAGGCGGACGGCCTGGCCCTGAGCAGCCGCAACGCCTACCTGGATGAAGATGCCCGCCGCCGCGCCCTGCGCCTCAGCGAAGGCCTGCTGGCCGCGCGCGCCGCCTTCGACGAGGGCGAGCGGGAAGCCGCGAAGCTGGTCGAGATCGCCCGGGGTCCGCTGGCTGGGGTGGACTCCGTCCAGTACCTCGAGCTGGTGGACACCCAGAACCTGGAGCCCATTCAGGGGAAGGTGGACCGCGCCTCCGCCCTCTGTGTGGCCGCCTACGTGGGCAGCACCCGGCTAATCGACAACGTCATCCTCGCCCCCCTGCCTGCCGATGTCGGCATCAGCGTGGTCAGAAGCACCCAGGGCGCCTAACCCGTCAGGGCTGAGGGAGCCAGATCGGTCAGAAAAAATCGAGGCTGGACCCAAGGGAAACCTGAGCCCATGCTAATGCGTTGGCCGGGACTCCCCTGCGGAGCCTGGACCGGAGGACACATGCTGCGTCACTTCCTGCTCGGAAAGATCCATCGCGCCACCGTGACGAGGGCCGATCTGGACTACGTGGGGTCGATCACCCTGGATCCGCTGCTCATCGAGGCTGCAGGCTTCATGGAAAACGAGAAGATCGACATCTACAACGTGACCAATGGCTCCCGTCTCTCCACCTACGTGATCCCCGGGGTGCCGGGATCCGGTGAGGTGGGCATCAACGGAGCCGCTGCCCACCTCGTGCAGAAGGGCGACCTCGTCATCATCGCCGCCTATGGCTGGATGACCGCCGAGGAGGCCGAGACCGTGGCGCCCAAGGTGGTCTTCGTGGATGAGCGCAACCGCATCACCGAGCGCCGCCGTCAGGAACGCACGCCCCTCTGTGTGGCCGCCTTTACCGACTGAACAGACCCCGCCGATCTCCTCTGAGGGAACAGAACACGAGGTCCTTCGACCCTTTCCACCCTGTCAAGGAAAGGCTGCTCGGCCACCGGGGACGAATAAAAACCATACCCGGAACCTTTGCCCCTTGGCGCGGCATCCAAGGGTCATGGTAGAAATGAATCACCCCACGGTCTGGTACGACCCCGGGGCCCGTGGTGAGGGCATGGCGCCTTCCTGCAAAGTTCTGAAAGGTTGGTTCCATGGAAGTCCGCAAGTCCCTGGTGGTCAATGCGACCCCCCTGGAGACGCGCATCGCCCTGCTTGAGAACGGCCAGCTCTGCGAGCTGTTCCTCGAACGGACGATGAACAAAAGCCAGGTGGGAGATGTCTACAAAGGCCGGGTGGCCAAGCTGCTCCCGGGCATGCAGAGCGCCTTCGTCAACATCGGCGGCGTGAAGGACGGGTTCCTCTATCTGGACGACCCTGTGGTCCAACGCCTGGGAGCCGACCTCGCCGCGGAAGAGGAGGCCGACGAGGCCGCCTCAGAGGAACTGCCGCCACCCCCGCCGCCCCTGCCTCCCCTGAAAGAGGGGGAAGAGACCCTCGTTCAAGTGGTGAAGGATCCCATCGGCTCCAAGGGCCCAAGGCTGTCCCGCCACCTGAGCTTCCCCGGTCGTTTCCTGGTCTTCATGCCGGGCATCGACCATATCGGCATCTCCCGCAAGATCACCGATCCGGAAGAGCGGGATCGCCTTCGCGAGCTCATCCGCAGCCATGTGGAGCCCGGCGAGGGCTTCATCGTCCGCACCGCCGCCATTGGTGAGAAGGACGAGGATCTGGTGGGCGATGTGATCTTCCTCCGCCAGCTCTGGCAGGGCATCAAGGCCAAGGCCGAAACCGTGCCTGCCCCGGGCCTCGTCTGGCAGGACCTCCGGCTGCTCCAGAAGGTCATGCGCGACATCTTCCGGGAGGAAGTCTCCACCTTCTGGGTGGACGATGACGCCGCCCACCGCGAGGTGGTCTCCTTCGTGGAGAACATCCATCCAGAGTGGTCCAACCGGGTGAAGCGCTTCACGTCGGACCTGCCCATCTTCGAGGCTTTCGGCATCGAATCCGAGATCGAATCCGCCCGCCAGCCCAAGGTCTTCCTCAAGCATGGCGGCTCCATCGTGCTGAATCAGACCGAAGCCCTGGTCAGCGTGGATGTGAACACCGGCAAGTTCGTGGGGAAGAAAGATCTCGAGGAGACCGTCTACCTCACCAACCTCGAAGCCATCCCCGAAATCGTGCGGCAGCTGCGGCTGCGCAACCTCGGCGGCATCGTGGTCATCGATTTCATCGACATGGTGGACCCCCTCCATCGCGATGAGGTGCTGAGCCGCCTGCAGGAAGAACTCAAGCGGGACCGCAACCATGCCCGCGCGGGCGGCATCTCGGAATTCGGCCTGGTGGAGCTCACCCGCAAGCGCACAGGGCCATCCCTGGAACGGCAGCTCACCCAGCCCTGTCCCGCCTGCAATGGCGCTGGGCGCACCCAGAGCCCCGAAACCTCCCTGCTCAAGGCCTACCGTGAGCTGGTGCGCCTGGGCGAGCGGCTGCGCGGTGCGGACATCCGCCTGACCCTGCACCCCGAGCTTTCCGCCGCCCTGCACCAGGAGGCCCGCGAAGGCCTCATGCAGCTGGCCCGCCTGCTCGGTGCCCGCGTGTCCTGGATCGAGCGCGCCGATACCCCTCGCTACGCCGTGGTCATGGATCTGCAGATCCCCGGCCAGGGCACTGCCACCGCCTAACCGACCGCCGGATCGCGAAGTGGCCTGCGGCGCAGGCCATGAAGCGAGGATCTGGCGAGGAGGTTATGCCACCCTCACCTGCACCCGGACTGCCTACCCCAGACAGGTGGGGCAGCGCATCCCTTCCTGCAGACTCTGGATGAGTTCAGGCACCCGGTCCAGGCTGCGCACTTCGTACAGCGATGCTTCAGGATCGTGATCGGGTCGGGGCTTGGCCTCGCGGTTCACCCAGATGGCGGTCCAGCCTGCGTCCAGCGCGCCCTGCACATCGTCGTTCCAACTGTCGCCCACCATGGCCAGGTTGCCGGGGAACAGCCCCAGCTTCCGCTGCATGGCCTCGAAGGCCGCCGCTTCCGGCTTCAGGACACCGATTTCGGCGCTCAGCAGACGGGTGCGGATACGGTCGGAAAGGCCCAGGCGGTCCAGCAACTCCAAGCCAAAGGTCTGAGTATTGGAGAGCAACGCCACCCGGGCCAGATCGCGCACGGCGGCCACGGATTCCGACGATTCTCTGAAGCATTGGGCCTGGTCACCAGCCTCCAGGAAGGCCAAGGCCATGCCCTCCACCTGAGCGTCATCCAATCCGATGGTTTCACGCCAGGACTCGAGAAAGGCATGCACCGAGGCATAGGAGCGCGCCATGCCATCCCGCATGAGGGCAGGGAACTGCGCCCCCTGCCCAGGCCGCAACAACTCCTTCATGCGCTGGAAGGGGCTGCCTGCCGGGCTGAACACGAGCGTGTTCCAAAGGTCGAAGACGACAGCCCGGATCATGCGCCCTCACCGCTCATTGGCCACTCGTCTTGCGGACCTGGAAGGGCACGCTGAAGCCGATGCCAACCACCTCGAGCCGGGCTTCGCCAGCCAGGCTCCATGTGGCGTATTCGTGGCGCAGGACCGCGCCAGACAGCGGGCCCCAGGCTGATTTCAGGTCGCCATAGTTCAGGACCACATCCACCTTGAGCACACTCTGTCCTTTGGGAGCGATATCAGCGCCTTCAGGGAAGCTGACTGAACCCAGGCCAAGATCCTGCCCCTGAGCAGAAAGGCGGAGAGCTCCTGCCACTTGACGGGTGCGCAGCCGCTGATCTGAAGGGTTGTCCACACCCACTTCCAGCCGGAGGCGCAAGCTGGACTGCTCCAGCGGGAAAGCCAGCTCCAAGCGGGGCTCCACCCGGTCCAGTGTGAACCGCAACTGCCGAGCAGCTTCCTCGTAGCGCAGGGCGGGCTGGAGGGCATCGCAGCCCACCAGCAGCCCCAACGCAGGCGTGAGCAATAACGGCAGAACCCGGGTCGACCTCATCTCAGGCGCCCCGGTAGATCACACAGTTGTCCGTGGTCTCATACACCTCGATCTGACACAGCTGAGGCAGCGAGGGTTTCAACTGCTCCCAGATCCACACCGAGATGTTTTCTGCCGTGGAGAGGGGGATGAGGTCGTTCAGGAAGCGGTGATCAAGCTTGGAGATCACCTGATCCACCACCACCTTCGACAGATCGTCGAAGTCGATGATCATGCCCGTCTCCGGGTTCACCTGGCCCTCCAGCAACACGAAAAGCTTGTAGCTGTGGCCGTGCAGGTTGCGGCACTTGCCCGGATGGTTGTAGATGAAGTGGGCAGCTTCAAACCAGTACTCTTTGCGCAGGATCATGGCACTCACGATGAAAAGGCCCCGCGCGGGCGGGGCCTTCCAGTTTAACGCAGCACGGTGGGCTAGAGTTTGAGGGTACTCAGCACAATCGCGATGGGGGTCAGGGCCTGGAGGTTCTCCTGCCAGCTGGAGTCGCGGCGGAAGCGCTGGGGCACCAGAACCGTGTCCCCGGGCTCCACGGCCTTGCCTTCTACCCAGCTGTCCAGAATGCGGCCATCGGCCTTGAGGAGGCGGATGTTGGAGCTGTCGGCATTCCGGGTGGTGCCACCGGCCAAGGTGAGCAGATCCGAAACCTTCATGCCCTTTCGCACCTTGTAGGTGGCAAAGGGACTGGCCGTCTCACCCACCACGTAGGCCGCATCCGTGGCCCGGGGGATGATGATTTCATCCCCATCCTGGAGTTCCACATCCGCTTGGGAATCGCCGCCCAAGGCTGCGCCGAAATCCACCACCATGCGATTCAGGGCGCCACTCAGGAGGCCATGCATCAGGGGGCCCTTGAGAAGCTGGCCCGTGGCCGCCTGTCTCCGAGTCTCGTTCAAGCGATCAAGAATGTCGTTGGCCCCCTTGCTCGTGGGGTCCAAAGCCTGCTGAGCCAGATTGCGAGAGGTCGCTCCATCGGCTCCACTTCCAGGCCCCAAGGGCATCTGGGGACGCTCCTCATATTTCTTGAGGGCCTCCAGCTGCTTTTGGACATCCTCCACCTCTGGTGTGCTCCCACCGCCCAGGTTCCGCAGGAAGACGCCCGCCTTGGGCATGGCCTCGGAGGTGAGCCCGCCTGCCCGCTGAATGAGCTGGGCCAGGGTGGGTTTGTCGGTGTCCATGGTGTAGCTTCCAGGCCGTGCCACCTGCCCGATGATCCGGACCGTCCGATGGAGGCGGTAATCAGGTTTCTCGAACAGGCTCAACTGGTCATCAGGTTGCAGAACCGGATTCGCCCCATCGTCATGCAGGGCCACGGGGCTTCCTGCTTCCGTGGACAGCAGGCGGGAGAGATCCAGGCGGATGATCTCGCTGGATTTGCCATCCTTGGTCCGCGCCAACTCGGCGGAGAGGCGGTTGGCGGATTTGAGAGGCAAACCGGCCCGAAAGATCAGATCAGAAGCGCGCATGCCTTCATGAAATTCAAAGAGGCCCGGCCGGGTCACAGGCCCCAGCAGCTTCACCGTCCTGGGAAGGCGAAGGTCCTGCAGGCGATAGAGCTCCACGCGATCCCGCCCTTCAAGCAGCAGGTTGTGCTCGGCATCCCCCTTGAGGGCCTTGGCCACATCAAAGCTCAGGAAACGCGTGGTACCGTCTGCATGGGTCCGCACGATCTCGCCTCGGGCCTGATAGGTATCCGGCAACAGCTGAGCGTCGCGGGACAGCAAATCGCCCACGCGGAGGCCATTGGTGCAGGCGAACAGCCCAGGCACACGAACCCACCCGGCCACGGTGACGCTGCGCTCAGAGACGGAATCCCGCCGCGGCAAAGCCGACAGCACATCTCCCCAGCCAAGCGGCGTTGAGCCCGCTTTCGCCACGGGGACATCCACGGCCTCGAAGGCACCATCGGCCCCGCGCTTGCGCAGGGTCAGGGAAGCCGACGCGGATTCCGGCAGCAAACCACCTGCATACCGCAGGGCATCCGCGGTGGTCTCTCCGGCCTTCATCTCGAACTGCATGCGGGGCGCCACACCCTTCAGATCCCACAGCCGACGCCATTCCGGGATGTTCTCTTCCCGCAGGGTCTGCCCCACCACGGGTTCCTTGCGGATCCGGTGATCGCCCCGCGCGGTGATGGACAGGGAGGCGAGCAGCCGCTTCAGCTGCCCCAGCTTCGCCTCGACAGCCAGCCGCTGTTCCATGGGCAGGGGTTCTGCGCCATTGATGGCCTTGCCCTTCTCGGATCCCTGAGCTGGGGCCACCGTCTTTGGCATCAGGCCCGTCCAGTCATTCTGATTCTTGGTTTGCTCACCCGATTCGCCAGCTTTGCCCATGGCATCCTCTTTGGGCGCCTGCGGAAGGCCCTGCGCCAGGAAGAACTCCAGCCGGCGGATCTCGCGCTCAAGCAGGTCGCGGTCTTGGTCCACCCGCTTGTCCAGCAGGAGCAGTTGCTCATCCTCCGGGTCCAGAACCGGTGCCTGCACCACACGGGCGAAGGCGCCCTCCAAAAGCACCTGATTCTGAGCCAAGGGCACGAACACCGTGTCACCGTGCTGCAGGGCCACATTGGCGTTGCCCAATCCATCCGCTCTCAGGGGATACAGATCCAAACCGTAGACCTTCTGGCCTCCGCGCATCACCCGGATATCCCGATAGCTGCCCACGGCGGTGGGGCCCCCGGCCAGGCTCAACACATTGACCAGGGAGCTGAGGCTTGAGACCAGGTAGCTTCCCGGCTTGTAGACTTCACCCAGCACAAAGACACGCACCTCACGCAGCTTGATCACCTGCAAGTCCACCGAGGAGCGGGAGAAATTGCGGCTCACCAACCCCTGCACCGCAGCCTTGGCCTTCCCCAGGGTCAGGCCCCCAACCTTGGCGGTGCCAACCTTGGGGATGACGATCTCGCCGCGGCCATCCACCTGCACCGGCAAGTCAAAGGTGGCGCTTCCGAAAACATTCAGGTTTAGGCGATCCCCCGTCCCCAACACGTAGTCTTCCGAGATCCCTCCTTCCGTGGATCCTGTGCCCCGCTGCCGAACCTGAAAAAGATCCGAGGCGAAGCGGTAGGGCCCCTTCTCCCGTCGCTTGAGCGCCTGGATATCACGCTCAAGGCGTTCATCTTCGGATTTGGTTTTTTGGGCGTCTTCGGGGGCACTCGATGTGGTGGCTCCGGTCCCATTGCGTCCCGGCACCGCGTCAACAGATCCCGAACTGATGCCCTGGGCCCCGGCGGCCTGCTTCAAAGCCTGCAGGTCCAGGCCCTGAGGCAGTTGCGCCTTGAGCGAGCCCACCAGCCCCAAAGCAAGCAGGAGTGTCGAGAGCGCAGGTGAAAGGCGTGGAAACGTCATGATGGATTCCTAGTCGATGGCACGAAAAAACGCCGCCACACATGGGGCGGGCCAGAAGGGGGCGGACCCAGTATGCCTGAGAGCAGGCACGCCATCACAGCAGATGATGGGATCCCGAAGGTGCATCCAGATTCACACGGGGGCGCATCAGGGGGATCTCACGCCGAATTTGGGCGTGATCTTCCGTCTTTGCCCCAAGCATGACCCGATCCTTGAAAGCCTTGAAGGCAAGCAGCAGCAGGGCCCCGAGCCCAACGGAGGAGGCGAGCTCATGCCCAGGAATTTCCGTGGCCCGAAGCATCGGCAACGCAGCCAACCCCAGCAACAGCGGTGTTGCGAGCCAGGATCGTCCATTAAGACGATCAGCCATCCAGTGGTGCAGGTGGCTCCGATCCGCCGTGCCCAGGGGTTCTCCCTTCCAACGGCGGATGCCCACCACCAGGAAAACATCCACGGTGGGATAGGCGTACACCCAGAGGAGGAGGTTCGGGTCCCGGAGGGCGAAGGCCTTCACGCCCAGCACCGCGAAGAGGGTCCCCAGCATGAGGGCACCGCAATCGCCCAGAAAATGCCTGGCCCTGGGGTAGTTCAGCGCGAGGAAGGCCACCAGGCCTCCCCACAGCAGTGCCGGCTGATGGCCCAAATTCCAGCCCAGCACGCCCAGCAGCAGCGCCCCGAACCCAACAGAGAGACCGTTGATGCCATCGATCAGGTTGTAGGCCTGGGGAACCGCCCAGAACCACAGCATCAGCACAGGAACAATGACCAGGGGCACGTTGGGAAGGTTGGTTCCAAGGAAGGTCACCTGCTGCACGGCCGAGGAAGTTGAGAATCCGACATGGATGGCCAGCATGAGGGCCACTCCGAGTCCCACCACCGCCTTGTAGCGGGCCTGCAAGTTGAACCTGTCATCCAGCACGCCCAGCAGGGCCATGGCATGGATTCCCGCCCATTCGACGGGGTGGATGCGGCCGTTGAACATGCCCAGGCACTGGCTGAGGGCCAGGACACCCCAAATCGCCATGCCCCCGGTTCTGGGCGTAGGCCGACCGTGCTTCTTCCGGCAAAGGTCAGGCCGGTCCATCCAGCCCAAGGGGGCCACCCAGCGGATCAGCACTGCGGAAAGCCCCAACCCGAGGGCGAGTCCAGCCGTCCATTGAAGCCACATCGGGTTCACAACCATCCTCAACAGGGGTGAAAGCAGTGGAGATCAGGGGGCAGAGCCGCGCACGGTTGAATTCAAATTGAGCATCAATGGTCTCATGTCGGCCAAGCGCCTCGAAGCAAAAAGTTTGTGACTGATGGCAAGTTGTCGTTTTTATCGGACCCAGCCGTCAGGTGTATGAATCTTGCGTTTTTTGTCTGTGCTCCCATCCCTGGTATGCTGAGGGTTGCCGATTTTCACCTGCTCTCCTTCGGCGGCGACCTCTGCAGGAAGCCCACCTCCCCCTCCTGATCCAGGACTTGGCGGACGGGTTTCATGGAGTGATCGCGGGAGACCCGAGTCGGTACTCGGGCTCAGGGGAGCCGCGAGGGCCCGAGGGCCCCGGAGCGTTCATGAATGCATTGAAATTCAATCCCACCACCGTTTCGGTGGATCTGGGCGGCACGCCCATTTCCATCGAGACCGGCCGCATCGCCAAGCAGGCCCACGGCGCCGTCGTGGTTCGCCAAGGCGACACCATGGTCCTCGTGGCCGTGTGCTACGGCACCCCCCGCGAAGGCATCGACTTCTTCCCCCTCACCGTGGACTACCGCGAGCCCGTGCTGGCCGCTGGCAAGATCCCCGGTGGCTGGTTCAAGCGCGAGGGCAAGCCCACCACCAAGGAAACCCTCACCAGCCGCCTGATTGACCGCCCCCTGCGCCCCCTCTTCGAGGAAGGCTACAACGGCGACACCATGATCACCGCCCAGGTGCTCAGCTACGACGGCCAGCATGCCCCCGAGACGCTCGCCATGGTGGGCGCCTCAGCAGCCCTCATCATCAGCGAGATCCCCTTCGTGAACCCCGTGGGCGGTGTTCGCGTGGGCCGCGTCAACGGCCAGCTCATCGTGAATCCCACAGTGGATCAGCGCGCCGACAGCGACATCGACCTGCTGGTGGCTGGCACTGCCGACGCCCTCGTTATGGTGGAGTGCGGCGCCAAGGAAGTGCTGGAAGCCGACATGGTGAAGGCCCTGGCCTTCGGCCATGAGCAGATCAAGACCCTGGTGAAGCTCCAGAAGGACCTGCAGGCCAAGGTCGGCAAGCCCAAGGTCGCCGCCGTCAAGGCCGAGCGCAACGAGGCCCTCTACCAGGAAGTGGCCGCCGCCTTCGCCGAGAAGCTCTTCGCGGCACTGACCATGAAGGTGAAGATCGAGAGCTACAAGACCATCGACCTCCTCAAGAAGGAGGCCGTAGCCCAGTTCTGCACTGACAAGCCCGAGCTGAAGAAGGATCTCGTCGCCTGCTTCGACGAGCTGAAGGAGACGCTCTTCCGCAACGCCATCCTCAAGCAGGGTGTGCGCCTGGACGGCCGCAGGTTCGACCAGATCCGCCCCCTCAACATCGAGGTCGGCGTCCTGCCCGCGGCCCACGGCAGCTGCCTCTTCACCCGCGGTGAGACCCAGGCCCTGGTGACCGCCACGCTGGGCACCATCCAGAACACCCAGATCATCGACGGCCTGGAAGAAGAGTACAAGAAGAAGTTCTACCTGCACTACAACTTCCCCGGCTACTCCGTGGGCGAGTGCAAGCCCAACCGCGGGCCCGGCCGCCGCGAGATCGGCCACGGCATGCTGGCCGAGCGCTCACTCTTCGCCGTCTTCCCCACCCCCGAGGAAAACCCCTACACCGTGCGTGTGGTCTCCGACATCACCGAGAGCAACGGCTCCTCGTCCATGGCCACCATCTGCGGCGGCACCCTCGCCCTGATGGATGCCGGCATCAAGCTCAAGTCCCCGGTGGCGGGCGTGGCCATGGGCCTCGTCAGCGACGGTGACAAGTTCGTGGTCCTGTCCGACATCGCCGGCCAGGAAGACCACTACGGCGACATGGACTTCAAGGTCGCCGGCACTGAGAAGGGCATCACCGCCCTCCAGATGGACATCAAGATCGGCGGCATCACCACCGAGATCCTCACCAAGGCCCTCGATCAGGCCAAGGCCGGCCGCCTGCACTTGTTGGACCTCATGGGCCAGGTGCTCGCCGCCCCCCGCAGTGAGTTCGCCAGCAACGCCCCCCAGATGCACAGCATTCAGCTCCCCAAGGAGAAGATCCGCGACGTCATCGGCAAGGGCGGCGCCACCATCCGCAACATCATCGAGGTGAGCGGCTGCGAAGTGAACATCGACGACGACGGCCTCTGTCAGGTCGCCGGCCCCACCCAGGAAAAGCTGCAGGTGGCCCTCAAAATGATCGGCGACCTCATCCAGAGCGCCGAGGTTGGCAAAACCTACCTGGGCAAGGTGGCCAAGGTGGTTGAGTTCGGCGCCTTCGTGACCATCCTCCCCGGCCTCGATGGCCTGCTCCACGTCAGCGAGATCGCCCACCACCGCGTGGCCAACCCCTCCGACGAACTGAACGAGGGCCAGGAAGTCATGGTCAAGTGCATCGGCATCGACGAAAAGAGCGGCAAGATCAAGCTCAGCCGGAAGGCTCTGATCCCAAAGCCTGAGGGGGCGGATGCTGAGCTTGAGGGTGAAGCGAATGGCGAGGAACCGCGTCGTGAACAGAGACCCAGGCCTCGGCGCAATTAAGCCAAACCCCCAAGATCAAGGGCCCCATTGGGGCCCTTGATCTTGGGGTAGATGACACGCTGTATCGATTAATCTGGTCATTTAGGTACACCCCTGATAGCCTCGATAACCCTTAACATTTTGGCGGCCAAGGCTGCGCGATCATAGTTGACTGCTGCTTCTAGGCATCTGTTGCGCAACATCTTGAAGCGTTCAGAATCGTTTTTCAAAATCACCAGGGCGTCATGAAGGGCCTGAGCATCTCCCGAGTGGAACACAAGCCCAACCCCTTCCCTCTCGACGATTTCGGCGGATTCTCCTGAAACCCCATGCACCAATGGGATGCCCATTCCCATGGATTCGAACATCTTTGAAGGTATGACTGATGAGAACAGGTCGGTATCCCGCAAATGAATGATTGAAATATCCAGAAGCGACCAATAGCGAACAACTTCTGCTTTTGGCACAGAATCAATGAAGATGACACTCGTAAGCCCTCGCTCCTTAGCCTTGGCCTTGAGGTCGGCCTTGCAAGCTCCGTCGCCTAGAAGAAGAATGTGGATGTCCATCCGATTCTCCTTTTGGAATATTTCAGCTGAGTCAAGGAGAGTCTCTAAGCCATGTGCCATACCGTGGGTGCCAATGTAACCACCCACGAAGCAATCTTTTAGGCCTAGCTCTTCAGCAAGAGCCGCATCCTTTGGAAGAGGGGCGAATCGAGACAAATCGACACCATTGGTTACAACATGAATTTTATGGCCATCGATCCCTCTTCCAATAAGGTTCTGTTTAAAGGAATTGGTGACCGAAATGACAGCATCAGCTCTCTGATATAAAAACAGTTCAATATGCTCGAGGCATCTAATAATCCAACTATCCTTCATCGCTCCGACCGCCTTGATGGATTCAGGCCAAAGGTCACGGAGCTCAAATATGAAAGGGATTCCTTTTAGCCGACCAACCAAATAAGCAGCGCATGCCGTGAAGAATTGCGGAGAGGTGCCAATGACCAGATCGGCCTGACGCACCAGCATGGCGGCCAAGGTTGAAGAGATCATAAAACTGACGTAATCCAAAATTCGAGCAAGGAAACCTTCATTTGCTGCGATATATGTCCACACCCGAATCACTCGGATCCCATCCATCCACTCCGTTTGCCATAGGCGATTTCGGTACCCGGCGAATACTTTCCCCTTTGGAAAGTTAGGGGCGCAAGTCAGCACAGTCACTTGGTGTCCTGCCTTGATCCACTCACGCGTGTGCTCATAGGTCCTCGAGGCTGGCGCATTGACCTCTGGAGGAAAGTTGTCTGTAAGGAAGAGAATATGCATTATGTCCAATCAAGAATAAAACAACAGGAGGCAGCCACCTTCGCCGGCTGAATGAGCAGTTGTATGCAGCGGTTCGGGAGGGAAACCCCAAACTCAGGGTGCCACGCCGAGCTTTCCAAGGATGCCGATTGAGAGTCCGTCCACCAGCGTACGACCTTGTCACGCCATATTGCCTGGCCACCACTACCCTCGAGAGTTAGCCCAACCACAGGGTGGAAATACATTCGGGAAATAGCCTCTGAGAAGCCTCCACTTACAGTGTCATGAACTTCAAGCTTTCCCTTTCCCAACACCCATCGACGCCTGTGCACAGGGCGCCCGGGAAGCCAGTGGTAGCCCGTGTGAGAGGCCTCGATGACAATCGCCTCGTTTTCGGAATGCACCCTGACACCTGATGGATAGGCACGCCTCGCCACCCTAAAACCACCCCAGACTTCCGATGAATTCCTCCCGTCGATTTGAACCGTGGAGTGTGCGCCTGTACCGCGCTCGGCCTCACGCTCCGATCCAAGGCCATATCGCGACGTTCCTGAATTGACCAAGATGCGCTGCCCAAACAGAGAAAATTCGAAACTGAGCGTATCAGCGTGGGCGTGCCCGGGAAGGTAGTCGGGACCGACAGGCGCTACGTCAATCAAGAGCATCGCATCCCCAATGCAGGCCCGAACGTACCCCGAGGGCTCCAGATGGACCACCGCCCTACGATCTTCCGGCCAATCGAACCCGAGGCGTGAGGCATAGGCTAACAATTCACACGTCGGGGGTGCGATGCCCAAAGCCGCATCATTGAAGAAGCCGATCTCCTGATCGGGGTGACACATGGCCTTCAGCCAGCTACCCATATTTTGAATCACCTCAGGCCACCCCGACACCTGAGCAGCCCACGGACGGAACGACAGGGGAAAAACCTTTGCAAGGTTCGCAAGGTCAAGCATGTCCTCGAATGCGAGAGCATGATACATGGTGCTTCGCTCGAAATGACCGCCGTCGGCAAGGACTTGTTCAGGGATCTGCCGTTCAAGGATCCTCATCCCGCAGCGAAGCCAGTTTTCAGCCTCCTCGCCTTCAAAAAAACAACCAGCGAAGACCAGCGCTTTTGCATTGGCGAACAAGTGGTTGCCGAGCAAATGATATTCCAGTCGTTTTCTCAAATGGCGCGTCTGAATGGCAAGAGATTGGCGAGCAGCCGGCTCTAGAGAGCCACCTGCGAATGCCCACTTGATCCAGTTGATAATCCGGAGAGAGAGCGGGTAGGGTTCCCAGCCAACCCCATGAGCCGGCGGGTTGTCCCGAATCCATCGACGAATCAGTTCAGAATGCCAAGCAATGCGGTCATGAGCCGAATCGGCATTCAAATCATCGAAATAGTGAAGGTTGTATGTCCAGAGTTTGGACATCCGTTCTGATTGCCAGTCTTCTTTGCAGCTCAGTTCCATTTCCTGGTTTAAAAAGCGGAACCGGTTAGCGGAAAGCATCGATCCAAAACGCTTCGCTGGAGAGCGCCAACTGCCAGTCACCACCCTTGCAGCAGGTGCGGGACGGAGGTTTGGCCTTGGTATACGAAGTATGAAAAAAAGCCTCCCAGCGAACTGCCTTACCTTGAGGTGACGCAGCGTGTGGAAGTACAGGGAGGCTTTATCGAGGGAATTCAAAGAATTCGCTCCAGAACCTCCACGATCCGCTCGCCAGTATGGCCATCCCAAAGCTCTGGGATCGCACCCTTCTTCCACAAGCCTGAAAACAATTTATCCAAAACACCCTTTACGTTATCAGGATTGGTCCCAATCAATTCGTTGGTGCCTTGTTCGACGGTTTCCGGCCTTTCCGTGGAATCCCTAAGGGTGATACAGGGAACGCCCATGACAGTGGCTTCTTCAGTGATTCCACCCGAATCTGTGATGACCGCCTTGGAGTGCCGAACCAAGAAATTGAATTCAAGATAGGGTTGAGGGTCGACCAGGCGGAAGTTACTTGGAATCCCATCCACCTCGCGCAACGTCTTCGCGGTACGGGGATGAACAGGAAAGACGACGGGTAAACCTCTCGAAGCCTCTCCGATGGCTGCCAAAAGCCGTGTGAACCCTGAAGCGTCATCCACATTGGAAGGACGGTGCAAGGTTGCCACAAAATACTGCCCGGCGACCAATCTTTGATCTGCCCAGAAATCTGGTGCCTTCAGGCGATCCATGTTCGCCAGCAGGGTGTCGATCATGGTGTTACCAACAAAGTGGATTTGGCCTTCGCGAACTCCGGTACTCCTGAGGGCCTTGTTGGCTGATGCGCTGGTGGTGAAAAACCAGTTGCTGATCGAATCGGTCACCATTCGGTTGATTTCTTCAGGCATGCTCCAATCACCGGAACGAATGCCTCCCTCCACATGTGCCACTGGCACGCCGCACTTCTGAGCAGTGATGGCGCAGGCCATGGTTGAATTCACGTCACCAACAACCAAGCAGAGATCACTCCTCTGTTCCAGCAACACCTGCTCATAGCGGACCATGATCGCGGCCGTTTGTTCTGCCTGTGAACCCGAGCCAATCTCCAGATTGATGTGCGGCAAGGGGATTCCCAACTGACTGAAGAAGTTTCCCGACATGCGAGGGTCATAGTGTTGGCCCGTATGGATCAGGCGGTAATCCAATTCTCCACCCTGAGCCTTCCTAACCTCAAGAGCCTTGATGATCGGCGCAATTTTCATGAAATTGGGCCGAGCACCGGCGATGATGTCAATCCGCTTCATTTTGCCGCTCCTGCGAGCTCGATGCAGACTCGGCTCACTTCCATGATTTCCTCAAAGGGGATGGGCTCGATTTGGCGACCTTCTACAGCTGCCACAAAGGCCGCGGCGCAGGCCGATTGTCCCTTGTCTTGTTGCCAGAGGTTCATCGATTTGAAACCCGGCCACCCGAACCCAGCAAGCTTCCGGAAGTTATCCAACTGCAAGATTCGCCCACTGGCGAACACTTCCAGCCGTTCCTTAGGAAAGGCCTTGCTGCCGTTTGCAAAATAGTGGATGGTGCCAACGGATCCATCCGCAAAGGCCAGCTGGATCGTCACCGTATCCCGAAGGGTTGTGGCCATGGGAGAGCATGCCCAACTCTCGATCGATGCTCCAACGAGGAAGCGAAGCAGGTCAATGAAGTGACAGGCCTCCCCGACAATGCGACCGCCTCCCGCCTCTGGATCTTGGGTCCAGTGGTCACCGGGAATGGCGCCGGCATTCACCGTCATGATAAGTGCCTTCGGTCCGCTAACCCCTTTGAGCAGATGCTTGATTTTTTGGACCTGGGGAGCAAACCGTCGATTGAATCCAACCATGAGGACTGGCTTTGAAGTCAATTCACTCCCTGCATGAACCGCCCCGATCTCTTCAAGGTCATGCAAGGTCAAGCACAAGGGTTTTTCCACGAACACATGCTTTCCAGCCTTTAACGCCCTCACAACATAGCTGGCGTGACTGTCGTGCCGTGTGGTGATGACTATGGAATTGATTTCATTTACTGAAAACAGTCGATCGACGTCGGTAGTGACTTCTTCAAACCCGAACTTCCGCCCTGCGTGGATCCCGCCCGCCCCGGTGCGAGAAGCCACCGTATGAAGTCGTGTCCCAGACTTCTTGAAAGCCGGCATTAGTACCGAGGTTGCGTAATTCCCAGCCCCCAGGAAGCCAATAGAAGCTGACCTCTCTCTTACATCGGGAGTGCTGGGCCTTGTCGCGTTAGTCAAGCGGATGGTCTTGGAGTCCGCTGAGGCTTCTAGACCTGGATATTTAAGAAGAATCCCCAGTGAGGGTTCAGCCCCGCCAATCAGTTCATAAGCCTTCCCGGCATCCTCAATGGCGAATTGGTGGGAGATGAGCGGTTTCACATTCAGCCGACCATCCGCCAGCATGTCGAGAACTGCCTGGAAATTCCTTTGCTCCGTCCAGCGTACGAACCCAACGGGATAATCGTTCCCCTTCTCTTCGTAGTTCGAATCGTACCGCCCTGGGCCATACGAGCAGGAAACCTGAAATGTCAGTTCTTTCTGGAAGAAGTCTGCCCGGGACAGTTCCAGGCCAGTGACCCCCACCAAGACGATGCGCCCTCGCTTTCGGCACATGAGCGCAGCCTGGTGGATGGGTTCACTGCTTCGGGTCGCCGCAGTCACAATTACTGCATCGACCCCGAGCCCTCTGGAAAAATCATGAGCCACGGCAACAGGGTCCTGGCCGGCGGCCAGATCGACCACCTCCGCCCCGAATTGCCGTGCTAGGTCGAGCTTATCCTTGTCGAAATCGAGGCCCAGAACCTTGCAGCCATTGGCTTTCAGGAGCTGTACCGTGACAAGCCCAATGAGCCCCAGGCCAGTCACGACCACCATCTCCCCCAGCGTGGGGTTCACCAGACGAATGCCCTGCAGCGCAATGGCGCTCAGAACGGTAAATGCAGCTTCTTCATCCGAGACGGCATCAGGTACCTTGGCGCAAAGGTTCACTGGAACACTGACCATTTCGGCGTGATGGCCATTGCTAATGACCCGCTCCCCAACCTGAAAGCCCGAAAGGTCGGGGGCTATCTGTGCGATGCGGCCCACATTGCAGTACCCCAGAGGGAGGGGTTGTTCCAACTTATTGAACACCGCTTCGATGGTCGGTTTGAGGCCATCGGTTCGGATTTTATCAAGCACCATGCGAACTTTGTCCGGTTGCTGTTGGGCCTTTTTCAACCAGCCAGCCTTCCCGAATTCGACTAGCATCCTCTCTGTTCCCGCCGAAACCAATGTCTGGCTCGTTTGGACCAGCAACTGTCCACGTTTAATCGCCGGAGTAGGCACCTCCACGACGTCGGTGGATCCCGTCTTCAGGTTCTGAAGTATCTGTTTCATCTAGCATTCATCCCAGCCGCACAAAGGGCATCTTTCTCATCGCGATTTGGATAATTAATCAACACTGCTCGGTATTTCCCTTTGAACACAAAAAGACTCCCGGCTGCCGCGCCAATGATTCCATGCCGCATAACAAGATCCTGCAGGTCAGCAAGCGATCCCGCCCCACCCAGGACGGTGAGAGGAACCGAAACCGCCTCCCGCACCTGGGCAATCAGGTCCAGATCGTATCCATTCATCTCACCATCATGGTCCACCGAGTTGAGGACGATTTCGCCGGCCCCCAGTTCCTCAACTCGCCGGGCGAAGGCGACTGGATTCAAACCTGTACGACGGGTGGCGTTGTGCGTCACGACTTCTGGCTTACGGAAAAGGCCCGTTTTCTTGACATCGATCACCACCACCACACTCTGGTTGCCAACCCGCTTGGAGGCCTCAGAGATCAGTTCTGGCCTGTGGACCACGGCCGCACTCATGGCAACTTTTTCAACGCCCAGACCGATGATGCGCTCAAGTTGGCTCGTGCTGTTGACGCCACCACCATAACAGAGGGGCATCCGGCACTCAGCGGCCAAGTGGGCAATGGTCTTGTAGTTCGGCTCATGTCCATTGCGAGTGGCATCAATATCCACAACCATCAACTCGTCCACTTCCTTCTCATTAAAGATCCGGACAGCGTTGATGGGATCGCCTACATACTTATGAGCGCCGAATTGTACCGATTTCACCAAGCCGCCCTTGTGGATGAGCAGGCAGGGGATGAGCCGGGGCCGCAGCATCTTCAAATCTCCGCAAAGTTCTTGAGCAGGCCGATGCCCCAGCGATGGCTCTTTTCGGGATGGAACTGAGTTCCAAAAACGTTGGCCGATTGGACTGCGGCTGCAAAGGTGATCCCGTAATCCGCAGTCGCGATGACATCTGATTCATTCGAAGGCGCGACATAGTACGAATGCAAAAAGTAATACCGTGGAGACTCAAGTCCTCGGAACAAAGCGTTCTCTGGTGTGGGCTGGACGTCGTTCCATCCCATGTGGGGCAGGTGGGTGCGATCCTTCAATAGCGCTGCATCAAATCGCAACACCTCTGCATCAATCCACCCCAGGCCCGGCAAATCTCCTTCATCGCTCCGGCGGGTCATCATTTGCATCCCGACACAAATTCCGAGCACGGCCTTCTTATTGTGAAGCACCTGCTCATCCAAGGCCTCTCGCATGCCCGACTCATTCAGCCGCGTCATCGCCCAATCGAAGGCTCCCACACCCGGAAGGATTATCTTATCTGCTCTGTTCAATTCTTCCGCTGTTTTCACAGCCTGAACCGCGATGCCAATGCTTCGATAGATATTCGCAAAGGCTTGGATATTACCTAACCCATAGTCCACAAGGGCAATCACCGCTTGCCCCCAAGTTCCATCCCCAGAGCATGCATCACCCGCGCTCCCAGATCATAGAGTTGACGCTGATTCTTATAGTCCTTGTAGGTTTTTTGAGGCAGAAGCATGTACCCATTCAATTCATCAACGGAAATTCCGAGTTTGTTTGCAACAAACTCGAGCTCCTGGTGGATGGTGACCTCGTCGCAGGTCGGCTGTTCCAACTGAAGCAAGGCTTCCTGCCGCGTCATCTGATTCGTCACAATCAGACTTGAATATTGAACGCGCCTTACGTCATACCCAAAGCGCTTGGGCAGCCAATAACTCTCGTAGAACTTGGTGAACCGGGACTCAAAATGCTTCTGAGGATATGGCTGCCAGCCGAACCGGTCCATCAGCAGCTGTCGGGCGTCGTTTTTGATATAGGGCAGACAGTTGAGCGGACGGAGCACCTTGATGCCCTTCACATAAGGCAACCAGACCTTGTGCCAGAATATGGCTGTAAAAGGGAAGTGCTTCAACGGGACGGTTCCGAACTGGCGATGAATATCTCGCAGTTGCCGTGAGTCCGATTGGTAGTACATCCATTCAATTGGATTTCTAATGCATTCCGTCGACAGATTGGCACCAGTCAAGATGCATTTGACATGGTGTTGTCGCGCAAATTTGTACATGGTCGCAAAAAAGGCATGATCCTGGGGTGCATCGATATGCGGCACCCCCGACTTGAAAAAGGCCAACTGAAGATCTTTCATCTCTTCCCAGTCAATGACTTCGGTAAAGAGATCGAGTCCCAGCCCATCCACCAAGCGCTCAATGTTGTTCACGGCGATCTGGGAATTCCATCCAGCATCCACATGGAACACCAGTGGCCTCAGTCCAAGCTTTTCCTTGGCAACGTAAGTCAGGTACGAGCTATCAATGCCCCCACTCATTCCGATGATACAGTCGAAGTCCTTGCCCCTGCCTTCAGCACGGATAAGATCAACCATCCGCTCGAGTTCGTCTTCACCCCGCTTGTCGGTATGCCAATTGGGGAGCGTGTGCTGATAGAAGGTGTTGCAATGGTCGCACACACCTTTTTCGTCAAACACGATCATGGAGTCCGTCGTGTCCATGACGCAACTGCTGCAGATTTGATAGTTTCTATTAGCCACAGAAGTCAGATTCTTTCTGGATTGCCCTCTTGGATTACCCAATCAACAGCAGAGGTTGAACCCAAGAGGAGAATTTGCATCGCGACCCGCCCCCGTCGAGGTAGAGGCATCTGGAATTGAACTTGGTTGTCAACCAAGGCAGTTCCAACGATATCAAGGAATTCCTTCCTTTCACAGCGATCTGTTCATTCGCGGGTGTGACTCAAAACCCGAAAACCAAGCCAGGGATTCTGTGGAAATCAAGCCTTGGAGGGGCATCCTAGTGGAGCCCGGTCAAGGAGGCAGAGATGCCAAGGAAGGGACACAGCGAAGAGCAGATCGTCGGACCCGAACCAAGAGCTGGTGCGGCTGGCGGCGGTGATCCCCTGGGAGGATCTGACGAAGGAATTCGGCCGGATGTATTTGCCGAATCTAGGGCGTCCTGGGATTCCGGTTCGGCTGATGGCAGGCCTGCATCTGCTGAAGCACACCTACGGGCTTCGGATGAGCAGGTGGTCAAGGGCTGGGTGGAGAATCCCTACTAGCAGCATTTCTGGGGCGAGGAGTTCTTCTCGGTATCCCCTGCGGGGCTACGCGAGTCAAACAGACATATCCAGCACCGCTACCTTATCCATCCCTCGCAGATGACTTGCTGGCGGGGCCGCATCGGGGAGAAGGGCGCAGAGAAGCTGCTCCAGGCCACGATCGCAGCAGGGAAGGCCACTGGCACCATCAGAGGGAAGAGCTTCGAGAAGGTCATCGTGGACACGGCGGTGCAGCCGAAGGTGGTACAGCACCCGACGGATGCGAGGCTGTATCGGATGGTTTACGGGGCCATGCTGAGGATCGCGGAAGCCGAGGGCATCAGGCTGCGGCAGAGTCACCGGAAGCTCATGGAGCGGGGTTTCCGGAAACACGGAGGACATGCGAAGGCCCGACAGTTTAAGCGGGCGCTGAAGGTGCTCCGCAGTTTGAAGACCATGGTCGGCTGGGTGCAGCGGGATGTGGAGCGGAAGCTCACGGACGAGGGGTATGCGCGGCACCGGAGGGCGCTGATCCTCTCGGAGTTCGCCCTGACCCAGAGCCGGAAGACGAAGGGCAAGGTTTACAGCCTGCACAGGCCCGAGGTGGAGCGGATCACGGGCCAAGTCTCGGCCATGACTTTCGTCGACAAAGGGTATCAGGGGCACGGCGCGGATCCGACCAGGAGCAGCCAGGTGCTCATCAGTGGCGCGCGCAAGCTCAGCAAGCTGCTCAAACGGGACCTGGCCTGTCCCCTCCAAATAGAGCCAAGCTAAATGTTAAGGTCCACTCCAAAGGAGTCGGATCCAATGAGGACAAGCAAGTTCACCGAGGAGCAGATCGTGGGGCTTCTCAGAGAGGCGGAGAAGGGGGAGCAGACGGTCGATGCCCTCTGCCGGGCCCGTGGGATCACGGCGCAGACCTTCTATCGATGGCGAAAGAAGTATGGCGGAGTCGAGGTTTCCGATGTCCGGCACATGCGGCAGCTTGAGAAGGAGAACGCCCAGCTCAAGCGCCTTCTGGCAGAACGGGAGCTGGATATCGCAGCCCTGAAAACGGTTCTCCGAAAAAAATGAGTGGCGCGTCGCAGCGAAAGGAGGGGGCGGCATACCTGACGGCCACCGGCTTCTCCCAGCGGCGCGCTGCCCGGGCCATGGGCCTGAGCCGTTCCTATGTCCGGTATTCACGCCGGGTGAAACTGGATGGGCTGGACGAGCGGATCGTCCAGCTTGCCCATGCCAACCCCCGCTATGGCCACCGGCGCGTCTGGGCCCTCCTGAGGCGGCTCCAGCTCCGGGTGAACCTGAAACGGGTCCACCGGGTTTTCAAAGCCCATGGCCTCCAGGTCCGGCGGCGTCCCAAAAAGCACCTCCGGACCGGCCAGCATGTGCCGATGAAATCCGGGTATCCCAACCAGGTCTGGTCCTACGACTTCGTCCACGACAGCTGCCTGAACGGCGAGGTCGTGAAGTGCCTGACGCTCACCGACGAGTTTACGAAGGAGGCGTTGGTCATCGAAGTGGCCTCCTCCTTCAAGGCCGAGGAGGTCATGCAGGTCCTCAAACGCTTGTTCCAGACCCGGGGATGGCCCGCATTCCTGCGCAGTGACAACGGCCCCGAGTTCATCGCCCATGACCTCCAGGTCTGGCTGATGGCCACCGGTGCCCAGACCTTCTACATCCCCCCGGGCTCGCCCTGGGCCAACGGCGTGGCCGAGAGCTTCAACAGCAAGTTCCGGGACGAATGCCTGAACATGGAGGCCTTCTCCAGCCTGGCTGAGGCCAAGGTCATCGTCGAAGCCTGGCGCCGTCGCTACAACGAGGAGCGCCCGCACAGCAGCCTGGGCTACCTCACCCCAACCGAGTTCCGCTGCACCATTGAACTGGCTCAGCTCGGTCTCCCTGCGACGGGGGCTCTGCCCCCGGACCCCCGGGATTTATCGCTTTGGGCACCCCCGGTGGAGGCCAACGCCCTGACAGAAAAGGCCAGGGCGTTTCCCCTGGCCAACACCGTCCGGTGCATCTCCGAAGCGCTCAAGTCGCTTCCCAGCGTTGCTCTACCCTCTCCGGAGATGGAAGCCAAGCTACCATCTCCTGGAAGCTCCTGGCCAACCGGCCATTAGCTCTCTCTTTTTCAACCCGACCTTCACATTTAGCCCGGACCTAAATCTGGGAACCGGCCAGACCTGCGGCGCAGGGCCGCCATCGAACCGGAGCTGGGCCACATGAAGAGCGACGGGCTTCTCGGGCGGAACTTCTTCAAAGGAGTGGCCAGAGATATGCAGAACGTCATCCTCGGCGGTGCCGGGCACAACATCCGAAAGATCTTGGTCCACCTCAGGGCCCTTCTGCGTCTGCTTACAGGCGAGACGAGAAAGGTCGTCAGAGCCCTGATCGCCGTCCTCAAACCTCACGCTGGTCCCAGGGCCCTCCCTAGTATCCGCCTGATCCGCCTGGATGGGTTTTTCAGGGCCGACTTATTCAGGCCCAGTGAATGTTTTATACTTAAGGGTCAGCTTGTACGAGTCGCGGCTTAACTCCCATATCCTTCTGCCGGGAAGGGAGCCTACCGAAGCATGCCAATGGTGGAGAATCTTGATGGATGGCGTATAGAAAACCCTATACCCCTTTGACTCCAATTGAAGGCTGAAGAAATATTCCTCGTGCATCAGGAAGGTTGGAGCCCAGGGCTCCCGAAAGTGTCGAAAGAATACTGGACCCAGAAGGTAACAAGCTCCGAACCCCTGATCCACGAGACCAGGGGTCAAGTGATGATCACTATCCTTCATGCGAGTGAACCCGCGAGTCCATTTGGCTGCGGTTCGGATGGCCACCCCTAGATAATAATTGGAATAATACAGGGACCATGCGAACCGACGAAATCGGCTGACAGGATGGAGCACATGCGGATTCTGGTGAACACCATCAAGAGTGACAATATCGGGTGATAAGACTGGATGCTCTGTCAATAGCGGACGGCAAGATTCAAGCTGTTCCATTATCGTAATTGGGAATTCAAGATCATTATTACCAATGAAAATGGTATCAAGTAGTGGATTCTGTTCCCGAATTACTCGGAGGCCAATGTTCAGTCCCGAAAAATAGCCAACATTGGTCTCATTAAAAATGACTCGGATAGACGGAAATTCATCCGAAAGCATCTTGATAATTGCCTTTTCCTCTTCTCGGGAAGCATTGTCCACAATGCAGATGCGAAATCTACTCCAATCCGCAGAGCGAGCCAGGGAATTTATCGCCTCAACGGTGTACCTGGAGTTATTAAAATTTGTAAAAACAAAACCCAGCAACATCCGTGCCCCCACTCTGGTATTTCCTCACATCGTCTAACCAATCTGCGATGCTGAAACGCTGATCGGAACGCATGCTTTGTGAGGCTATCATATTCAGTTATGTTTTTCGTCCAAAAACTCAGTGGTCACCAGAACTCGACAAGAGGACTCCCGTGGAGATGGCATGTCACCGTGATAGCTCTCAGCTTCTTTTACCCTGCACCAGAAGAACCCAAGATTCGGCCTAGAAAGCTGACCAGATTGGGTTTTAATTCGAATTATTATTCTATACAACACCGGTGTATTTCCCTCTTGCAAGTCCAACCCTAGATAGGCAGGAAACCAAGAGGTCGATCCGGCTACTATCAATCAGGCAATCCAATTGGCGGGGACATGTTAAGCAAAATCAAAAAAGTCATCTCACTACTGAAGACTGATGGGGTGGGCGAGGTTCTTGGCGCCGTCTCAGCGCACCTCATTCCACGTCGGCCACTTGCCAGCTTTCAGCAGTGCAGGCCATACGTAGAAGAAAAAGTAGGGATTGAAATTGGTGGGCCAACTCACCTTTTCCGAAAATGGAGCAGTCTCCCTATTTATTCAATCGCCTCAAGAGTCGACAATTGTAATTTCTCTGATCAAACAGTATGGGTAGATAGCATAAAAGAGGGAGCCTCGTTCCGATTTGATGATCAACGGGAACCCGGATACCAGTATGTTGTAGATGCTTCAAATTTGGAGCAATTCACGACTGAGACATATGACTTTCTTTTGTCGTCCCATGCATTGGAGCACATAGCCAACCCTATTAAAGCTCTATCCGAGTGGATACGGGTTCTAAAACAGGAAGGTCTTCTAGTTCTTCTCCTTCCTCACAAGGATGGTACCTTTGATCATCGAAGACCCCTCACCACTCTCGACCACCTAGTAAGAGATTATGAGATGCAGGTAACTGAAGGAGATTTGACCCATCTTGATGAAATCCTAGCTTTGCATGATTTAAAAATGGACCGAAAGGCTGGAAGCGTTGATGCCTTCAAAGAACGAAGCCTTAAGAATAAAGAAAATCGCTGTCTGCACCACCATGTGTTTGATACCCGTCTGGTCATCAAATTAGTCCATCACATTGGCCTGCAAATATTGGCTGTAGAAAGCTTTAAACCCAATAATATCCTTGTCATTGCATATAAACCACGAACAGGAGATATTCCAAATAATGATTTGTTCCTTTCAGAAGTAGCACCTCCAAGATGGAAAAGCCCTTTCCCTTCAGACTTTTTGTAATTCTCAGGTCGCCACAATCCCTCCAGATCATCAATGGTCCCCGAAATATATGGAAATTTATCTGCTTGACTTAAATATAAGTTGCTTTAACAACCATTTCACATAATACAATCCTTAGTATCAATGCGTCTACTAAATCACTTAATATGTGTCGTCGGCCTAATTTCCTCTCCTATACGTTTTTAATTCATGCGTAGGAATTATTCAACCCTACACATATACTCTTTTGTATAGAAAATCTTACTCACCTGAATCGGTCAATCAAATGAAGCATTCATCAAAAAGACCAAATGCCTACGTAAGCACGTGAAAGGGGAGTCGATCATTATATGATATATGACGATATTATTGCTGTTATAGTTAGTTTTAATGGCCACAAAAAAACAGATATGACAGTTCGCGCCCTTTTGGGGAAGGTTGGACATATTCATATTGTGGACAATGGTTCTGATTTAAAATCCCTTGAGGTCTTGCGGGCTCTAGAGGCCAACCAAGGCGTTTCTGTAACTTACCTGAAGAATAACCGAGGGATTGGTCATGCCTTGAACCTTGGACTAACCTATGCAAAAGATGGAGGCTTTACCTGGATACTCACCATGGACCAGGACAGTCTTATAGATCACGACATGGTCCAAGCCTTTTGTCGAGCTATCCAAACACACCCCGACCTAGCATGTCTCTCGCCCACCGTCATTATTCATGGTGAACACAAGAGAGACCGACGAGATGGCCCTATCAGCTACGCCATAACCTCCGGAAACTTGGTTCGCATGGATGTATTTGAAAGAATAGGTGGCTATAACGAAGAAATGTTCATCGATGCCCTGGATTTTGACTTCTGTCTAAGGGCACGCCAAGCAGGATGGCAAGTCTGGCAAGTTGGCAACGCTTTTTTATATCATGAATTGGGCGACACACATACCGTTCCGAGACCATTTTCGCAATTCTATACACTCCATTCGCCAACCAGGCGCTACTACATGTATAGAAATTTCTTATACCTAGCCAAGGCGCATGCACGGAATTTCCCTCTATTTATCATCAAATCCGCCATTGCACACTTCCTGTTGCTTATCACGATTCTCCTTTTTGAAAAAGAACGGGGGTCTAGTCTGTCAGCCATTTTTCAGGGAGTTGAGGACTTTTTCCATAACAGAATGGGGGCTAAGCCTGAGCCCGTGGATAAGGGCCGCTAAGCCGTTCCTTATGCCATCAAGTAACACTTGACCCAAACCCCGAAAAATGGACCAGGGATGATGTGTAATTCAGGCCTTGGAGGGCATCCTTAGGGGAGCCCAGCCAAGGAGGCAGAGATGCCAAGGAAGGGACATAGCGAGGAGCAGATCGTCTTCGCGTTGAAGCAGGCGGAGAACGGGGCAAAGATCCCTAACATCTGCCGGAAGTTGGGAATTTCAGACCAGACCTTCTACCGGTGGAAGCACCAGTTCGAGGGGCTCGGGGTCTCTGAGCTGCGGGAACTCCGGCAGCTTCGGGACGAGAATGCCCAGCTGAAGCGCCTGGTCGCGGACCTGAGCCTGGACAAGCACATCTTGCAGGAAGTGCTTTCAAAAAAAGTCTGAAGGCCGCGGTGCGACGTTCGCTGGTGGACTGGATCCAAAAGGGCTATGGGTTCAGTGAGCGTCGCGCCTGCGGCCTTGTGAGCATCTGCCGGACAAGCGTCCGGTATAGGCACAGGCGGGACTCGCAAATCCCTTTACGAATGCGGTTGAAGGAACTGGCGGCAGCCCGAGTGCGGTTCGGCTATCGGCGTCTGACGGTGTTACTGCGGCGGGAGGGGTGGCACGTGAATGCGAAACGGGTCTATCGGATCTACAAGGAGGAGGGGCTGATGATCCGCACCAAACTGCGGAAGAAAATCGCACGGAGAAGGCCACTCATCGCAGAACGGGCCAAGGCCCCGAATCAGCGCTGGAGTATGGACTTCGTGGCGGCCCGACTTGATGATGGGAGACCCTTCCGGATCCTGACGGTTGTGGACCAGTTCACGAGGGAATGCGTGGCGATCCGGGGCAAGCCCAGGTTGAATGGCAGCGATGTGGCTGATGCCCTGGACTTGGCGGTTCGGGAGCGGGGCAAGCCCACATCGATCACTGTGGACAACGGAAGAGAATTCGCTGGGAAGGTGATGGACGCCTGGGCAGATGCCAGGGGCGTGCACCTGGCCTTCATTCGGCCAGGGAAGCCCACAGAGAATTCCTTCATTGAGAGTTTCAACGGCAGGCTGAGGGATGAGTGCCTGAACACGGAGATATTCCGGTCCATGGCAGAAATCAGGGGCAAGCTGGCCGCCTGGCGCTACGACTACAATCACCGCAGGCCACACAGCGCACTGGACGACCAGACACCGGCCCAGTTCGCAGCCCAGAATCCCGCGCTCGCGGGAGAATGGCCTGTCCCCTCCAAATAGAGCCAAGCTAAATGTTAAGGTCCACTCCAAAGGAGTCGGATCCAATGAGGACAAGCAAGTTCACCGAGGAGCAGATCGTGGGGCTTCTCAGAGAGGCGGAGAAGGGGGAGCAGACGGTCGATGCCCTCTGCCGGGCCCGTGGGATCACGGCGCAGACCTTCTATCGATGGCGAAAGAAGTATGGCGGAGTCGAGGTTTCCGATGTCCGGCACATGCGGCAGCTTGAGAAGGAGAACGCCCAGCTCAAGCGCCTTCTGGCAGAACGGGAGCTGGATATCGCAGCCCTGAAAACGGTTCTCCGAAAAAAATGAGTGGCGCGTCGCAGCGAAAGGAGGGGGCGGCATACCTGACGGCCACCGGCTTCTCCCAGCGGCGCGCTGCCCGGGCCATGGGCCTGAGCCGTTCCTATGTCCGGTATTCACGCCGGGTGAAACTGGATGGGCTGGACGAGCGGATCGTCCAGCTTGCCCATGCCAACCCCCGCTATGGCCACCGGCGCGTCTGGGCCCTCCTGAGGCGGCTCCAGCTCCGGGTGAACCTGAAACGGGTCCACCGGGTTTTCAAAGCCCATGGCCTCCAGGTCCGGCGGCGTCCCAAAAAGCACCTCCGGACCGGCCAGCATGTGCCGATGAAATCCGGGTATCCCAACCAGGTCTGGTCCTACGACTTCGTCCACGACAGCTGCCTGAACGGCGAGGTCGTGAAGTGCCTGACGCTCACCGACGAGTTTACGAAGGAGGCGTTGGTCATCGAAGTGGCCTCCTCCTTCAAGGCCGAGGAGGTCATGCAGGTCCTCAAACGCTTGTTCCAGACCCGGGGATGGCCCGCATTCCTGCGCAGTGACAACGGCCCCGAGTTCATCGCCCATGACCTCCAGGTCTGGCTGATGGCCACCGGTGCCCAGACCTTCTACATCCCCCCGGGCTCGCCCTGGGCCAACGGCGTGGCCGAGAGCTTCAACAGCAAGTTCCGGGACGAATGCCTGAACATGGAGGCCTTCTCCAGCCTGGCTGAGGCCAAGGTCATCGTCGAAGCCTGGCGCCGTCGCTACAACGAGGAGCGCCCGCACAGCAGCCTGGGCTACCTCACCCCAACCGAGTTCCGCTGCACCATTGAACTGGCTCAGCTCGGTCTCCCTGCGACGGGGGCTCTGCCCCCGGACCCCCGGGATTTATCGCTTTGGGCACCCCCGGTGGAGGCCAACGCCCTGACAGAAAAGGCCAGGGCGTTTCCCCTGGCCAACACCGTCCGGTGCATCTCCGAAGCGCTCAAGTCGCTTCCCAGCGTTGCTCTACCCTCTCCGGAGATGGAAGCCAAGCTACCATCTCCTGGAAGCTCCTGGCCAACCGGCCATTAGCTCTCTCTTTTTCAACCCGACCTTCACATTTAGCCCGGACCTAAATCTGGGAACCGGCCAAGAAGGCCCGCCCCGAGGGGCGGGCCTTCTCCTGCCTGATTCACCCGGTTTGTGTGAGGGCGTATCCTGATTCGACCAACCCGCTCCCAAGGCCTAAAACACTGGCCAAGGGGACCCTCAGAGGTCCTATCTTCCACATTGAACCTGCGATAGAAAACCGGGGCGGATCAGCAGTAGTTGCCGGAATCCAATCTATGTCCGCAACTTGCGTGTAGCGTTTTATAGACTAAATAATCTGAGAAACCCATGTTTGATACTCTTTAATGGAGCCATTTTTTAGGTTGTTATTCAAGTCGATTATATACCAAATCGAAAATATTATTACCATGAAAACCACAACAATGGATGATAGGGTTGACCGCGGTCTTGACTCTGCCAAATTAATAACCAAAATAGCTGAAAAAAAATCGGCTAAAACGACGGCCCGAAAATGCAATAGGGGCATAAATGAACATATAAAAGTCAAGGAGATACAAGCCAAGGATAGCTTAAGTAAAAATCGGTTTTTTGGCCTATTGAACACATTTTTATATCCACCAAAAACATAAAATAATAAATAAATTAAAGGATACAAGAAAAGTTTAGCATACGAAAATAGCCCTAGCTTAGATAACTCTTCCCCCAAGTAGCGAGCTGTCCTTTCAAGCACATACACACCACCAGGTAGAGCAAGCGATGAATTTAAAGAATTTTGTGTGATCTGAGTACTCACCGTGATGGCAACCATCATCATAAAATAAAAGATTTTATCATTTTCGATTTTAACAAACAAGGCGACTAATATAAATACTGAAGAAAAATAGTGCATAGATACGGCCATCAGGAAGACGAGCAGTGTAGTCCACAATAAATTTCTATACAGCGTATAAAAACCTAGTATCAAGAGGGATGATGCAACCGCCCATCTAATCTGAATAAATTCTATTGTTAAATAATGAATGCAAAAATATAAGCATATAGACAAGGCGGCTTGTTTTGAAAGCCTTATCGATATAATTACTTTAATTAAAATCGAACAAAAGACACAAAATAGTGACAGATAATAAAAATCTAGATTGATTGCTTTAAAAATAGAACTAACAACGATATAGCCCGGCTCTCCCCATAGTTGTTTGATTATTTCCGAATTAAGATTTCCAATCGGGGGCACTTCGTTATACATTTCTATGTAGCCAGAAAAATCAGCATCGCAATTCCACCTAAACCCAGCTACAGCAATTACCATTAAAACGATCACCAACAATAAATTCACCATCCATTTATTGTTTTTTGAAAGGTATACAACATACGCAAGAAGTAACGCGACCAAAGGTAATAGGTATATGAGCATTCGCGAAGCATCCTTGGTTGTTGTGTGGTCTTCAACTCTCAGTTCTATCAGTGTCCCATAAGTTGATACAAATTCAAATTTTCTGGCCACTGTTAATTTTGGAACAGCCCTTTATATAAAAATAGTAGAAATAATTTGAAAATTCTGGATTGTGTGTGGCGCTCAATGCATGGTGAGACGAAGCTAGTAGGAAATTCTCAAATCCAACAGCGGGCCTACGTTTTTGTTACCGATAATCCTATTTGGATAAAACCGGGATAATATGCATTTAAATTTCAGCTATAAATCAAAATACACGTGTCATCTATCCCTTTTAAGAACCGTATTCGCGGAAGGTGAAGCATACACCTTAAGGAAGGAATCAATATCTCCGCTTGAAAGCATCGGGGTGGCCTCCACTACTTGTTGGTCGGGCCACTCCCACCATTTCAAATTTAGGAGTTTTTCAATGTCCTCTCCATCAAATCTCTTCCTGACTAATCTCCCTGGAACACCGCCAACAATGGCGTAGGGTTCCACATCCTTAACAATTACACTTCTAGCCATGATAATGGCACCGTCACCAATATGCACGCCAGAAAGGATAGTCACCCCAAGTCCAATCCAGACATCTGATCCGATAACAACATCTCCCTTTGTCGAAGGGGTCCCATCACGACCAGCCCCCGGAAGTCCTAGTTTAATCCGCAGAGGGAAGGTAGATACCCAATGAGTCGGGTGATCACCGCCAAGAAGGATATGAACCTCATCGGCGATTGAGGTGTAGTTGCCAATTATCAATCGAGCTCCATCGGCCCAACTATGAACTATTGGCACACCATATGAGTATCGGCCAATTTCCACAGTCCCTTGACGAATCTGAAGTTTGAATCGCCCATCCAAGACTAGTCGACTAAATGTATTATATACCCACCCTAGAATTAACTTCAACCAATATTTCATAAAGCACTCCTTCAAAAAACCGCTCAGACTCTAATTCATTCCCTTAATTAAATATGTAAAGCACGACTACACCTCTATTAGCGAATGATACTTTTTTATAGCTTAAATTAATTATATGACACCAACAAATCACCATCTTTACACAAATACCACCTAGAATTGTCTTACCAATTACAACTGGCCGGCAGGCACTGATAATACACTTAATGTCGACGAGGGTAAACCACCCCAATTTTGGAAAGAACGTATTCTCTTTCATTTGGCAAAAGAAGCATCTTCCATGCAAAGGCCCCAAACATAACGCCAGCCATCACTGGCGATTCCCATACGTGCTCACCAAATAGTCGTACAGCAGCTCCTTCCAGGACGAGAAGCAGCAGCAATGGTAAAACCGCAATAATCCCAGGCGAAAAAGCCTGTGTGGTGAAAACCTGAAGGGAGACCCCCAGTCGCGAACTCCTCGGAAGGTTAAGCCCTAAATGGAAGGCCACACCGACGGCACCTCCGAGAACTGTTCCCCAGGCCACACCTATTGCACCGAATTTCCACCCCAAAAATGTAGATGCTAATATATTTGAAAATCCCTCAGCCAATGGGCCAAGAATGATTCGACGATGGTCCCCAGCCCCCATGGCCAATAGATTAAACGGAAGCATCGACAAACGAATTACAGTCGCAAGAAGCAGTACACTAAGTATAGGTGAGATCTTCGATGCATAGTCATGGCCAACATACCCGTTAAGTAATATTGGCTTTAAAACACAGTATAACCCTGTAATTATCCCCAGTAGCAGTAGATTCCAGCGAGTAGTGTTTAGAAGCAAGCCCATCAAACGCTTACGATCTCCCTGCGCGTCGAGAGCCGCACCCGCTGGTAAAATGACACTTAGGATGGCGGATTGCGCTCCAACCAGCAGCGTTAATAGGCTGGAGGCAATCGCAAATCCCCCCACGGCAGAGAAATCAAAGCGGGCCACCAGTACCAGATCTAGGCCGCTCACAAGAAGCATTGCGAAATTCCATACACTGAGACTGGTGCAATAATCCATGAGCTCTCTGAATGATTGACTATTCACAAGCTGTTTTGATATCAATAAATTGGGGACATAGTGCTTAATGGCAAATAACAGAGCGCTATAACTCAATATATTAATTCCACCAAAAATTGCACCCATCACCACCAAACCTTTACCCCAAGCAGCAGCCAGAACAAGACCAAGAGCGGTACTAAGACGTCCTACAATAATAATCATGGCGGGTATTTCGTTCCTTTGAAGTCCGACGAAAACTCCATTTAAAACAGAGAATGGAAGCCCAAGTGCCAGCGAGCTACCCACGAGGATGAGAGCTATTTTGGCATTAGCTAGAAGCGAAGCTGGAATTGCCGGAAAAAACAGGGGTAGCATTCCAGATAAAGCAAATATCGCGAAAATACTAATTACAGCTGATCCAGAGAGCAGTGCCACTGCCGTCGAGACAATCTGATTGCGCTGGATTACATCATTTCGAGCATCTGTATGCGCAGTGAATCGCCCCACTGCAGTTTGAAGTCCAAAATTGACAAGCCCCGTATAACCACCAATTTGAAGTAAGAGAGCCCAAACACTGTAAGTGTCCCTATCCAGCAAGCGTACGAGAAACGGTGGCAGTGCGACTGCGAGTAGGGCACCAGCAGCGCCACTTGCTAAATTCGAAACAACATTTCGAATTATGAGCCGTCGATCAAGTGGGTCCGCCATCAATGCGGCGCTGGGCTGATGATTGAATTAAATCCGTGCAAATACCAGCTAACCGTCTTCTGCAATCCTTGCTCAAAAGTCACTTCAGAGTTCCAACCTAATTCACTCTGAACCTTGAAGGCATTAATAGCGTACCGTCGGTCATGCCCGGCACGATCCTGTACGAAAGTCTTGAGACTTCGGCTGGTGCCCTGGGGGCGCCCGAGGTACTGGTCCACCATGTCACATAACAGATCCACCAGGGCCAGATTGGTCTGCTCGTTGTCGCCGCCCACACAGTAGGTCTCACCCGCCACGCCATTCAGCATCACCGTCTCCAGCGCGGAACAATGGTCTTCCACGAACAGCCAGTCCCGGATGTTCAGGCCATCGCCGTAAATGGGGATGGGCTCGCCCTTGGCCATGCGCATGATCGCCAGGGGGATCAGCTTCTCGGGGTGTTGTCGGGGGCCGTAGTTGTTGGAGCAGTTGGTGGTCACCACATCCATGCCGTAGGTGTGGTGGTAGGCGCGCACCAGATGATCGCTGCCAGCCTTGCTGGCGCTGTAGGGGCTGTTGGGCGCGTAGGCCATCTCTTCGTGGAACTTGCCCTCCTCCCCCAGAGAGCCATATACCTCGTCCGTGCTGATGTGCAGGAACCGGCAATCCTTCTGCCCAGCCCAGGCCTGCCGCGCCGCCTCCAGCATGGAGAAAGTCCCCAGCAGGTTGGTTTGGATGAAGGCCGCCGGGCCTGTGATGCTCCGGTCCACATGGCTCTCCGCCGCCAGGTGAAACACCTTGGTGATGTGGTTCGACTCGATCAGGTGCCGCGCCAGCTCCAGGTTCTGGATGTCGCCCACCACCAGCTCCACCCGCTCCAGGCCCTCCAGTTGCTTGGAGTCGGCCGCGTAGGTCAGCTTGTCCAGGACCAGGATCCGATCGCCGGGATGGTTGCGGTGCCAGCGGTGCACCAGGTTGCTGCCGATGAAACCGGCACCGCCGGTGATGAGAATCGTCTCGGGCATCATGCTTCCTTCAAAAGATCGGGTTGGGTCACCACCTGCGCCAGAGCCTCCTGCCAGGGGGGCATCCGGTCGGTCCCGAGCACCTTCCGCCGGCCACCATCCAGCACGGAATAGGCCGGCCGCGTGGCGGGGGTGGGGTAATCAGCGGTGCCGCAGGGGCTCAGGTCCACGTTCAGGCCCTTGGCCTCAAAGATCGCCTGGGCGAAGCCATGCCACGTGGTCTCGCCCTGGCAGGTGGCATGCACCAGACCCTGCCACGCTTCGGCCACGGCCATTTTCAGCTGACCTGCCAGCGCCCGGCAGGTGGTCGGTGCGCCCCGCTGGTCATCCACCACCCGCAGCGCCCGGCCCTGGGCCGCGGCATTGAGCATGGTGTTCAGGAAGTTCTTCCCCCAGGCATCGTAGAGCCAGCTGGTGCGGGCGATCAGGTGCTTCGGGCACCGCGCCGCCTGGCGCTCGCCCTCGAGCTTGGTGCGGCCATAGACCGACACGGGGTTCGTTGGGTCATCCTCTCGGTAGGGCCGCGTGCCCGTGCCATCGAAGACATAGTCCGTGCTGACCTGCACCAGCCGGGCATCCACAGCCTCGCAGGCCTCCGCCAGCCAGCCCACCGCCGTGGCATTGATGAGTTGCGCCAGGTCGGCCTCGGACTCGCAGCGGTCCACCTGGGTGAAGGCCGCGCAGTTGATCAGCACCTCGGGCCGCACCTCGACCACCACTCGCTGAATGGACTCCCGCCGGCTCAGGTCCAGCACGGATTCATCCGGAATGACGAGCTCATGCTCCGCCCAGATCAGGCGGATGGCCTGGGCCAGCTGTCCGGCCCCGCCGGTGACGAGGACCCGCATCAGGCGTGCACCCGGCGAGCCCGCTCATCCTTCACGAACGGGTTGTTGGGATCATCCTCGTGGCGGATCTCGTCGATGGGTTCCAGCTTGCCCTTGCCCATAAACAGCCGGTCCGGGCAGTTGATGACGAAGCCCGGCTCATGGCTGATGCAGCGGTAGCAGTGCACCACGCCCTTGGGGATGATGGCCGAGCCCGGGTTGTTCACCCCCATGGCCACTTCTATCCGGTTGCAGTAGGTGGGGCTGTCCGGGCGGTTGTCCCACAGGGTGAGCTTGAAATCCCCGGGCCCCACCCAGCAGAACAGGTCTGCCTGGTCCACGTGCTCGTGGGGCCCCCGCAGCACGCCGGGATTCGTCACGCTCACGTAAGACATCTCGGGCCGGAACCACTCGGGCAGCTCGTCGTGGCGGAAGATCTCCGCCAGCCAGCCGCGCTCATCCACGAACTTGCGGAAGGACGTGATCACCACGCCCTCGATAGGGCCCTTCCTGAATTCCATGCCTAGCTCCTGCCCGTGGACTGGGGAAAGGGGGTCGTCTCCTTGATCGCCAGTTCATTGGCGTGGGCCAGGCTCGGGAAGGTGCCCGCGTCCGTCCACCAGCCCTGGAAGGTACCCGAGGTCATCTGGCCCCGCTCAATGTAGGCGTTGTTCACATCCGTGATTTCCATCTCGCCGCGGCCAGAGGGCTTCACCGTGCGGATGATATCGAAGACCGTCGCGTCGTAGAAGTAGATGCCCGTCACCGAGAGGTTCGACTTCGGTGCCTCGGGCTTCTCCTCGATGCCCAGGACCTTGCCACCCTTCACCTCCGCCACCCCATAGCGCTGGGGGTCCTCCACGGGCTTCAGCAGGATGCGCGCACCCTTGCCCTGCTTTTCGAAGGCCTCGGCCTCCGGCTTCAGGCTGTCCTGGAAGATGTTGTCGCCCAGAATCACGCAGACCGGCGAGCCCCCCGCGAAGTTCTCCGCCAGCCCCAACGCCTGCGCGATGCCGCCGGCCTCGTCCTGCACCTTGTAGGTGAAGCGGCAACCAAAGTCCTTGCCCGAACCCATCAGCGCCACTACATCGCCCATGTGCTCGGTGCCGGTCACGATGAGGATTTCCTCGATCCCCGCCTCCTTAAGTTTCCAAAGGGGATGCCAGATCATCGGCGCCTGCCCCACTGGCAGCAAATGTTTATTTGTCACTTTGGTCAGCGGGAAAAGACGGGAACCCGTCCCCCCAGCGAGGACTACACCCTTCATTGCGACTCCCGAACAGAAGCGTCTGACTCATCATCAGCCAGGATCCTGGCTTTGACCCACTCACGATTCAACCATACCCAACCGCTTGCCCCCACAAGCACCGCCACCAGAATAACGATGACCGATCTCGCTGGTTTGCTCTTCTCGATCGGCAGATTACCCGGGTCTAGGATGTTTAAAATGGGGACGTCATTCTTCTCTTCCAGAAGGGCCTGTTCCCTATTCATCGCAAGCGTGGTGACCAACTGCTGGCGAAGACGCAGTTCCGTTTCCAGACGGGTGCCCTTCAATCGCACAGCCGGATCGGCACTATTGAGATAATTGCGGTTACCCTCCAGGAACCGGCGAAAGAGGCCTTCAGCCTCGTCCATCTCTCCACGAGCGTCCTTCAACCGCGCTTCCGCAAAAGCCGCCTTCGCGCCTCCCCTTGTTCGCCCCTTCTCCTGCAGGAAGATTTCAAGGAGCTTGCCGGCCTTCTGGACAATGCGCTGGGAGAGTTCGGGAGATTTGGTTTCCGCACTGATCAAGATGACCTTGGACTTCAAATCCCGGGAGGAAGTAAGAATTTCACTCAGTTCCTTGAGTGCCCTATCCATGTTTTTTTGGTCCATATAGGAATACAGCGAGCAGGTTTCCAGTTTTTCTGCTCCAAACCGCCATGAGCGCGTATGGAACTGGAACTCTGTTTGCAACAACTGCTCTCGGAGCCAGCGGCTGTTGAGAACATCCACAAAATTGGCATCACTGCTATCTCCGCCAGGTACGCTCACTCCAAAGGCTGCCGCAGCACTGGCGAGTCCGCCCAGATTGCCGCCAAGCCCCTTTGATTCCACCGGCAGCAAACGGACTTCCGACTTATAGTAGTTCGGCAAAAAAAGGGTGACCACAACCGCCACCAGTCCCGCCCCAAACGCCCACCTGATGGGCTTTTTCAGGCTGGCTTTCAGATCGAATGGGGGGGATTCGAGTGTCTGCTGCATAAGGGAATAGATTATCAGATTTGCGGAGATTTGCCCTGTAACCCATCTATCGCAAAGAGGCACAGCCAGCGGATTCCCACCATAAGAACGGCCCGACAAAGCGGGCCGTTCTTATGGTTCAGGCTATCGGCTACAAATCTTCGCCGTCAATCTCGGTCATGCCCTGCAGTTCTTCCACGTGCTGGGCCATGCGGGCGTATTCGTCGTCGAAGTCTTCGCCGCCCTGGAATTCGTTGAGACTCGGCTCGGGGTACTCGCCCTCCTCGATGTCGAGGTTCCGGTAGTGGGCCATGCCCGTGCCGGCCGGGATCAGGCGGCCCAGGATGACGTTCTCCTTGAGGCCGCGCAGGTAGTCGACGCGGCCTTCCAGCGCGGCCTCGGTGAGGACGCGGGTGGTTTCCTGGAAGCTGGCGGCAGAGATGAAGCTCTCGGAGGTGAGCGCGGCCTTGGTGATGCCGAGCAACAGGGGCTCGCAGGTGGCGGGGGCACCACCATCCTTGATGGCCTGCTCGTTGATCTCCTTGAAGCGGTGCTTGTCGACCTTCTCCTCGACGATGAGCGGGGTATCGCCCACGTCGGTGATGAGGACCCAGCGCATCATCTGGCGGATGATCACCTCGATGTGCTTGTCGTTGATGACCACGCCCTGGGCCCGGTAGACCTCCTGCACCTCGTTGACGAGGAAGGCCTGGAGGGCGCGATCGCCCTGGACCTTGAGCAGATCGTGGGGGCTGACGGCACCTTCAGTCAGCTTCTCGCCGGCGCGGATTTCATCGCCGTCCTGAACCTGGATGTGCTTGCCGCGGGGGATGAGGTATTCACCCTTCTCGCCGGTTTCCGCCTCGACCACAACCTTCTGGTTGCCGCGGACGCGGTTGCCATACTTCGCGATGCCGGTGACCTCGCTGATGATGGCGGGTTCCTTCGGCTTGCGGCCTTCGAAGAGCTCCGTCACACGCGGCAGGCCGCCCGTGATGTCGCTGGTCTTGGCCTGCTGGCGGCTGGTCTTGGCGATGACGTCGCCGGGCAGCAGTTCCTGGCCCTCTTCCACTTCGATGTAGGCGCCGGTGGGGATGTTGTAGCGCTTGAGCACCTTGTGGTTGTCCCCCTTGATGTTGATGTGGGGGTGGATCTTGTCATCGGTGGGATCGATGACCTTCTTGCGGAAGTTGCCGGAAATCGGATCCTTCTCTTCCTGGTAGGAGACGTTGACTTCGAATTCCTTGAAGTCCGCCACACCGCCCACTTCCGTGAGCAGCACGTCGTTGTAGGGATCCCACTCGGCGAGCACCGTGCGAGGCTCGACCGCCTCCTTGTCCTTGACGCGGAGGATGGCGCCGGAGGTGATCTTGTAGCGCTCACGCTCGTTGCCGTCCTCGTCAGTCACCAGCAGGTAGCCGTTGCGCGTGAGGGCCACGGTCTCGCCCTTGCGGTTGACGACGGTCTTCTTCTGGTCCTTGGTGTTGTCCAGGCCCTCGTACTTCACGATGCCCGCGATCTGAGCCTCGTGCGTGCTCTTCTCGGAGGTGCGGCTGGCCGCGCCACCGACGTGGAAGGTGCGCATCGTGAGCTGGGTGCCGGGCTCGCCGATGGACTGGGCGGCGATGACGCCAACCGCCTCGCCGAGATCCACCAGGCGACCGGAACTCAGGTTCAGGCCATAGCACTTGGCGCAGATGCCGCGGCGGGCTTCGCAAGTGAGGGTGGAGCGGATCTTCACCTTGGTGATGCCGCTGGTCTCGATGGTGAAGGCCAGTTCCTCGGAGATGAGGGTGCCGGCGGGCGCAATGATCTTGGCGGCATCGTAGGGATCCACGATGTCGTCGAGACAGACGCGGCCCATGATGCGGTCGCGCAGGCGGGAACGGATGGTGCCGTCGCTGTTGACGATGGCTTCCACTTCGATGCCGCCGATGGTTTCGCAGTCATCCTCGTTGACGATGACATCCTGGGCCACGTCCACCAGCTTGCGGGTGAGGTAGCCCGAGTCGGCCGTCTTCAACGCGGTATCCGCGAGTCCCTTGCGGGCGCCGTGGGTCGAGATGAAGTAGTCCAGAACGCTCAGGCCTTCCTTGAAGTTGGCCGTGATGGGCGTTTCGATGATGTCGCCGCTGGGGCGGGCCATGAGGCCGCGCATACCGGCCACCTGGCGGATCTGGGTCTTTGAACCGCGGGCGCCGGAGTCAGCGAGAATGTAGATGGAATTGAGGAATTTGCCGGTCTCGTTCCGCTTTTCCAGTTCCTTCATCATGTCGCCGGCCACCTGGTCGCTGGTCTTGCCCCAGACTTCCAGGATGCGGTTGTAGCGGGTCGAAGCATCCAAGCGGCCTTCGTAGGATTCCTTCTCGATGGCGCGCACTTCGTCCGAAGCGCCCTTGAGCAGCTTGGCCTTGGTGTCGGGCACCACGAGATCGTCGATGCCCACGGACACGCCCGCGCGCATGGCCCACTGGAAACCGGTGTCCTTCATGGCATCCAGCATGCGGATGGTCACTTCAGGGCCATTCAGCTTGTAGGCCCTGTTCACGAGGGAGAGCAGGCCCTCCTTCTTGAGCAGGCCGTTGATGAAGGGCACTTCCTCAGGCAGCGCGCGGTTGAAGAGCACGCGGCCCACGGTGGTGGTCTTGAGCTGGCTGTTCACGGTCTCGGCGGGAGCCTCGAAGACTTCCTGCTCGGAGTTCTTCTTGGGGTCCTTCGCGTGCCAGGCCTCGGTGTCCACCCACTCGCCCGTGTGGCGGATCTGGATGATGGCGTGGGTATCCACCACGCCCGCCTCGTGAGCCGCCACCACGTCGTTGACGTTGGCGAAGACCATGCCCTCGCCCTTGCGGCCGACGCGCTTCTTGGTGAGGTAGTAGCCGCCCAGCACGATGTCCTGGGAGGGCACCACGTTGGGACGGCCGTTGGCGGGGTTGAGGATGTTCTGCGTGGACATCATCAGCACCTTGGCCTCGATCTGGGCCATGGGGCTGAGGGGCACGTGCACGGCCATCTGGTCGCCGTCGAAGTCGGCGTTGAAGGCGGTGCAGACGAGCGGGTGCAGTCGGATGGCCTTGCCCTCGACGAGCACCGGCTGGAAGGCCTGAATGCCGAGGCGGTGGAGGGTCGGCGCGCGGTTCAGCAGGACCGGGTGATCCTTGATGACTTCCTCGAGGACATCCCAGACTTCAGGACGACCCTCTTCCACCATTTCCTTGGCCTGGCGGATGGTGGCCGCGTAGCCCTTGTGCTCGAGTCGGTTGAAGATGAAGGGCTTGAAGAGCTCGAGCGCCATCTTCTTGGGCAGGCCGCACTGGTGCAGCTTGAGGTCAGGCCCCACCACGATGACGGAACGGCCCGAGTAGTCCACGCGCTTGCCGAGCAGGTTCTGGCGGAACCGACCCTGCTTGCCCTTGAGGGCGTCGCTGAGGGACTTCAGGGGGCGGTTGCTCACGCCACGGAGGAGACGGCCGCGCTTGCCGTTTTCAAAGAGAGCATCCACAGCCTCCTGCAGCATGCGCTTTTCATTGCGCACGATGACATCGGGAGCCTTCAGTTCCAGGAGCTTCTTGAGGCGGTTGTTGCGGTTGATGACGCGACGGTAGAGGTCGTTCAGGTCGGAGGTGGCGAAGCGGCCGCCGTCGAGGGGCACCAGGGGGCGCAGCTCGGGGGGCAGCACGGGCACCACGTCGAGAATCATCCACTCGGGCTTGTTGCCCGAGCGGTGGAAGGATTCCGCCACCTTGAGGCGCTTGGCGACCTTGCTGCGCTTCTGGCTAGAGGTCTCCTTCTTCATGAGGTCGCGAAGCTCGATGGTGAGAGCTTCGATGTCAACCTGCTTGAGCAATTCCTTGATGGCTTCGGCGCCCATCTGGGCTTTGAAGCCTTCGCCGAACTGGCTGCGGAACTCGCGGTACTTGTCCTCGTTGAGGATCTCGCCTTCCTTCAGGGTGGTGCCGCCGCTCTCGGTGACCGTGTAGGCCTCGAAGTAGAGCACGCGCTCCAGATCCTTCAGGGGGATGTCCAGCAGGTAGCCGATGCGGCTGGGGACACCCTTGAAGAACCACACATGACTGACGGGGCTCGCCAGCTGGATGTGGCCCATGCGTTCGCGGCGCACCGACTTCTTGGTGACTTCCACGCCGCACTTGTCGCAGGTGACGCCTTTGAACTTCTGACGCTTGTACTTGCCGCACAGGCATTCCCAGTCGTTCACGGGGCCGAAGATGCGGGCGCAGAAGAGGCCGTCGCGCTCGGGCTTCAGGCTGCGGTAGTTGATGGTTTCGGGCTTGGTGACTTCGCCCTTGGACCAGGAACGCATCTTGTCCGGGCTGGCCAGCGACACCCGGATGCACTCGTAGGCGTTGATGTTCTGTTGCTCAGGAAACATGGGGACCTCTCAGGATTCGTCGGAAACGGAAGGGGCGGGAGATCAGCCTTCGATGGAGAAGGCCGCGGGTTCTTCCTCCGCCATGGCCGGATCCAACTCTTCGCGGGTGAGCATCTCGACATCGATGCAGAGCGCGTTGAGTTCCTTCTTGACGACGTTGAAGCTCTCGGGGAGGCCGGGATCCTTGATGGTCTCGCCCTTGATGATGGCCTGGTAGATCTGGGTGCGGCCGTGCATGTCGTCGGACTTGTAGGTGAGCAGTTCCTGCAGAACGTGCGCCGCTCCGTAGGCTTCCAGCGCCCACACTTCCATCTCGCCGAAGCGCTGGCCACCGAACTGGGCCTTGCCGCCGAGAGGCTGCTGGGTGATGAGGCTGTAGGGCCCAATGCTCCGGGCGTGGATTTTGTTATCAACCAAGTGGTGCAACTTGAGCATGTAGACGCAGCCCACGTTCACGGGCTGCTCAAAGGCCTCGCCGGTCATGCCATCGAAGAGCATGGTCTTGCCGGTGATGTCGGGGCCCAGCTTGTTGTTCTTCTCCCATGCCTGGACCAGGAAGCCCTTGATGTCGGCTTCGCGCGCGCCGTCGAAGACGGGCGTGGAGAAGTGGACACCGAGGGTCTTGCCCGCCCAGCCCAAGTGGCACTCGAGCACCTGGCCGATGTTCATACGGGAAGGCACGCCGAGGGGGTTCAGCACGATGTCGACGGGACGGCCATCGGGCAGGTAGGGCATGTCCTCCACGGGGAGGATGCGGCTGACCACACCCTTGTTACCATGGCGGCCGGCCATCTTGTCACCCACCTGCAGCTTGCGCTTGACGGCCACGTAGCACTTGACGGTCTTGAGCACGCCGGGCATCAGCTCGTCACCCTTGACCAGACGCTCCATGCGCTCGTTCAGGATGTCGCGCAGCACCTTGAGCTGACTCTCGGTCTTATCGAGGATGTCCAGCACTTCAGCGTTGATGCGCGTCTTCCCAGCGGCCACCGAGATCTGGCGGAAGCGGTGGTAGGGCACGGCCTCCAGCATGTTCTGGGTGAGCTTCTTGGCCTTGGGCAGCAGTTCCTTGCCCTTGTCATCCGTGAGGACTTCGTCGAGTTCCTTGCCCTTGAGCAGGGACACGACCTTCTTCTTGGCCTCGGCGCGGATGATGCGCTCCTCGTCGGAGAGATCCTTCTCCCACTTGGCCATCTGGTCGCGCTCGATCTGCTGGGTGCGCAGATCCTTCTCCTGGCCCTTGCGGGTGAAGACCTTGATGTCGACCACGGTGCCTTCGATGCCCGGGGGCACCGTGAGACTGGCATCCTTCACATCGCTGGCCTTCTCGCCGAAGATGGCGCGGAGCAGCTTCTCTTCAGGAGACAGGATGGTCTCGCCCTTGGGCGTGACCTTGCCCACCAGGATGTCGCCGTGACGAACCGTGGCACCGGTGCGGATGATGCCGCTGTCGTCGAGGTTCTTGAGGGCCTCTTCGCGGACCTGGGGAATGTCGCGGGTGATCTCTTCAGGACCCAGCTTGGTGTCGCGGGCGTGGACCTCGAACTCCTCGATGTGGATCGTGGTGTAGAGGTCTTCCTTCACGACGCGCTCGGAAATCAGGATCGCGTCCTCGAAGTTGTAGCCGCGCCAGGGCATGTAGGCCACGACGAGGTTGCGGCCCAGGGCCAGTTCGCCGTGATCGGTGCAGGGGCCATCCGCGAGGATCTGGCCCTCGGTGACGTACTCGCCCTTCTTCACGAGGGGGGTCTGGTTGAGGCAGGTGTTCTGGTTGCTGCGGGCGAACTTCACCAGCGTGTAAATGTCCACGCCGCTCTCTTCGCCTTCGGTTTCGGGATCGTCCTCCACGCGCACCACGATGCGGTTGGCATCGACGGTTTCCACGATGCCGGAGCGGCGGCAGACCACACAGGCACCGGAATCCTTGGCGGCCACGTACTCCATGCCGGTGCCCACGATGGGGGCCTCGGTGCGGATGAGGGGCACGGCCTGGCGCTGCATGTTCGCGCCCATGAGGGCTCGGTTGGCGTCGTCGTTCTCAAGGAAGGGGATGAGGCTGGCGGCCACGGAAACCACCTGCTTCGGGCTCACATCCATAAGGGTGACCTTGTCGCGGGAGACGATCTTGGTCTCGCCGGCGACACGCACCGTGACATCCTCGTCCTGGATGGCGCCGTCCTTGTCCACACGGACGTTGGCCTGCGCGATGACGTGTTCATCCTCTTCCCAGGCCGAGAGGTAGAAGGCGTGCATCTCGTACTTGGCGGGACGCTTGCCGGCCTTGGTGAGCTTCTTGTTCTCTTCCTCAAGATCCTCGAGGCGCACCACTTCCATGTAGCCCAGCTTGGAATCGCCCACACTGGTGACCTTGGCGAAGTGGACGATGCGGCCGTTCTCCACCTTCAGGTAGGGGCTTTCGATGAAGCCGAATTCGTTGATGCGGGCGTAGCAGGACAGTGAGCTGATGAGGCCGATGTTCGGGCCTTCAGGCGTTTCGATGGGGCAGATGCGGCCGTAGTGCGAGGTGTGCACGTCGCGGACTTCAAAGCCCGCACGGTCGCGGCTGAGGCCGCCGGGTCCGAGGGCGGAGAGGCGGCGCTTGTGGGTGATCTCGGACAGGGGGTTGGTCTGATCCATGAACTGGGAGAGCTGGCTGCTGCCGAAGAACTCCTTCATGGCCGCGATGACCGGCTTGCTGTTGATGAGATCGTGCGCCTGCACAGGGTTGTTGGGATCCTGCGCGATGCTGAACTTTTCCTTGATGGCCCGCTGCACACGCACCAGGCCCACACGGAAGCCGTTCTCCAGCAATTCACCCACGGATCGCACGCGGCGGTTGCCCAAGTGGTCGATGTCGTCAGCGCGAACCGGAGCCACTTCGCCGATGTCCTGGCGGGTGGTGTCATACTTCTTCAGACGCAGCAGGTAGTGGATGGTCTGGATGAAGTCGTCGGTGCCCAGGGTGCGGAAATCCAGGTCGGTACCCAGTCCCAGCTTGGCGTTGATCTTGTGGCGACCCACCTTGCTGAGGTCGTACTTCTGGGCATCGAAGAACATGCCGAAGAGCAGCTTCTTGCTGGATTCCAGCGTGGCGGGTTCACCGGGCCGGATCTTCTTGAAGAGCTCCTTGGCGGCCTCTTCGCTGTCCTCGGTGTGATCCTTCGCCAGCGTCTCGGAGAGCACCTTGCCGGTGGCGTCCGCTTCGGGGAAGCACACGTCGAAGGATTGCACGTCATTGGCCAGGAACATTTCCAGGTGGGTCTGGAGGAAGGGTTCGTTCGCTTCCATGAGCACTTCACCGGTGTTCATGTTCACGATGTCCTGCAGCAGGACGGCGCCATCCAGCATTTCGCGGGACACCGGCACATCCTTGATCCCGGCCTTCTCCATCTGCTCGAGGATGCGGCGGGTGATCTTCTTGTCCTTGGCCAGGACCACTTCCTTGGTCTTGGGGTTCTTCACGTCCTCTTCAGTCTTCTTGCCCTGCAGATGGTCGCCCACGGCGACGCTCAGCTTGCCCTTCTTCAGGAAGAAGGTGGCGGGCGTGTAGAAGTGGCGGAGGATGGGCTCATTGGAGCTCAGGCTCTCGCTGAAGAGGCCGAGGGCGCGCATGAAGGTGGCGCCCAGGAATTTGCGCTTGCGATCGATGCGAGCGTAGAGCAGACCCTTGGCATCCAGCTCAAACTCGATCCAGGAGCCGCGATAGGGAATGATCTGGGCGCTGTAGAGGCTCTTGTCCGGAGCGATGCTGAAGAAGACACCGGGGCTGCGGTGCAACTGACTCACGATCACGCGTTCGGTGCCGTTGATGATGAAGGTGCCGCGGTCGGTCATGATCGGCAGGTCGCCGAAGTAGACTTCCGAATCCTGGCTCTGCTTGAAGCGGCGGTTGCCCTTGTCGTCCTTGTCGAACTGGTTGAGGCGCACGCGGATCTTGAGGGGGGCCGCCATGGTGGAGCCGCGCTCCACGCACTCGTCCATGCCCATCTTCTGCTTCATCGAGACGGGCTCTTGGCACACGTCACAGATGGTCGCCGCGTTCTTGTTGCGGGTGCCGCACTTGGGGCAGTCCACCGTGGGATCCTTCGGGTGGTCCGACACGATGCTGTGGCCGCACTGCTTGCACTCGGTGCGCAGGTGCTCGAGGCCCAAGTACTTTTCGCACTTGCAGGCCCAGTGCCCCACGGTGTAGTCGAGGAATTCGACTTCCAGATTGGCGTCGCTGCCATCCGGATTCTTGCCGTTGTGCACGGGGAACATGGATTCAAACACAGCCTTCAGGCCGCGCCCTTCCCGCTCCGAGTGGAGGAGGTTCATCTGGAGGAATTCGTCGTAGCTCCGCTTCTGAATGTCGATCAGGTTCGGAATGGGAACCAGGGACCGGATCTTCGAGAAGTTGTGGCGCTGGCGGTAGATGTTCTGCTGAACACTCATGGTTCGCTCCAGGTGAAGTTGGCGGAACCTTCTAGGACGGCACACAGCACGGGGATTGACAGCTGCGGGCCTTGAGCAAAGACGGCTTTATCCCGAGACCGCAGCCCCGGGATTGATTCAATGTTGAGACTGCTTCTGGCCCCGGTACACAACGATGGCCACCCCGCCACCCATCAGTGGAAGGTGCAGCCCAGAAACGAGGATGGCGCGACGACGACGGGCGTTTGGCAACCAGGGGCCTTTATGGGGGCAAAACCGTGCGGGAATACCGGACGGAAGGAATAATCGTACCACATCCAGACAAAACCGCAAAGCGTAAGGTGCGAGACGCACCCCACGCTTTGCGTTAATGCTGTGATCGAACTACTTGATCTCGACCTTGGCACCAGCGGCTTCAAGCTTTTCCTTGATCTTGCCGGCTTCGTCCTTGGAAATGCCTTCCTTGACGGCCTTGGGAGCGCCGTCAACCAGATCCTTGGCTTCCTTGAGGCCCAGACCGGCGACGATCTCGCGGACAGCCTTGATGACGTTCAGCTTGTTCGCGCCGGCGTCAGCCAGGATGACGTTGAATTCGGTCTGCTCTTCGGCGGCAGCCGCAGGAGCAGCGCCACCGCCCGCGGGAGCGGCAGCAGCGGCAGCAGACACGCCGAAGCGGTCTTCCAGGGCCTTGACCAGGTTGGCCAGGTCGAGGACGGTCATGGATTCGATTTCAGTGATGAGCTGATCGGCAGTGAGAGCCATGATGGTCTCCTAAATGCGTAATGAGGTTTTAGATTCGGGGTTGAGGGGCTACTCGCCGGCCTTCTGCTTGCGGACGCCATCGAGGACGACTGCCAGACCGGAGATGGGGTACTGCATGAGGAACAGCAGCTTGGAAATGAGCACTTCGCGGCTGGGCAGGTCGGCGAGGACCTGAAGCTGCTTGGCGTCGATCAGCTTGCCATCCATGACGCCAGCCTTGAAGGTGGCAGCCGGATTGTCCTTCAGGAAGCCATTGACAGCCTTGGCCAGGGCGATGACATCGTCCTTGGTGGTGGCGATGGCGCTGGAACCCTTGAAGGAACCGCCCAGAGCTTCAAAGGAGGTGTCCTTCACGGCCAGGCGGAGCAGGGTGTTCTTGCTGACGCGGTACTGGGCCTTGCTCTCACGGATGCTCTTGCGGAAGGCAGTATCTTTGCCCACCACGAGACCCTTGAACTCAATCACGACGGCAGATGTGGCCGACGCAAAGGTTTCCTTGAGAACGGCGACTTCGGCGATCTTCTTGTTCTTTTCCATGGTCAGCCTCCTACTTCTCAACGCTGGTGTTGAGGGTGACCGAGGGGCCCATGGTGGAGGCGATGTACATCGTCTTCACATATTTGCCCTTGGCCGTGGCAGGCTTGGCCTTGTGAACGGCATCGATGAGCGCCTTGGCATTCTCTTCCAGCTTTTCGACGCCGAAAGAAAGCTTGCCAACGGGCGCGTGGATGATGCCGGTCTTGTCGACACGGTATTCCACCTTGCCGGCCTTGATTTCCTTGATGGCCTTGACCACGTCGAAAGTCACGGTTCCGGTCTTGGGGTTGGGCATGAGGCCGCGGGGGCCCAACACCTTACCCAGGCGGCCAACGCCCTTCATCATGTCAGGGGTCGCGACCAGGGCATCAAAATCGAGGAATCCACCGGCGATCTTCTCCACCAGTTCATCCCCACCCACGATCTCGGCGCCCGCAGCTTCCGCTTCCTTGATCTTCTCGCCACCTGCGATCACTGCCACACGCATGGTCTTGCCCGTTCCGTGGGGCAGGACGATGGTGCCACGGACCATCTGGTCCGCGTGGCGGGGATCCACACCGAGCCTCATGTGCACTTCCACTGTCTCGTCGAACTTGGCGAACGCCGCGTCCTTCACAACGGTGAGAGCATCCTTCAACTCGTAGGGGCGATCCTCGATCTTGGCCGCGGCAGCCCGGTACTTCTTTCCAGGTTTTGCCATTTTGGCTCCATTCGAACGATCTCCCGCGATGACGGTCGCGGTGGCCGGGATCGCCGCACGGCGCGGCTTTCCAACAAAAACGAAATTCAGAAACGGGGCTCGCGCGGGCTCGGGACCCGCGCGAAAAACATTTAGTCGATGACTTCGACGCCCATGGAGCGGGCGGAGCCGGCAATGGAACGGACGGCCGCTTCGAGGCTGCCGGCCGTGAGATCAGGCATCTTCACCTTGGCGATCTCAGCGAGCTGGGCCTTGGTGATCTTGCCAACCTTCTGCTTGTTGGGCGTGGCGCTGCCCTTGTCGAGGCCGATCTTCTTCTTGATCAGCACGGCGGCAGGCGGGGTCTTCAGGATGAAGCTGAAGCTGCGATCCGCATAGACGGTGATGACGACGGGAAGGGTGGTGCCCTTCTCAACAGCCGTCACAGCCTTCGCGTTGAACTGCTTCACGAACTCCATGATGTTCACACCGTGCTGGCCCAGCGCGGGGCCCACGGGAGGCGCAGGCGTCGCCTCGCCGGCGGGCAGCTGCAGCTTGATGTAGCCAGTGATTTTCTTTGCCATTGGATGGCTCCCGCAGAGGATTCCGGCGCATGCCGGCGACGTCCGCCTTGTAGGGTGAGGGCTCGAAAACCCATCAGCCGGGTTGAAAAGGTCCCGGTCCACAAGGACCGGGACTGAAAAGTCTACCAAAAGGAGCTTGAAATGTCTTCAGGAAAGGGTGCAGAAGCCAGAGTCTGGCTTTGCCAGGCGAGGGCGTGGGGGCTCCGGGGGCGTAGCGCGCAGCGCGGTCCCCCGGACAGCATCACCGTTTCTCGACCTGGATGAAATCCAGTTCGACGGGGGTGGAACGGCCGAAGACCGTCACCATCACCTTGATGGTGGAGCGTTCCTCGTGGATCTCCTCCACGTCGCCCTCGAAATTGGCGAAGGGGCCATCGATGATGCGAACCTTCTCGCCCTTCTCGAAGTGGTACTTCGGCTTGGGCTTTTCCTGCGTCTCTTCGGTGTGGTGCATGATCTGGCGGACTTCCTCGTCCGTCAGGGGCGTGGGCCGCTTCTTGTTGGCCCCCACGAAGCTCGTGACCTTGGGCGTGTTGCGGACCAGGTGCCAATCGGCATCGGCCATCTCGACAGAACCATCGGGCTTGCGCTCCACCTGGATCTGCACGAGCAGGTAGCCAGGGAACGACTTGCGCTTCTTGACGACACGCTCCTTCTTGCCGGACTTCGCGTCGACCTTCATCTCTTCGTAGGTCTCTTCGGGGATCTGGATGTCGCCGAAGCTCTCGTCGCGCTCTTCCATCTTGATGCGCTGACGGAGATGCTCCATCACCTTGGCCTCGTAGCCGGAATAGGTGTGGATGATGAACCACTTCAGCTCGCGCCCCTGGACCTGGGTCGAGGCGCTCTGCGGAGTGTCCTGGGGGGTGCTGATGAGATCGGTCATGGTTGCCTCCGCTTCAGCGGGCCTTCAGGAAGAAGAACGCGAAGCCCTTGGTAAACACATAGTCCACGGCCCAAAGGAACGCCCCGACGAACACCGAAACGACCACCACGGTCCATGCGGAGGCCATGACCTTCTCTTTGCTGGGCCAATCCACCCGGTTGAGCTCGGCCGCAAGATCTTTGGCCTGTTGCTTGATGGCACCGATCACGATGGACCCCGTGGAAAGGACGTCGATCAGAAAAACCTGGCCCCGAGCGGGTTCGCCGGGGCCAGAACGTGGCAGGGGAGACAGGGATCGAACCCGCGACCTGCGGATTTGGAGTCCGCTGCTCTACCAGCTGAGCTACTCCCCTGTGGGACCGCCCGGCTTCTGGTGGAGCCGGGCGGGAAACCCTGGTCGAGACCTACTTCGTCTCGCGGTGGATCTTGTAACCGCCACAGAAGCGGCAGAACTTGTTGAATTCAAGCTTGCCCGTGGTGGTCTTCTTGTTTTTGGTGGTGCTGTAGTTCTTACGCTTGCATTCCTGGCACTGCAGGTGAACGATGTCGCGCATTTGGACCTCCTAAGTCGGAGGGCGGTCTGGCTTAGGCCAGGATCTCGCCCACGTTGCCGGCGCCCACGGTGCGTCCACCCTCACGGATGGCGAACTTCAGGCCCTTGTCCATGGCGATGGGCTGGATCAGCTCGACCGTCAGGGTGACGTTGTCGCCAGGCATCACCATTTCGCGGCCAGCCTCGAGCTCGATGGAACCGGTCACGTCGGTGGTGCGGAAGTAGAACTGGGGGCGGTACTTGTTGAAGAAGGGGGTGTGGCGTCCGCCCTCTTCCTTCGTCAGCACGTACACCTGGGCGTTGAACTTGGTGTGGGGGGTGATGCTGCCGGGCTTGGCGAGCACCTGACCGCGCTCCACGTCCTTGCGCTCCACGCCGCGGAGCAGGATGCCGGCGTTGTCACCAGCCTGGCCCTGATCCAGGGACTTGCGGAACATCTCGACGCCGGTCACGACCTTCTTGACGGTGTCCTTGAGGCCGATGATTTCGATTTCCTCGCCGACCTTGACGATGCCCTGCTCGATGCGGCCGGTCACCACGGTGCCGCGACCGGTGATGGTGAACACGTCCTCAACAGGCATGATGAAGGGCTTGTCGATGGCGCGGGTGGGATCGGGGATGTAGGCATCAACGGCAGCCATGAGCTCATGGATGCAGGCGCAGTCAGCGTGATCCGGAGTCTCGGCGTGATCCAGGGCCAGACGGGCGGAACCCTTGATGATGGGGATCTCGTCGCCGGGATACTGGTAGGAGGAGAGCAGATCGCGGATTTCCATCTCGACCAGCTCGGCGAGCTCGGGGTCGGCGATGTCGATCTTGTTCATGAAGACCACGATGTAAGGCACACCGACCTGACGGGCGAGCAGGATGTGCTCACGGGTCTGGGGCATGGGGCCGTCCGTGGCAGCCACCACCAGGATGGCGCCGTCCATCTGGGCCGCGCCGGTGATCATGTTCTTCACGTAGTCGGCGTGGCCAGGGCAGTCGACGTGCGCGTAGTGGCGCTTCTCGGTCTGGTACTCGACGTGGGCGGTGTTAATCGTGATCCCGCGGGCCTTCTCTTCGGGCGCGGAGTCGATCTGATCGTAGGACTTGGTCTCGCCACCGAACTTCTTGGACAGCACAAAGGTGATGGCAGCGGTCAGCGTCGTTTTGCCGTGATCCACGTGGCCGATGGTGCCGATGTTGACGTGGGTTTTCGAGCGGTCGAATTTCTCTTTGGCCACGGATTACCTCCTGAAGGGTGGGAGAGAAGATGAAGGGAAACTGTTCGAAGCAAAAGGGTGGAGCCCACAACCGGGCTTGAACCGGTGACCTCTTCCTTACCAAGGAAGTGCTCTACCGCTGAGCTATGTGGGCTTTGAACCTTCCTGCCCGGAGGCAGGGGCCTTGCCATCTGCCGGGCGGAACCGGCGGATGGGGAGGGTGGAGCGGGAAACGGGGTTCGAACCCGCGACATTCAGCTTGGAAGGCTGACGCTCTACCAACTGAGCTATTCCCGCGGTGGAACTGACCGTGAACGGGACCCAGGCTTTCCCAAAGGGAAGGACTGGTGCCGAGAGAAGGATTCGAACCTCCGTAACGCGTTGCGTGGCAGATTTACAGTCTGCTGCCATTAACCACTCGGCCATCTCGGCATGCTTGTCCGGCGCCCCTCCCGGGGCTTGTCAATCACTCCTGGGTGACCCCAGGAGGGCTCCCAAACGAAGCCCCGTAGGGCTGCGTGTCAGGGTCACTGCGAGGCAGGGCTTTCCTGACAGGGAACTCGAAAGGTATCACGGCATCGTGACACCCTCAAGAGGAAACTTCTCGGCTGCCATCCCCGCGGCGCGCCAGGACGCGAAACAGGGTGATCGCCGCCGCGGCGGAAACGTTCAGGCTTTCGATGCCGCCGGGCATGGGAATGTGCAACAGCCCGTCGCACCGCTCCTGGATCTTGAGGTGCAGGCCTTCCCCTTCAGCGCCCATGACGAGCACCGTGGCGCGGTCAAAGGGTTCCTCAAGGTAATCCCGGCTCCCCTCACCCGCAGCCAGTCCGTAGATCCAGGCTCCCGCCTCCTTGAGGTCATCCAGGGCCCTTCCCAGGTTCACCACGCGGCACACAGGCACTCGTCCCGCGGTCCCGGCGCTGGCACGAACCACCGTCTCATTCACAGCGGCAGAGCGCCGCTCAGGCAGGATCACACCATCCACGGCGGCGGCCGCGGCAGAACGGAGAATGGCTCCAAGGTTGTGGGGATCGGTGACACCATCCAAGGCCAGCAGCAGGGCTGCGTCCCCCTTCATCCGCACCGCTGCGGCCACATCCTCGAAGGCCGCATAGGCAAAGGGGCCGCCTTCCCCCAGCACGCCCTGATGCCGCTGGCCCTGGGCGCGGCGATCCAGGCTTTCCATGGGCTCGCGATGGATGACCACACCTGCGGCACGGGCTTCGGAAATCAGCTTCGCCACCCGCCCGAAGGCGGCAGGCGCCACCCAGAGGGAATGCAGCTCCCCTCGGGCGACCGCCTCCTCGCAGGCGTGAGGGCCCAGAAAACGCATCTAGAACGTCTTCTTGTAGCCGAGGGCCATGATGTGGCCCATGCCTTCCAGGCGCTGGCGGGTGCCCACCGGACGATAGCCTGCCGAACTCCACACACCATTCAGCCGAGAGGTGTCAAGATCCTCGCTCTGGCGGTACTGAAAGCCCAGATTCAGCTCGCCGCCCCACATCTTCCGCCCGAGCCCAGCAGAGAAAGCCGCCGTGCGGGACCCGCCCAGCAGGGGCTCAGTGGCGTTCTCCTGGACACTGCGCTGATCCAGCGAGAGTCCCCCGCGAAGGGTCCAGAACTTGCCCATCTCGACTTCCGCGGACAGGAATACACCCAGGTGGCTCTTCCCACGTGGCAGTTCCCAGGGGGCGGAGACCGTTCCTGAAGGCGTCTGGATGGAGGCAAAAGCAGGCGTCTGCAGGCTCGCGGAGGTCCAGCGCAGATCAGCTTCCCAGGTCACCATGGGATTGAGGCGATGACGCACGCCGAACGTCGTTTGCGAGGGCAGTTCCAGGTTCCCCTGGCCTGCTGAAGCCTGGGATCCAGCCAGCATCGTTGCGACACGAGCGTTCGTCCCGAGCGGTGGTGCGCTCAGACCGTCATTGGCGTAGGCGCCAAGGGCGGCATCGCGCAATCCGGCTTTCAGGCTGGGTTCGCCCTTCAGGCCTGATTGGTGCGCGAAACCCAGGGTCCACCGGGGACTGAGCGCCCAGCGGGCCCCCAGCGAATAGCTCGGCACCACCTTGTTGCCGCTCTGCCCCACGCGCTGCTCCACCAGACCATTCACAGCATTGGTGCCCGAGGCAGGCACCCTGGGATCATTGGGCACATTCAAGCGCATCACGCTGCTGGATTCAAACGACAGACGCGCCACGCCCACACCGAAGCCCACGGAAATGTTCGGGTTGAGGGCCCAGGCCGCCTGGATTTCCATGCGCCGCGCGGAAAGATCGATGGCATCGCCCAGGTAGCGGCTGGGGGCATCATCAGGCAGCTTGCCGTGGCGGAGGTAGGGCTCGTCCACCTTCAGACCCAAGGTCCAACCTGAAGCCATGCGAGTGGCAAAGCCGAAGGCGCCGATGGCGCGATTGCGATCTGTGCTGAAGCGCGATTTCAGATCTGATTCGAGGCTTTCCTGGAAGGAGGCCATTTCCAACCCACCCGCCAAATAGAAGCCGCCCTTCTCTTTGAGGGAGGCCAGCAGGGAGGGATTGGTGGCCGCAGCTTCCAGGCTGTAACCGTAGGCCACCTGCGCGCCGCCACGGGCAATGCCAACCGGATCAGAGGCGGGCAAGGCCATGCTTTGGGCGGCGGCCGGAAGGGCGCACACGCCCAGCGCCAGACCCAGCCCCATCACTCCACGAACCACTTCGGCCATACCCTACGCCTCCCGAGACACGCTTCTTGAATGATCCGAACCCGGGAAGGGTTCAAACCCAAGGCTCCAGGATCGCCAAAAGATCACGATTCACCAAGCGAAGTGTTCCAACCCGATTCCCGGTTAGTGTTCCGATTCCCCCATGAACCGCACCAGCAGGCGATCCACCAGTTCCCAGATCTCCAGGAGGGCCGCCAGGCACATCGCCAGGCCGATGCCCAGGGCCACGGACCGGCCCCAGGGGCCGATGACGGCCCGGCAGAACGTGGGCCAGTGCCAGAGGGCCGTGGGCAGCTTCAGCCGCCCGTAGAACGCCAGCGTGGACAAAAGCATCCCACCCCAAAGCAGGTAGAAGAATCTGAGCGCTCGCAGGAGGACGTCCCAGGCGAAGGGACGGGGGCGGGAAACAGGCATGGAGGGACCAGCATAACCGGGGAAGGGGGAAACGCCGCCCGGAAGGTGGCGCCCCACGATCACCCGTGGAGCGTCTGCCATCCGAGGCGGAGGATCAGCGCCGCCACCACCGCAATGAACACACCCCGGACCCAGCCACTGCCCTTGTTGAGGGCCACATGGGCTCCCAGGTAGCCCCCCACCCCATTGGCCACCGCCATGCCCAGGGCCACGGAGGGAATCCAGCTGCCCTGCCAGACGAAAAGCCCCATGGCCGTGAGATTCGAGGCCCAGTTCACACTCTTGGCCATGGCCGAGGCCCGCAGGAAATCAAAGCCCAGGATGGCCACGAAGAGGAAGATCAGCAGCGATCCCGTGCCCGGGCCAAAGAAACCATCGTAGAAGCCCAGGGCCGCCGCGATGAGCGCCGCCAGCCCACGCTGATGCCCCAGCCCATAGCGCGGGGCATGCAGCTGCCCCAGATCCGGCTTGAGCAGGGTGAAGGCCAGCATGGCCACCAGCAACGCCAGCATCACGGGCCTCAGAAAGTCGCCATGCACCCGGTAAGTGAGCCAGACCCCGAAGCAGGCGCCTGCGGCCGAAGCCAGTACGGGGCCGATCATCTCCCGCCAGGCGAGGGTGCCCGAGCGCAGGAATTTCCCCGCGGCCATGGTGGTGCCCGTGCAGGCCACCACCTTGTTGGTGCCAAGCAGGGTCGGCAGGGGCGTACCCGCAGGTAGGGCGATCATGAGCGCGGGCACGGTGATGAGCCCACCCCCGCCCACGATGGCGTCGATGAACCCCGCCAACAGCGCGGCGAGCATGAGCAAAAGGAGGGTAGGCAGCGAGAGCATCGAGGCGAAGGCCTAAAAAGCTGCGGCCCGCGAAGGGCCGCAGAAACCAGAAACAGGCTATCCCCTTAGACCTTCAGAATCTCGACCTCTTTATGCTTCATGGCCTCGTCGATCTCTTTGATGTGAAGGTCCGTCAGCTTCTGGATGTCATCCAGGGCCTTCTTGGCCGCATCTTCGGAAAGCGGGGCCTCCTTGATCTTCTCAAGCTTCTTCACGTCCTCATTGGCATCCCGGCGGATGTTGCGCACACCAGTCTTGATCTCCTCGCCCAGGCGATGCAGCACCTTCACCAGTTCCCGGCGGCGCTCTTCGGTGAGCATGGGGATGGGCAGGCGGATGACGTTGCCATCGTTGCCAGGGTTGATGCCCAGCTCGGATTTCAGGATGGCGGTCTCGATGGCCTTGATGGCGCTCTTGTCGAAGGGCTGCACCACCAGCATCCCAGCCTCGGGCACGGACACTGTGGCCATCTGATTCACGGGCACCACGGATCCGTAGTACTCGACATGGACGTTGTCCAGCAGGCTGGCGTTGGCGCGACCCGTGCGGATGGTGGTCATCTCCTTCTTCAGGGCTTCCACGGACGAATGCATCCGGCGCTTGGCTTCCTGGAGGATGGTGTCGGGAGTCGGGATGGACATGATGACCTCACTTGTACAGCCTTCACTTTATACCGCAGGGGACGGTCCGCCGCAGGCTCCCCCCTGCGTGCTAGAGTGGGGGCACTTCCCCCGAGGTACCCATGCGCACCCTCCGCCTGTTGGCCCCTTTGGCATCCCTGGTCCTCATCCCTGCATGGGCCGCCGCCCCGGCTTCCACCGAGATGGCCATCACCAGCGCCGACGGCTTCGCCCTCAAGGGCACGCTCACGCTGCCAACCGCCAAGGGCAAGGTTCCGGTGGTCATCCTGGCCCATCAATTCGGCTCCAATCGTTCCGGCTGGGCGCCCCTGGCGGATCGCTTGGCCGCCCGTGGCATCGGCACCCTGGCCCTGGACCTGCGGGGCCACGGAACCAGCACCCAGAAGAACGGCGCGCCACTGGCCGTAACCCCGAACCTGCCGGCCTCGGCCAAGGCGGTGGGGTTGGATCAGATCCCGGCCGACCTCGCCAAGGCCGCCACTTGGCTCCGCAAGCAGCCCGGCGTGGATGGTCGCCGCATCGGCCTGGCGGGCGCCAGTCTGGGCGCGTTCTCCGCGCTGCTGGCCACCCACGACGTCCACGCCCTCGCCGTGCTTGGTCTCAGCCCCGCAGGCAACGTGGCCTTTGGCGACGCAGCCAAGGAGCACCTGAAGCATGCGGTGCTCAAAGGCCGCGCCTCCACGCTGATCCTCACGTCTTATGGCGATAAGGAATCCACGGAGAACGCCACCTCCCTGAAGGATCTGCCCGGCGTCACCCTGAGCGCCGTCGATGGCGAGGCCCATGGCTTCGACTTCCTCAAGGACCGCGCCGACCTCATGGCCGTCTTCTTCGGCGAATACCTCACCTACCACCACACGGGGAAGACATACGCCGCTGCCGCTGCCAAGCCTGCCAGCACCCCGAAAAACGTCATCAACGAGCAGACTCTGGCAGAGCGCGCCAAGGGTGAGGCCCCGAAGTAGCAGGTTTTCGGCCCGTCCGAACAGACCAAGGGCGGCTCCCTCCGAGCCGCCCTTGCTGTTGTTGGTCCCCAGATTAGTGGAACTGCTGGGCCTCCGTGGAACCCACCAACGCCAACGTGGAAGCCAGACCGCCACTGATGGCCTGGGCCACTTCGTCGAAGTACCCGGTGCCCACCTCGCGCTGGTGCTTGGTGGCCGTGTAGCCCTTCTCTTCCGAGGCGAACTCCGCCTCCTGCAGCCGGGCGTAGGCGGTCATGTGCTCGGTGCGGTAGGCGCTGGCCAGTTCAAACATGCCGTGGTTGAGGCTGTGGAAGCCCGCCAGGGTGATGAACTGGAACTTGTAGCCCATGGCGTTCAGCTCCTTCTGGAAGGTGGCGATCTCCTCATCTGAGAGCTTCTTCTTCCAGTTGAAGGAGGGCGAGCAGTTGTAGGCCAGCATCTTGCCGGGGAACTCGGCGTGGACCCCCTCGGCGAACTCGCGTGCCTCCTTCAGGTCTGGCGTGGAGGTCTCGCACCAGATGAGGTCGGCATAGGGCGCGTAGGCCTTGGCCCGGGCGATGGCCATCTGGACGCCACCGGTGATGCGGTGGAAGCCCTCGGGCGTGCGCTCGCCGGTGAGGAAGGGCTTGTCCCGGTCGTCGATGTCCGACGTGATCAGGCGGGCCGAGTCCGCATCGGTGCGGGCGATGATGAGGGTGGGCGCGTCCATGACATCCGCCGCCAGGCGAGCTGCCACCAGGGTGCGGATGAAGTGGGCGGTGGGAATGAGGACCTTGCCGCCGAGGTGGCCGCACTTCTTCTCGCTGGACAGCTGATCCTCGAAGTGGACGCCGGCCGCGCCTGCCTCGATCATGCCCTTCATGAGCTCGTAGGCGTTGAGGGGGCCGCCGAAACCGGCCTCGGCGTCGGCCACGATGGGCAGGAACCAGTCACGGGTGATGCCGCCCTCGCCATGCTCCACCTGATCCGCCCGCTGCAGGGCGCCGTTCAGACGCTTGACCAGGGCCGGCACCGAGTTGGCCGGATAGAGGCTCTGGTCCGGATAGGTCTGGCCTGAGAGGTTGGCATCCGCCGCCACCTGCCAGCCCGAGCAGTAGATGGCCTTGAGGCCCGCCTTGGCCATCTGCACCGCCTGCCCGCCACTAAGGGCGCCCAGGGCGCGGGTGGGCTCGTCGTTCTGGAGCAGCTTCCAGAGCTTGCGGGCACCCATGAGGGCCAGGGTGTGCTCGATGCGGATGCTGCCGCGAAGCTTCTTCACCGTCTCAGCGGTGTAGGGCCGGGTGATGCCCTCCCAGCGCTGGGCGGTGAAATCATCTTCGACAGGGGGGATGGGGAAACGGGGGGTCATGGGGCACCTCGAAATGGGTTATGGGTGGCGTGATGTCAAAGATTGACTTATTCTGGTTCGAGTCAATGAACAACTGATTTGATAGGGGTTGAATTGAAAATTTCAGTCAATTCGCTTTGTGGATTTTGTAAACATCTGTAAACGAGGCCCCATGCCCTCAGCCGCCCCCACCAAGCCCGCCGCCCGCCTCGGCGCCAAGATCCGCCTCCTCCGCCGTCAGGAGGGCCTGAGCCAGGTCCAGCTGGCCGAATCGCTGGGCATCAGCCCCAGCTACCTGAACCTCATCGAGGGGAACAAGCGGCCGCTCACAGCGCCCCTGCTCATCCGCCTGGCCCAGCAGTTCAAGTTGGACTTGAAGGCCTTGGCCCCGGAGGAAGACCAGCGGCTGTCGGATGACCTCATGGAGGTCTTCGGCGATCCGCTCTTCGAGCCCATGGGTTTGCAGGCGCAGGATGTGCGTGAGCTGGTGCAGAACAACCCCCAGCTGGGCCGGGCGGTCTTCGAGTTGTACCGGGCCTATCAGCATTCCCAGGACAGCCTCGACACCCTGTCGGCCAAACTCAGCGATGGCCAAGGCTTCGACCCCGAGGCCACACGCCTGCCCTCGGAAGAGGTGGGCGACTTCATCCAGCAAGCCATGAACCACTTCCCGGAGCTGGAGACCGCCGCCGATGCCCTGTGGGCCACTGCCAACCTCGAGCCGGACCAGCCCTACCCTGGCCTCCTAGCCGTCATTGAGACCAGGGGCATCACGGTCCGCATCCACCGGGTGTCCGAAGGCCCGGGGCTGCTGCGCCGCTTCGATCCGGACCGCCGGCTGCTCAGCCTCTCGGAACTGCTGCCCCAGCGCAGCCGCACCTTCCAGCTGGCCCACCAGCTGGCCCTGCTCGATCACAGCGATCTTCTGGAGCGCCTCACCACCCACCCGCTGCTGCGCACCAGCGGCTCCCGGGCCCTGGCTCGGGTGGCGCTGGCCAACTACTTCGCCAGCGCCGTGCTGATGCCCTACGAGCGCTTCCTGCGTGCCGCCAAGCTGGAGCGCTACGACATCGACATCCTTGCCAGGCGCTTCCAGGCCAGCTTCGAGCAGGTCTGCCACCGCCTCACGACGCTGCGCCGTCCCGGTGCCGAGGGCGTGCCCTTCCACTTCCTGCGTCTGGATATCGCCGGAAACATCTCGAAGAGCTTCTCCGCCTCGGGCATCCGCTTCGCGCGCTTCAGCGGCGCCTGTCCGCGGTGGAACGCCCATGCGGCCTTCCTCACACCAGGCCTCATCCGCACCCAGATCAGCGAAATGCCCGACGGCCGCAAGTACTTCTGCATCGCCCGCACCCTGCAGAAGGACACCGGCGGCTACCGCGGCCAGCACGCCATGCAGGCCGTGGGCCTGGGCTGCGACATGGGCCACGCGAAGGAGCTCATCTATGCCGACGGCCTGCGGCTGGACCAGCCACCCGTGCCCATCGGTGTGACCTGCCGACTCTGCGAGCGCACCGACTGCGAGCAGCGCGCCTTCCCGCCCCTGCAGCAGGCCTTCAAGGTGGAGGAGAACCTCCGACGGACCAGTTTCTACGCCCGCATCGAGGGAAGCTGAGCCGGGGTTTTAACGTCGCCCCAGCCGCGCCGCCGGTTCTTCGATCCAGCGGTGGGCCAGGGCCGCACCCAGAATCGCCAACCCCAGGGCCAGGCTGAAACCCGGGTTACCCGTCACGTGGGGTGCCACCAGTTTCATGGTGAAGGGGTGCAGAAGGTAGAGGCCGAAACTCCAGTCGCCCAGCTTGGCGAGCGCCTTCCCCACCCGACCTGGCTCGCCATTCTGTGTGAAGGCCGCCAGGGCCACGAGAAGGGTGATGACAAGCAGGTAGCGGTAGCGCAGCCAGCCCGTCAGCGCGACCAGGTGATCGAAGAACTGCGGCGTGGGCTTCAGCAGCAGCCACAGCATGGGCAGGGCGAGGAGCAGCGCCACCTTGGGATTCAAGCGCTCTTCGGTGACCGCATGCAAACCTGCCAACAGACCGCCCCAGGCCAGGAGGAAGAGTTGGTTGGGGGCCAGGACGTAGCTGTGGAATCGATTCCAGGGTTCCTGGGCCATGACGCCATGCAGGGTGGGTGGAAGGCTCCACAGCCAGAGCCCCAGGGCCAAGGTCGCCAGAAACCAGAGTCCTCCCTTCTCCCGCAACCAGGCCAGGGCTGGGTAGGCGAAGTAGAGCAGGGCCACCAGACCCACGTACCACCCGCCGGTGACCAGCGCGTGGTTGGGATGGATGGCCCCGAAGGTGAGGGTCAGGTTTTCCAGGATGAAGCGCCAGGAAGGATCGGGCCCCATGCCCAGGTGGAAGGCCACGTTCAGGAGACAAGCCAGGTAGAAGATGGGCGCCAGGCGCAGGAAACGCCGCAGCCAGAAGCGGCCCAAGCCTTCTTTTTGAATGCGCGGCCAGGAGGCCGTGCGAAACAGCAGGAAGCCGCTCAGCACGAAAAAGGCCGACACCCCGTAATTCCCCAGCTTCGCGAAAGCCATGTTCTGCCCGGAACCGGATCGCGTCAGATCGAACCACACGCTGAGGTGGTACGCGGCGACGCAAAGCGCCAGGATGCCTCTCAGCGGATCGAGCCAGCCGATGCGGGTGACCTTGCTCGGTTCAGTCGCCACGGGCACTCCGGCCAGGAACGTCATGCACAGGTTCTTCAATCGGGAAGTTCAATCCACAGATTACACAGATTGCACAGAGTGAAGACGCGCCTTGAGGGCGGCTGAGACGCAGGCCGACGGCCACTTAATCTGTGCGAATCTGTGGATCCAATGCATGGTGCTTGAACGCTATCGGTAGGTCACCCCGCCCGTGCCCTTCACCAGGCGACCCAGCACCCAGGCGGGTTCTTCCGCGGCATGAAGCTCGGCGAGCACTTCGGCCAGGCGCTCGGCCTTCACCACCAGCACCATGCCCACACCCAGGTTGAGGGCCTGGCGGGCATCCTCAAGGCTGAGGCCGCCCTTCTCCATGACGAATCGGAACAGGGCCGGAATCTGCCAGCTGGCGGTGTCGATCTCGGCATCCAGCGTCTCGGGCAGCACGCGGGGGATGTTGTCGGTGAGGCCGCCACCGGTGATGTGCGCCATGGCCACCAGCTTGCCGGCCTTCACCAGGGGCATGACCTGGCTGAGGTAGCTCCGGTGAATGGCCAGCAGGGCCTCGCCCACGGTCTTGCCAGTGCCCGGCAGCGGATCGTTCACGTCCAGCTTCTCCAGCTCGAAGCAGACCTTGCGGGCCAGGGAGTAGCCGTTGGTGTGGAGGCCGCTGGAGGGCAGGCCGATGAGCACGTCGCCTTCGGCCATGGCCTCGAGCCGGGGCAGCAGGTCCGCCTCGTCCACCACGCCCACGATGGTGCCGGCCACGTCCACCTCGCCTTCGGCATAGACGCCGGGCATCTCCGCCAGCTCACCGCCGATGAGCGCCGAGCCCGCATTCTTGCAGGCGGTGGCCATGCCCTTGACGATCTGCTCGATGACTTCGGGTTCCAGCTGCTGGGCCGCGATGTAGTCCAGGAAGAAGAGGGGCCGGGCCCCCTGCACCAGGATGTCGTTGATGCAGTGGTTCACCAGATCCTGGCCCACGGTGTCCCAGATGCCGGCGCGCCGGGCCACCTTCATCTTGGTGCCCACACCATCCATGCTGCTGACGAGGATAGGCTTCGATTCGGGGAAGCGGGCATCGAACAGCCCGCCGAACAGGCCGATGTCGCTGCGGACGCCGGGGGTCTTGGTGGCCTTCACGTGGGGCTTGATGCGGCGGAGCGCCTCGTCCTGGCGGTTGATATCCACACCGCTGGACGCGTAACTGACCTTCTCGCTCATGGCCCCTCCCGAATCTTTCATGATCCCACAAGCTGATTTCCGCCCCCAGACCAAACCTCAGGCCGGAAAAGGCCTATCCTTGGAAGTGCCATGGACGCCCTTTCCGTCAACCCCCTCGGTCCAGCCACAGTGAAGGCGGTTGGTGCCCTGCCTCCCCTTGCCATCACGGCTCCGGGAGCCTCTAACAGCCTGACGGTCCAGGACCTGGCTCAAAGCCTCTTCCGGCAGAGCCTCCAGGCAGCCACCAGCTTCCCCCTCACCGAACCAGCCGGTGGCCTCCTCAATTTGGCCCCGGAGGCCACTGCGGCCCTGTTGGCCTCCCTCAGCACTCCCCAGGTGGCCACCTCCTCCACGGCCTCCCTCAGTGCCACCACCTCTCCGGCCATCCTTCAACCCACGGCGGATGCGGGCTCCACGGCCCCATCCCCAAACCCCGCCGCATCCGCGGTGAGTGACCCCCTCCCCGCCCAGGATGCCTTCGCCACCAGTTCCAGCCCGGATTTTGCGATGGAGGCGGCTCTGCGCTTTGGATCCGGTGTGATCGGTTCCAGCCCCCAGGCCTCGGTGAGCCCAAGCCGGAGCATCGACCTGGTACGCGATGCGGCCGCCGTCACCCGCCCCGGGAGCGTGCAGCCCCATGCTGGAGGCCCAGGCCCTGAGAACTTCCTCCGCACACAGACGGACCTCAGCCGCATCCTTCGGGACTACCGGACGGCTCCCGAACCTGCCCAGATCCAACCCGAGGGCCTGGATCTGATGGCCTGAGCACCCGTCAGCGAAGCAGGGCCCAGAGCAACGCGGCCCCAATGGCCACGATCCATATCTGCAGCACCCAACGGTCCACCCGCCGGGCAGGGGGCGCTGCAGATCGGGGATGGGACGGGACCTCGGTCATGGGCGCTCCATGGCAAGAGAGGCCCGGGAACCACGAAGGGTTGAGGCCTTCATGGAAATGCCTCAACTTTCCAAACCGACTTGCCGATGCGATTGGATTGGGAAGGAGGCGCACATGAACGTGAACGGACTGGGCGCCCTCAGCGCCTACACCTACCAAAGCACCCTGAGCCAAACCGGCAGCGCCGATCTGGCACTCAGTCAGGCTTTGGCCGCCAGTCAGTCTCAGGTCAACGACTTGAGTTCCCTGTTCGCCAGCGCAGGCTCAGAAGATCCTTTGGCTGCCCTCATCGGCACCTCAGGCCTGAGCGGGATGAATGCCCTGTCCTATTCCACGGCTTCGTCCCCAGGCAAAGGCTCGGAGGCCCTCCAGGCGTTGCTGGGCTCCAGCGCCCCGACCAGCAGCCTTTCCTCGCTCTTCTCCAACTCGGATGGGCTGTCCGTTTCTGCAGCCATCCTGGCGCCGGAAACCACCGCGGCCCTGATGCGCTACACCTACGATCAGAGCCAGAACCATTCGGCTTCCCTGAGTCAGGCCCTGGAGTCGGGGCAGCAGACCCTGCTGGCCTCCGGGTTGAACCTGCTGGCCTAGGAACGTGTCCAGGCCATCGGTTCCGCCTGCGTTTCGTGACCCGGGGGCTTGCGCGGCGTACACTGACACCCTCATGGTCATGCCGCCTTTTCCCCCCATTGATCGCGCCGCCTCCGAGGCCGCGGTGCGCGATCTGCTGCGAGGCCTGGGGCAGGATCCGACTTCCCCAGAGCTGAAAGACACGCCGACTCGTGTGGCCGAATTCTGGGCAGAGCGGCTGGCGGGCTATGCCATTGACCTGTCGGCAGACCTGCAACCCCTCCCCGGCGATCTGGCGCCGGTGCCCATTATTCTGGAACGCATCCCTTTCGTGAGCACCTGCGAGCATCACCTGGCGCCCTTTGAGGGCCACGCCACCATCGGGTATCTGCCCGGGGCAGGTGGCACCGTGGGCCTCAGCAAGCTGGTGCGCGTGGTGCAGGCCTTTGCCTGGCGCCTGCAGGTGCAGGAGCGCATGGCCACCCAGATCGCCGAGGCGTTGCAATCGCACCTGCGGCCAGCGGCCTGGGGTGTCGATCTGGTGGCGATCCACACCTGCATGAGCCATCGGGGCGTGAAAACACCTGGCGTGCCCGTGCGCACCACCCTCATGGGCGGCGCCTGGGAGGCGCGTCCGCCCGCGGCCTTCCGGGTCTGAAGGGCCATGTACACGGTCACCTCCAACCCCGAGCGGAACCGCCTCTATATCACCTTGGCGGGGCACCTTGAGGGCCCCGAGCGGCAGGCCGCGGCCAAAGCGCTGGTGGCGGAGGCCGCCAAGCTGAGCCAGGGCTTTGACGTGGTGACCGACATCTCCGCCCTGCACGCCACCAACGAAGAAGGCTTCAAGGACCTGCTCCGGGTGAAGGCCACCCTCAAGCTGAAGGGCGTCGGCCACATCATCCGCGTGGTGAAAATCCCCCTCAGCCGCATTCAGTTCGAGCGCATCACCGCGCAGGCCGGCTACGAAGCGGAATATGTGAACAGCCTGGAAGAGGCCGACCGGCGGCTGGATGAATTGAAGGCCGGGGCCTGAACCGCAGCCGGTTGGCCATGCCCTGTCCAATCAAGGCAGCTACCCTGGATCCATGCCCCTTCCAACCTCTGAACTGAAACTCGGCTACGAGCTGTTCTCCAAGCTGCTGAACTGGGCGGCAGGCAAGCGGCAGTCGAAGCGATTGGAGGCGCTGAAATCCGCCGCCTTCCAGGAACTGCTGAAGGGTGACGGTGCGGATCTGGATCTGGTGGCCTCGGCCCTCAAGGAGATCCACAAGGCTGCGGATACTTCCGCCAAGGCCATCCGGCTGGAAAGCCTCTACGACAGCGCCACCCATCCCCCCGCCAAGGGCAAAAAGCCCGAGCGGCGGCGCAAACCCGCCAAGAAGGACACCGCCCCCAAGCGCCGACCCCTCCAAGTGGACGGGTGATTTTTCGCCATCACTGGCCGTTTTCACCCGCCCAGTTTGGACTAGGTTGGTGGGGGAGGCCAGGGTGCTGCTGGAACTCAAAAACGAAGGCCGACACCCGGCGGGGCGACAAATCGTCACCCAGATCCAAGACCTCATTCAGGAAGGTCACCTGAATCCCGGCGAATGCCTGCCTTCCACCCGCCGCCTGGGCGAACAGCTGGGCCTCCACCGCTCCACCATCGCGAATGCCTATCAGGAGCTCTGGGCCCTGGGTTGGCTGGAACTGCGTCCGGGCACCCTGCCCCGGGTTCGGCGCCGAGGCGCCCTGAAGACGGCCGCCACGCCGCTCACCGGCCAATTCCCTTGGGCCGAGCGGATGGTGGTTCCGCCACCGGAGCCCATGCCCGTGCCCAACCCTGCCGAGACGCCCGTCTCCTTTAACACCCTCGGCATGGATCCCCGCCTCATGCCCGTGGAGCCCCTGGCCCGTTCCCTGAAGGCCGTACTGCGCCGGGAAGGCGCCCAGTTGCTGGATTACGGCGATCCCCAGGGCCTGCAGACCTTCCGCGAATGCCTGTCCCACCGGATGGCCCAGCATGGGATCACGGCCTCACCCGAAGAGATCCTGGTCACCCACGGGGCGCAGCAGGCCTTGGACCTGGCCCTGGCGGGGCTCACCCGGCCCGGAGATGCGATTCTGGTGGAATCCCCCACCTACAACCAGATGCTGAAGCTCCTGGCCCTGCGTCGGGTGCGGCCCCTGGCCATTCCCACCGGGGCGACGGGATTGGATCTGGCGGCACTCGAAGCCCTGATCCAGAAGGAAAAACCGGCCCTGCTCTACACCATGCCCAGCTTCCAGAACCCCACGGGACGGAGCCTCACCCAGGCCCAGCGCGAGGGCCTCCTGGCCCTGTGCGAGCAATACGCCCTGCCCATTCTGGAGGATGGCTTCGAGGAGGAGATGACCTACTTCGGGCGCCCGGTCCTCCCCCTGAAATCCATGGATCGAAGTGGGCTGGTGCTCTACTCCGGCACCTTCTCCAAGGTGCTCTTCCCTGGCCTGCGCGTGGGCTGGCTGGTGGGTTCCAGGGCTTGCGTCGAAACCCTCGCCACGGTTCGCCGGGCGGTGGACCTGGGCACCCCGCCTCTGCTGCAGGCGGCCCTGGAGGATTTCATTCGCAAAGGCCACTTCGACCAGCACCTCGCCCGCCTGCACCGCGCCTTCCGCCGGCGCATGACGGCCTGCCTGGCCGCCCTGCGCCGGGAACTGGATCCCGAACAGGTGCGTTGGGAGGCCCCCCTCGGGGGCTACCTCGTCTGGTTGAAGGTGGAGGGCCTTCCCACCTCCCTGGATTTGGAGGAGGCACTCCTGGCACACGGCATTCAGGTGCGCTCGGGGAACCGCTTCTTCATCGAAAGTCAGGAAGGCGGCCCCTACCTCCGGCTCTCCATTTCCAACCTCGACGAGACTGACATCGCCCGGGGCATCGCCCGTCTGGGCGCAGGCCTGCGGGCGCTGAAGGCCGCGCACGCCCTCACCCTCTAAATCCCTTCTATTCCAAAGCCCCACCCGCGCGGCCCCGGCCCCGCCAGGAGAAGTCATGCCTTTCGTGAACGCTTATGCCGATGCCACCCGGGCCGCCGCCTACGCGGAACTGACCTTTCCGGGCACGTACCACTTGGCGTTTCGGGATCTGCCGCAGCTTCTCGGCAGGCCTTTCGCGGGAGCGCTGGTCCTCGATTTCGGTTGCGGCGCGGGAAGGTCCACCCGTTTCCTGAAGGCCCTGGGTTTCGACACCGAAGGGGTGGATCTTTCTGAGGCCATGCTCCGTCAGGCTCGCCAGCGCGATCCCCAGGGCACCTACCTCCAGGTGCCGGACGGCGATCTCTCCCTGCTCGCCAGCGGGCGCTACGACCGCATCCTGTCGGCCTTCACCTTCGACAACGTGCGCGTGGAAAGCAAGGCGCCCCTGTTCCGCCACCTGGCACGCTTGCTGAGGCCCGGCGGACGCCTGCTCAACCTGGTCAGTTCCGAAGAACTTTACCAACTGGAGTGGGCTTCCTTCAGCACCGCCCCCTTCCCGGCCAACCGCACCGCCCGCTCTGGCGACCCCGTGTTCACGGTCATGAAAGACGTGCCCGATGCGCGGCCCGTGGAGGACATCTGCTGCCCCGAAGCCGATTTCCTGAGCCTGTACCAGGCCGCGGGCCTGCGCCGCATCCAGGCCCATCGGCCCCTCGGCCACACATCCGAACCCTTCGAGTGGATCCACGAAACCACCGTCGCCCCCTGGCGCATCGACGTGCTGGAAGTGCTCCCGCCCAAGCCTCCGGCGGCCCTGGGCCGCCTGTTCGGCCTGTTCACCGGCGCCTGCTGACCTCCGACAACGAAGGCCCCGGGGAATGCCGGGGCCTTCGTGTCTGCGGGGTTCAGGACGGTGCTAGTAGCCCTGGATCTGGAAGTCATCCAGGTTGAAACGGGTGGTACCCCCAGCCGTCTTGCGGAACTCGAAACGGATGGGGCCTTGCACATTCAAGGTGAACACAGCCGGAGTCAAATCGATGGAGCTGCTGACCACGGGCGGACCGGCAAGAGTCCAGGTGCCGCCGGAGTTGGTGGAGTACCAGAGCTCCCAGGTGGAGTTGGCATCGGTGCCGAACTTCGCGTGGTTGACACTCACGGTCTGGGCGCCCTTGGGGTAGTCGAAGGCCATGGTCAAGATGCCGTTGCGCACCCGGAGGCTCTGCAGGCCAGTCTTGCGGTCCGTGGCGCTGGTGCCCACCAAGGCATCGTTGAGCGTCCAGACGCCGGAGGGGAAGGTCACATTGCCCGTGGCGTAACCCGTCTTGGTGCCGGACTCGAAGCCCTCCGTCAGCGTGTTGGTGGCGGCGGGATCCACTTTGAAAAGGAAAGTTCGCGTGGCGGTGGAGCCATCACCGTCGGTGATGCGGACAGTGACGGTGGTGCTGCCGGTCTGTCCCGCAGCAGGCGTGAGCACCAGGGTGACGGCGCCGGAGGCGTTGGTCACCTGGATGCCCGTGGCGGGCAGCAGAATCGCATTGTCAGAAGCAGCAGACACCTGGAGGTCGCGAGCCAGCGTCCGATCATCCGCCACGATGAACGACACCGTCGCGGCCTGGCCTGTGGTGGTGGTCTGGTCCGGCAGCAGGGCGGGCGTCGTGGTGGGCGCTGCGTTGCTGGAGGCGGGCGGGATCACACGGATCACCCGGGTGATGCTGTTGCTGCTGCCCAGGCTATCGCTGGCGCTGAAAGACGCGCTGAAGGTGCCGGTGCTGGTGTAGAGGTGGGTGGTGTTGAGGCCGGTGCTTGAAGGCGTGGCATCGCCGAAGGTCCAGGTGGTCGAGGCGATGGTGGTGGCGGCGTCCGCGCTCGAATTGGGCGTGGCCGCTCCCGCAAAGCTGAGCTCAGTCCCCAGGTCGATGGTGGTGTCGTAGCTGGGCTGGATCATGTGGACGTTGGGGCCCACGGCTTGTTCGAAGGGGGGCCGCCAGCCGCGCGCGTCCACAGTGGCCTTCCAGGTGGGAATGTCCAGGCCGGGGGCCACGGTGGCCAGGTTCGGGAAGAAATCCAGGCCCGTGATCGATTCGAGGTGCGCCACGGAAGTGACGAAGCCCGTGAGGGTGGCCGTGCTGTTGGCCAGGCCCCAGGTGTTGGGCATGAGCATCGCCAGCACCTCGGGATGGCCCGGGGTGGTTTCATGGACGACGATCTTGTAGCAAGCCACAGGAATGGCGATGTTCAGGCCGGGGGTCACGCGGGAGTGCCACCAGGTCGGCGCCGATGGGAACACCGAGCCGGTGTAGACCCAGATGCGGCCCTTGAAGGAGGTCAGACCGTCGGTGTCGCCGCCCTGGGTGCCGCCGATGGCATCCTCCAGTTTCTGCCAGGTCTGCTGGTTGAACTGGGAGATCTGGGGCACCAGGTTGCTCATGATGGTGGCGTCGTCGCCTGCCACGGGTGTGTAGCGGTACGACACGTCGGCCCGGGGCACCTGGTGGCCGCGGTCGTAGCTGTCCGGGTAGCTGGCGCCACCGGTGTAGATGCCCGTGTAGTCGTCCTTGCCCACCTGCGGCGCGGCGAGTCGCGGATCGGCTTTGTAGTCCGCCGTGGAATTCGCATAGGGAAGGTGGACGGGGAAGTTCACGTAGGCCGTCCACACGGGGTTCTTCAGGCTTTCGTCATAGCCCAGACGGAAGGCGCCATTGGGGAAGTTCACCGCGTTGACGTGGAACGAAGGCAGCACGGTCAGGGGGCGGCTGGGCACCGGCACCGGATCACCCGCGTAGGTGGGGGAGGACACCGAGGCCACCGCGTTCACCGTGACGCTTTCGGTGCTGAGGTTGCCCTCGCTCACGGTGACGGAGTAGGCATCGGCGTTGGTGGCGAACTCTGTGGAAGCCACGGTGTAGGAGGCCGAGGTGGCGCCGTTCAGGATCGCGCCATCCTTCTTCCAGACGTAGGACAGGATGCCGCCATTGTTGGCTTTGGCGGAGACGGTGAAGGTCACCGGATCCGGCGGTAGCACGGTCTGGGTCTGGGGCTGCACCAGGATGGTGGGGGGGGTGTTCACCTTCAACAGCGCGGCCAGCGAGGTGCTCGAGACCGTCGTTCCATTCAAGGTGCTGGTCACCACGACATCGTAGGTGCCCGCGTCGGCACCCGCCGCACTGGCGAGGCCGAACGTGGCCTGGGTGGCACCGGGAATGGCCGCCAGGTCCTTGCGCCACTGGTAACTCAGAACCCCGCCCACGTCGGAGGTGGCGGCCACGCTGAAGGAGACAGGTGTGCCCTGATCCACCGTCTGGCTTTGGGGCTGAAGGGTGATCACCGGAGGCACGTTCACCCCCAGTGCAGCCGGTGCCGACTGGGTGGCGGTGAGCGTTCCGTTCAGTGTGTTGGTCACCAGGACGTCGTAGCTGCCAGCATCCGAGGCTTGCACGCTGGCGATGGCGTAGCTGCTGCCCGTGGCACCGGCCAGAGGGGCGCCACCTTTGCGCCATTGGTAGCCCAAGGATCCGCCGGGTTGCACGCTGGCCTTCACACTGAAGGTGGCGGCACTGCCCTGCACCAGATTCAGGCTGGCGGGCTGAGTGCTGATCACAGGTGGCAGGTTCACCTGAAGCAGGGTCGACTTGGATGATGTCGAAGTGATTGTCCCGTTCAGGGTGTTGGTCACCACCACGTCGTAGAGCCCTGCATCCGTCGCCGTGACAGCGGGCAGGTTGAGGTTGGCGAGCGTTGCACCTGTCAGCGCAACGCCGCCCTTCCGCCACTGGTAGCTGAGCGTGCCCGAACCGCTGGCCGTTACCGACAGCGAGGCGGGAGCGCCCAGGACCACGGTCTGCCCTTGGGGCTGGGCCTGAATCTGGGGCGGCAGGTTCACCGTGAGCACCGCGGGCGCGCTGACCACGTGACCGGTGATGTTGCTGACGGTGACGGTGTACGTGCCCGCACTGTGGGCGTGAACCTCATGAATGGTCAGCGTTGGCGAGTCCCAACCCACCCGATGCCCATTCTTCCGCCACTGGTAGCTGAGCCAAGAGGGCCTGCCCGTGGCCACCACTTTGAACGTCACCCGCTGCCCCAGGAGCGCTGTCTGGCTCGCAGGCTGCGTGAGGATGGTGAGGTGCGCGGGTTGATGGCGATCCTGTGGACCAAAGGAATCAGGCCCACGGGTTTCCTCCATCTGGGGAATCGCGGTGGCCGAGGCACTTGAAATCGGAGCACCAAGGACGAAGCTGCCCAACATGCCCAGGCAGACAAGGGTGTACACGAACCTTCTGGCCAGCATGGCCACCTCCTGGAAAAGAGCGATGAATTGCATGGGAAGATGATTCAACGATCATCTTCGTTACGAAAACCTTTTCTTCGTTAAGAGAAAGTAAAAAGGGAGCTTAGTGGCGAATTATAAACGAAATAATATTGCGAATTTCCGACGACAAAATCAGGGTTCCCAACGCACGACCAACCCATGATCGAATGATCTTTCTGCGGAGCCACCGATGCGCGTCCTCGCCCTGTCCGGCAGCCTCCGGGCCCAGTCCCTGAATGCCCGAGTGCTCCGCGAAGCGGCCCGGCTCGCCCCGGATGGCATGGATTTCAGCTTCTGGGAACGCCTGGATGACCTGCCCCATTTCAGTCCTGAGCGGGATGAGGATCCCTTGCCGCCAGCCGTGGCGGATCTGCGGGCCCGCGTCCGCGAGGCCGATGCGCTGCTGTTCTGCACTCCGGAGTACATCCACGCCATGCCAGCGGTGCTGAAAAACCTGCTGGAGTGGGTGGTGTCTTCTGGAGCCTGCGTGGGCAAGCCCACGGCCGCCTGGAGCGTGTCGCCCTCCCTCGAGGGCGGCGCCCGCGCCCAGGCCTCGCTGGTTCACACGCTGGAAGTCATGTCGGCGAAGGTCGTGCCAGAAGCCTCGCTCTGCCTCACCCTGGCCCACTCAGGGCTCGATGGGGATGGACACCTGCGGAAGCAGGAGCAGGCCACCCTGCTATGCAAGGCCTTGCGGGAACTTAGCTTCCATGCGTCCTGAGGTTCTGTTTCCGTCTTTTTTAATAACCATTTCACTTAACAATCAAAAATGAGCCATGATTCATGCGATTGAACTCGGTCTCGCCTTTGCGCACCATAACGTTCGTATATGCCACCATAAGTGAACCTCAAATGGAGTTGCACCCCGATCAAATGGGGTGCTAGGCTATCCCTTCCTTGGGAGGACCATGCGCTGTCTGTGTTGCTGCTGATGCTTCCGGAGCCGATCGGCTCCGTGGTAGGCCCCAGTCCATGCACACACGAAGGCGATCATGCTCCCGCACCTCACAATTCGTGTTCCCAGACGTGTATTTAATACCAACGCTGGAACACTGAACCCCACACGAATCCATTCCAGACAAGGCCTGGATGGGTTTCCTCTCGAATCAACCGAACCATCCTTCGGGCGAAACTGGGGCCAATCAGGCCATGGCCATGGCCTTCCAGAGGGCCGGGCTGGCCCTCTATAAACGCCTCGAACCATGCATTCAATTAATCAACCATTTTAGTTTGTTATTTGAAGGAATTATCCATGTTTCTCCCTCCCTCCAGCCGCAGCCGAATCGCCCTGCTGTTGACCGCTTCCACGGCCCTTTTCGCTTCCAGCGCTGGTGAAGGTGGGCTTGCCATCCATGTCCTGGATCCGGCAGGCAAGCCCGTGCCCGGCGCCCAGGTGGTCGTCGCCAGCCCCACCCAGATCGGCGGGGCCAAGCAGTTGCTGAGTGATGCCAGCGGTCGCGCCCGGTTTGTGCGCCTGAGTCCCGGCGATTTCCAGGTGGTGGTAAGCGCCCCAGGCCTGCAGACCATCACCCTGCCCCAGGTGCCAGTGAGGGTGGACCAGACCACCGCGGCCGACGTGGTACTGCGCGAGGTGGCGGGCGCCACCGTGCCGGTCACCGATGCCATCCGCCTGGTGGATGCCACCACGGTCACGGCCGGCACCCAATTCACCCAGGAAAACCTGGATGGCCTGCCGGTGGGACGCGATCAGCTCTCCACCATCGCCCTGGCGCCCGGCGTGCTGGCCCTGCCAAGCAACGTCACCGGCAGCACCGCCAACCCCGGTCTGCTCTTCGGCCTCAATCGCACCAGCGGCGGAAGCGCCTCCGGCGGCGCCAACGGTGCCCGAAACAACACCTACCTCATCGATGGCGTGGATGTGACCAACCCGGAAACCGGCACAGGGCGCACGCAATTGCCCCCAGAGCTCATTCAGGTGCAGGACATCAAGACCGGGGGCATCACAGCGGAATACTCCGCCAGGGCCGGCCTGTTCTCCAACGTCACCACCAAGAGCGGCGGCAATGCCTTTGCCGGTGGCCTGAGCTTTCAGGAACGTTCGCCATCTTTCCAGAGCAGCCCTGCGCCGGGCCGTCTGGATGTGGCCAAGCGCACCACCACCGATGTGAACGTCTGGGCCCTGGGGCCCATCCTCCAGGACAAGCTCTGGTACGTGGTGGATGCCCAGAAGGTGAAGGACACCGTGGAAGTCCATCCACCGGCGGGCAATGCCGTGAGGCCCGGTGAGCAGCGCACCGGCACCCTGGCCGATGCCTCGCGCTTTTTCGGCAAGCTCACCTGGCAGATCAGCCCTCTGGATCAGGCCAGCTTCAGCTACAACCACGATCCCCTGAGCTCGGACAACCTGGTGGATCCCAACACGCGCACCAACCGCGGCAACCGGCTGGAGCAGGGCGGCAGCCGGTACCTGGCCACCTACTCGCATCAGTTCGACAACCTCTTCCTGGATCTGCGCGCTTCCCGGCACGAGGAGGAGAACAGCACCGTGGCCCTCTACACGGGAGATGGGCCGTACAACAACATCCTTTCTGCCACACCCATTTCCGGCTCGCAGAAATTCCTCGGCGACAGTTCTTCCGAAGACGTGCGCAAGGATGTGCGCACGGAACTGCGCGGAGATGTCACCTGGCTTTTCACCGCGCTGGGCACCCACACGCTCAAAGGCGGTGTCCAGGTGGGACAGGAGTCCCTCACCCGCACCACCGGCATCGCCCAGGGCGCTGCCTACGAAAGCTATCTGGGTCCCGTAGCCTGGGGCAACACCGCAGCCCTCGGCGGCAATATCAACGGCTTCAAGAACAAGGTTGTGGCCGCCATCAATGCCAACACAGCCCTTGTGAATTCTCTGACGGGGGCGGGATTTCACCCCACGGGCCCCGGCGGAACCTTCGTCAGCACCGACCTCAACGGCTACCTGTTCAACACCGCGAATCCCCTCGGCGGCTACTACAGCTACCGGAACATCCTGGAATCCAAGAACGCCAGCACGCCCAAAATGGAAAAGAGGGGACTCTACCTTCAGGACCAGTGGCAGCTGGGCACCTTCACCCTGAACCCGGGAATCCGCCTCGACGACTACACCTACGTAGCCGATGACGGCAGCCGCCTCTTCAAGACGGGCTTCAATGCCGCGCCCCGAGTGGGCCTGGCCTGGGACGTGAAGGGCGATGGCCGTTCCAAGGCCTATGCCTACTACGGCCGCTACGTGGACCCCATCAAACTGGACATGGTGCGGTTCACGGGCAGCCTCACCAGTTCCGTAAACCTCGAGCAGGCCTACATCCAGAATCAATGGCTCACCTTCAACACCCGAGGCGGCAAGAAGACGCTGGACGCCGTCTTCGCCGACACCTTCAAGCTGCCAAAAACCGATGAACTGCGCCTGGGTTACACCCAGGAATTCGCCGGCAACTACAGCTTTGAGGTGGCGGGCACCTGGCGCCGGGACTTCGACATCGTCGAAGACTGGGACATCACCCTGTTCACGGATCGCACCCTCCTGGAATCTGAAGCCCGCAGCGTCTTCGGCATCGGCGCCACGCCCACACCCACGGCCGCGCAGCAGCACGCCATCGACCTCTACCGCAGCCTCTACATCGATCCCTCTTACTTCTCCGGCGGCGGCTTCACGGGCACCCAGAATGTGCAGCGGGCCAAGACCGGGGCGCTGAACTACATGCTGGGCAACCTCCCTGGTGGCGAACGCAAGTACCGCAGCCTGGAGCTCACCCTGAACCGCAAGGATGCCGACCATTGGTCGGGCTTCAGCACCCTGAGCTTCGTCCATGCCGATGGCAACAGCTACAGCTCGGGCGATGCGGGCCGTCAGGCCGACAACGCTCAGTGGGATCCGCGGCTACCCTACATGAATGGGCGCCTGGCCGGTTCCATCTCATGGGCCTTCAAGGCCTATGGCGCCTACCACTGGGACAACGGCCTTCGGGTCGGGGCCAACTTCCTGGCCTATTCAGGCTTCGCCTACGCCCGCGGCCTGGTGGGTGGTGGTCTGGATGCGGCCCCGGCCCTGGATCAGATCGACAGCCCCCGCCAGATCCACTGGACGCCGCGCTTCTACCAGCTGGATGTCCGCGTGAGCTACGGCCGGAACATCACTCAGCAGGTGCGCGGTGAAGTCTTCCTCGATCTGTTCAACGTCCTGAATCGCCAGAGCGCCACGGGCCTTGCAGAATCCAACAACCTGTGGGGCGCCGCGCCAGTGGCGGATACACCCTACCAATACCAAGCGCCCCGCAATGCCGTTCTGGGGGCCCGCGTCACGTTCTAGCATCCCCTTTCCACCGCACAGGCCCCATGCTTGGGGCCTGTGCTTGCGTTTGCCCCGCCCTCTGGAAGGCCCCATGACTGGATCTGAAACGGAATCCGCCACCCGAATCTTCGTGGATGCCGACGCCTGCCCCGTGAAGGACGAGATCTTCCGGGTGGCCACGCGCTGCAACCTGAAGGTGCTCGTGGTCTCCAATTCGCCGCTGAGGCTGCCGCGCAATCCCCTGGTGGAAGGAGTCGTGGTCGCCAAGGGTCAGTTCGATGGTGCCGATGATTGGATCGTCGAGCAGATCACGGATCGGGACATCGCGGTCACGGCAGACATCCCCCTGGCCGCCCGCTGCCTGGAGAAGGGTGCCCGGGCCCTGGATGCGAAGGGCAAGGTGTATTCGCCGGATTCCATCGGCGATGCCCTGGCCAGCCGCGAATTGATGGCGCACCTGCGGGCCATGGGAGAGATGGGAGGCGGGCCGCCCCCCTTCACGGCCCGAGACCGTTCGACCTTCCTGCAGCGGCTCGATGACCTGATCCAGGCGCTGAGGCGCTCAAGGCGTTAGACTGCACCTTAGGGCTGAGTCGGCTTCACCCTTTTTGTGATCGGATTCGCCATGGCCCGAAAGCCCAACTACAACTTCGAGAAGCGGCAAAAAGATCTGGCCCGCCAGAAGAAGAAGGAAGAGAAATTGCAAAAAAAGGCGTTGAAGAAGGACGCCCAGGGCAATGACATTCCGGAAACCGAAGGCCAGGAAGCAGGCGCGGATGGGGCCGAAACCGATGCGGATGGCGTCGAAGGGGCCTAAGAAACTCTCGGCATTTCGAGAATCCAGGTCACGACCAGTCGGTAATCTCCAGATCCCGCGTTTTTCAAAAGCTCTCGAAAATATTCAATAGTTTGACTTATTGCTTTGGCATGGAGATGGCTCTACCTTGATGCCGCCGCTCGCGGCCTCACAGGAGACACCATGTCCTTCACCGACTCCAAGACCCACCAGAACCTCAAGGCCGCCTTCGCCGGAGAAAGCCAGGCGAACCGGCGCTACACCTGGATGGCCCAGGTCGCGGAGAAGGAAGGCCTGCCCGAGGTGGCCAGCCTGTTCAAGCACAGCGCCGATGGCGAAACGGGGCATGCCCTGCGCCACCTGATGTACCTTGCCGCACAGGCGGGTGACCCCGCCACGGGCATGCCCCTTGGCGACACCCTCAGCAACCTGAAGTCCGCGGTGGCCGGCGAGACCTACGAGTACACCGACATGTACCCCGAATTCGCCCGGGTGGCCCGCGAGGAAGGCCATACCGAGATCGCCGCCTGGTTCGAGACGCTGGCCAAGGTCGAGCGCTTCCATGCGGGCCGCTTCCAGGACGCGCTGACCCGGCTCCAGGCAGGCAGCATCGCCAAGCCCGACGCCGACATCGCGAAGCACATCTAACCGACACACGCATCCGAGGATCCCCATGCTGCTTGCCTTCGACCCCGCCAGTGAACGTGCCCGCTTCGAGTCCCGTCAGGCCTTTCTGGCCCGCCAGGCCTCACTGCGACTGGAGCTGGCGCCAGGCATCACCTTCCAGCCCGAGACCGCCGAGAGCGTCGAGGACCAGGTGATCGAGACCCTCTGGGCCGAAGGCATGACGCTGGAAACCGCGCCTGCAGAGGATGTGGCCGAATCCCGCGCCTCCTTCGCTGTGCTGGCGCCTCGCCGCGAACCCGGCGGCCGCAGCATCGTCGCCACCCTGTTCCTGGGCTTTCCCGATGCGGTGCGTGACGCGAAACTCGCCGCCCTCCACCGCTTCCCGGATCAGCTGCGGCTCGAACTGAGCGATGGCTTTTTCGCCCTTCCCGCCGTGGATCGGGGCGCTGCCGGGCCCGACGACCGCCTGCCTTCGGTGCTGGCCCTGCGCTTTTTTGTTCCGGACGGCTGCACCATCGCCGCCCTTGTCTCCAACCACGCCGAAGTCTCCGGCCGCTGGCCCGCGCCTGCGTCCTGGACCTCCTGGCTTTCCTGAGGAGATCCCATGAGTACCCCTGTCATCAACCACCTGAACGCCGAACTGGCCACCGCCTTCGTACTGGCCCTCAATGCCAAGCGCTACCACTGGACCGTCTCTGGCCCTCATTTCCGCGATTACCACCTGCGTTTCGAGGAGCTCTACACCGCCGCCGACGGCACCGTGGACGAGCTGGCGGAGCGCATCCGCATGCTTGGCGGCATCCCTCTGCACGCCCCGGCCCAGATTGAGGCCCAGACCAAGGCGGCGATCTCGAACCCCGGCACCAAACTGGCTCCCAAGGCCATGCTGCAGGAAGCCCTGGCCAACGAAGAAGCCACCATCGCCCTCATGCATGAGGGCATCGAGCTGGCCAATGGCGCGGGCGATCCCGGCACCGCCGACCTGCTCACCCGCTTCGTGCAGACCCACCAGAAGGAAGCCTGGTTCCTCCGCGAGATGCTGGGATAGTCTGGTTTCTCCGAATTCCGACTTTTTTGGTAAACTACTAATCCGCGACCCTCGCACCCAAGGAGATGACCATGGCCTACACCGCCAAGTCCTATGACCACCTGAAGGGCGGCGCCCTGAAGGGGCTTAGTGACGCCCAGCTGGACCAGCACTTCACCCTGTACAAGGGCTACGTCACCAAGCTCAACGAGATCGAAGAGAAGCTGGCCACGGTGGACAACACCAAGCCCAACTACTCCTTCAACGAGTACAGCGAGCTGAAGCGCCGCGAGGCCGTGGCCTTCAACGGCTCCTTCCTGCACGAGCTCTACTTCGAGAACCTGGGCGCCGACAGTGACGTCAGCGCCGGCCTCAAGGCCGCCCTCGATGCCGCCGGTGGCCAGGACAAGGTCATCGCCGACCTGAAGGCCACGGCCATGGGCGGCCCCGGCTGGGCCCTGCTCACCCGCAACCGCCGCGACGGCAAGCTGCACACCTACTTCGTCGCCGAGCACCACCTGGGCCTGCCCATCGAGCAGGACCTGCTCGTGGTCCTCGACAGCTGGGAGCACGCGTTCATGGTGGATTACGGCATCGCCCGCGCGAAGTACCTCGAGACCTTCGTCGAGAACATCAAGTGGTCTGAGGTCTCCAAGCGCTTCGGCAAGTAACGATCAGCCCCATTTAACACGCGTTCAAGCAGGGCTCCCAGTTTGGGAGCCCTGCTTGTTTTCACCGATATCTCCCACAAACCCCGGCTCGACGGTCAATGGCCTCGACGCGTAATCTATGGCGGAACCCCCGAACCCACCCAGCCAGACCGACCTTTGAAACCTGTTTCCGGAGCGGACATGTCCCTCAAATCCCTGCCTCTGGCCCTGGCCCTCGCCTTCCTCCCCGCCGCCGCGCAAACCCCGGAAACCTGGGTGGTCAAGGTGGATCTCTGGGGCAATCCGCTCTACCAGCTCCTCACCGTCCGACAGGACAAGGATCAACTCCAAGGCGATCTGGATGGGGATGCGGTGAGGGGGCAGCGGCTAGGTGCCACGGTCGCCTTCACCGCCACCGACTCGAACAAAGGGGCCTATGTCTACGCAGGCAAGGTCGACCAGGGCCTGATGCGCGGCACCGCCGACTTCCCCGATTCCAACCACCCGGAGCGGCGCCTGTCGCATGCGTTCACAGCCCGGCGCCTGCCTGAGCGCCCTGCGGGAGGACCCCATCGCTACGAGTTCACACCCACGGACTACTCGAACAGCTTCAACCCTCATCGCGAACCGGTCCTGACGATCTGGCCCGGCGACACGGTGCACACCAAGACCATCGACTCGGGTGGAGTCGATGAACACGGTGTCACCACGGCCTTGTTCGGCAATCCACAGACGGGCCCCTTCTTCATCGCCACGGCCAACGCCGGGGACACCCTGGTCATCCACCTCAAGCGGCTTCGCCTCAACCGCGATTACGCCGACAGCCTGGATGACATCGTGGGGCGCGCCCAGGGGCAGCGGCTCGCGGCGAAGTCCGGCGACCTGGGCAAACCTGTGCGCTGGAGGCTGGACCTTCAGCGAGGCGTGACCAGCCCTGAAACCCCCAGCGAACGGCTGAAAGGCCTGGCCATCCCCGTGCGTCCCATGCTCGGCGGACTTTCCGTGGCGCCCGGGTTCGGATCAGCCCCCCTCTCCACCGGAGACACCGGACGCCACGGCGGCAACATGGATTTCAACGAGGTGGTGGAGGGCAACACCATCTACCTACCTGTCCAACAGCCCGGCGCCTTGTTGTATCTGGGGGATGCCCACGCCCTGCAGGGCGATGGAGAAACCTCACAATACGCCTTGGAAACCTCCATGGATGTGGAGTTCACGGTGGACGTGATCAAGGACAAGGCCATCGGCATGCCCTGTGTGGAATCCCCCACCCAGATCATGGCGCTGGGCCAGGCGGGCTCGCTGGATGAGGCGCTGCGCGCCGCCACCACGGGCCTCACCCAGTGGCTGCAGCGTGACTACGCGCTGACCCTCTCCGAATGCGCTCAACTTCTCGGCAGCTCGGTCCACTACACCGTGGCGAATCTGGCCGGGCGCAGCGTGGGCGTGGCCGCCAAGCTGGACAAGGCATGGCTTGTTCCACCTCGAACCAAGTAGCCGCCTGCCACTCCGCCTCAAGGGACAGTACGGGCCCTGGGCGTCATACTCTGAGCCATCCATTCGGGAGCCACCATGTCACCCAACAGAGTGTCGACAGAGGAACCTGATCTCCTAGGGCCTGGGCTCTTTCGCTTCCTGAAGGATCTGAAAGCCCACAACGACCGCGCCTGGTTCACCGAGCAGAAGGCGCGTTACGAATCCGAAGCCCGCGACCCCCTGCTGCGGTTCATCGCCGCGCTCAGCGGCCCCTTGTCCGGCGTGAGCCGCCATTTCATCGCAGATCCTCGCCCCTCGGGCGGCTCCATGTTCCGGATCTACCGCGACACGCGGTTCGCCAAGGACAAGAGCCCCTACAAGACCCATCTCGCGGCCCACTTCCCCCACCGCAGCGTCAGTGCCGGCGGCGTCCACGGCCCCGGCTTCTACTTGCATCTGGAGCCCGGCGGCAGCTTCGCCGGTGGCGGGCTCTGGCACCCGGATCCCGATTCCCTGTTCAAGGTGCGCCAGGCCATCGTGGCCAAACCCACCGCCTGGAAAGCCATTCGGAAATCCGGCCTTGAGATCGAGGGAGAGGCCCTGAAGCGCCTTCCCCAGGGTTTCGACGCCGCCCATCCCTGCGCCGAGGACCTCAAGCTCAAGGACTTCTACATCACCAGCAGCTTCACCGATGCCCAGGTGCTCGCGCCAGACTTTGTCGACTTGGTGACCGAAGCCTATCGGACGGCTTCGCCGCTCGTGCGTTTCCTGTGCAAGTCCCTGGATCTGCCCTGGTAGCTCAGCCCCTACCTTCCCCAGCACTGCCCTGAGCCGAGCGGGAAGCCCGCAGCACAGCTCGGAAGACCTCCTCCACACCCTGGCCATCCAGGCCCGAAGCCTGTGCCCAGGCCCGCCGCGCCTGCAGCTGGGCAGCCTCGCGCTCGGGGTCGTGCACGGGCAGGTTCAGCTCGGCCTTGGCGCGGCCCGCACGAAGCACCAGCTCTGTGCGGCGGGCCAGCAGGGCCACCAGCTCCTGATCCAGCGCATCGATGTGATCGCGGGCCTCCTGCAGCGCAGGCGACCGGGCGCCAAGGTCGGGGATGGAGAGTTGCTCGTCGGCAGCACCGCTGGCCACGGCCTCTGCCAGGCTCTGGTGGATGGCGGAAAGCGCCTCCAGCAGACCTTCCCGGGCTCCGGCGGCGAAGGGGTTCTGATTCTGCAGGGCCGCGAAGAGGTGGCCCGCATCCTCTCGCACGGATTCCAGGGTGCGGGCGATGGCGTGGAAGGAGGGCGGCGTGAAGGGCAGCTCCGCCCCGGCGCCCACGGCCAACAGCCCCTTGGCGATGAAGAAGGTGAGGGCATGGGTGGTGGCCATCACACGGTCGTGGTCCTCCGCGGGTTGACGCAGCACCTCACAGCCCAGGCCCTGGAAGAGCGCTTCCACCGCCAGGGCAGCAGCGGGGTGATGCGCCGAAGGACACAGCACCACTCGCAGCGGCCGCTCGGCGCGAGCCAGGCTCACGGGCCCAAAGAGCGGGTGCGTGCCCACGTGGGGAATGGCCACCCCCAACTGCTCATCCAGCACGGCACAGGGACCCACCTTCACGCTGCCCACGTCGAAGACCAGGTGATCCGCCCGCAGGTGGGGCCGCAGGTCCCGCAGGGCCCCTGCCAGAGCGGGCACCGGCACCGCCAGCACCAGGGTGTCGCTATCCTCGACCAGCTGGCGGGCACTGCCCGCACGGAGATCCACAGGCAGGTCCCCAACCGCATCCCAGGCCCGATAGCTGTGCCCGGCCTCGCGGAGCAGCGCGCCCAGCGCCCTCCCGAAGCGGCCATAGCCCAGGATGCCGATGCGCATGGAATCTCCCGCAGAGAAGGGTGGCGGTGGATGGTGAAGGAAAATCCTACCGCAGCCACTCCCGGATGGCCGCCGCGGTGGGCACATGACCCTGGCTCTTCACCACCCCATCCACCACCAGACCCGGCGTGGTCATCACGCCCCGGGCCACGATGTCGGGGTACTCCGTGACTTTCACCAACGTGTAGTCCACGCCGAGGCCCTGCGGCGCTGACATAGAGGGGCACACCGATGAGGACGGCCAGGGGCACGCTCCACCAGGCGGACTTGCCCATGAAGCGGGCCAGCAGTTCCGCAGGCACGTAACCGTGAAGGAAGGCCCCCACAGCGATGCCCGCCAGCACGTAGAGCCACACCTTGCCGACGATGTCGCGGGTGGCCTGCAGGGACTGACTCAGGCGGGCCGAGAAACCCTGTGCGGCACCCGCATCCACGGAGGCCTCCAAGGGGATCTCCATCACCCAGGCCTCCAGATGCCGTTCCATGCGGAGCTTCCCGATGATCCAGCCCGACAGGAAGGCGATGGGCACACCCACCCGCACGAAGCCGATGAAGAGGGGCACCGCGGAACAGGAACAGAAGGGCGGGACAGCCTTCTTCGGCGCAGAGGGTGATCACCAGATCCACGGTGCCGGGATCGATGTCCGCCACGGCTTTGGAGCGGTGGGATGAGGCATCGATACCCAGGTCTTGAAGGGCTTCCACTGCATAGGGGTTCACCCGCGTGGGCCTGCTGCCCGCGCTCTGGATGCGCAGCCCTGAGAACACCTGCCGCGTCAAACCCTCGGCCAGCTGGGAGCGGGCGCTGTTCGCCAAACAGAGGGGAGGATCGAAGTCATGCGTGCCTCCCATTCACCGCATACGCTTCCAACCCTCGCGCCATCTGCTGCGGGAATCAGGCTCACCGGCGGGACAGCACATCGCCTCCTTCACCTGGGTGGTTTCACCGGGGAACCAGCGTCGACGCAGGTGCAGCGACACAGTCACCAAACCGATGAGCACCGGCACCTCCACCAGCGGGCCGATGACGGCCGCAAAAGCAGCCCCATGACCCAGCCCGAACGTGGCCACGGCCACGGCGATGGCCAGCTCGAAATTGTTGCTGGCTGCGGTGAAACTCAGCGTGGCGCTTTGGGGATAGGTCGCACCCGCCTTCTTCGACAGCCAGAAGCTGGCCAGGAACATCACCAGGAAGTAGATCAGCAGCGGCAGGGCCACCCGCAGCACATCTGTGGGCCGGGCCAGAATCTGCCGTCCCTGCAGGCTGAACATGGCCACGATGGTGAAGAGCAGCGCCACCAGCGTGATCGGGCTGATCTTCGGCACGAAGACGCGGTGGTACCAGTCGAGCCCCTTGACCGCTCCGAGCACCTTGCGTGTGAGATACCCGGCCAGGAAGGGAATCCCCAGATAGATGAAGACACTGGTCGCGATCTGCTGGATGGTGATGCCCACCCGCACGCCCTGGAGGCCCAGCTTCGGCGGCAACACCGTGATGAAGAGCCAGGCGTACACGCTGAAGAACAGCACCTGAAAAATGGAGTTGAAGGCCACGAGTCCGGCGCAGTATTCCGTGTCGCCCTCGGCCAGATCGTTCCACACGATGACCATGGCGATGCAGCGGGCCAACCCGATGAGGATGAGGCCCACCATGAGCTCGGGCCGATCTCGCAGAAAGAGGATCGCGAGCCCCGTCATGAGCAGGGGCCCGATGATCCAGTTCTGCAGCAGGGAAAGCCCCAGCACCCGGCGGTTGCGGAAGACCAGGTGCAACTCCTCGTAGCGCACCTTGGCCAGGGGCGGGTACATCATCACGACGAGGCCCACAGCCAGAGGTACGCTGGTGGTGCCCATATTCCAGGCGTTCAGGGCCCCGTTGAAGCCCGGCGCGAAGCGGCCGAGCAGGATGCCCGCCGCCATGGCCAGGAAGATCCACAGCGTCAGGTAGCGATCAAGGAAGGACAGCCGACCCGACGCCATGGCGGCTCCTAGCGGCAGTCGCAGTCTTCGCCGCAGTCGCCCTTCTCTTTGCCATCGGCCTCGCAGGCGCAGGAGCCGCCGCAGCAGCCGCCACCCTCGGTGAGCGTGGATTCCGCCAGGGCCATCATGATGGAATGCGGATCGCCCTTCACCCGCAGGGCCATGTTCACGGCTTCGATCATGGCCTCCTTGGAAACACCCAGCGCCTCCAGACGGTTCTGATGGGCGCGGAAGGCGCGCTCGGCATTGGAGCCGATGGCGGCGCCCAGGGCGATGAGGTTGAGGGTGATTTCGCTGAGGCCGGTTTCAGCCGGGGCTTCGGCCTGGGAGGGAGAGGTGGTCATGGAGACTCCTTGGAAAGGGAAGGGTGAAGGCAGGATGGGAAAAACCTTAGGCAGGTGGTCCGGGGCAGGCCTCGGGATCGCAGGTGTCAAGGTCGCAGAGGGCGCGGCGGGCGGACTGGGCACGGGCCCGATCCCGGGCCAGGTCAGACTCGGCGGCGGCCATGAGGGGCCAGAGGGCTTCCAGCATGGGACGGGCCGTGGCGACCTCGGACAGGGCCACATGCACCCATCGGCCCACTTTGCGCTCCCGCACCAGCCCCGTGCGCCGCAGACCGGTGAGGTGTTCCGACACCGTGGAGGACGCCAGGCCCAGCACCTCGGCCACCTCGCAGACACACAACTCGCCACCCTGCAGGAGCGCGAGGATGCGCAGGCGCACGGGGTGGGCCAGGACTTTCAGGGTGTCCACCAGGGGGCGGAGGGTGTCTGTCGTCATTTCGCACTTTTCCGAAACATATTCAGCCTAGCTGCAAAGGGTTTTGCTTGTCATGCCTCAAAAGATGATGTTTCCTGAGAGCACCCCTCCAGGAGCACCCATGACGCGGACCACCCCCGCCCTCCTTCTGCTCGCCCTAAGCAGCGTCCTCCAGGCCCAGATGCCGGGCCTGACCCCTCCGACGCCACCGCCCTCCCCCGTGCCCGTGGTCACCAGCTACCCCGACACCCCTTCCGGCAAGCTGCTGAAGGAAGTGAAGGAGCACGCCCAGGTGGTGGCGCGGGTCGAGCAGCTGTGTGATCAGATCGGTCCACGCCTCACGGGCTCAGAGCAACTGCGCAAGGCCCAGCGTTGGGCCATGGAGGAGATGAAGCGCTTCGGCGCGGAGAACGTCCATGAAGAGGCCTACGATTTCGGCCTGGCCTGGACCCGTGGCGTGGATTCGGCGCGCCTGCTTTCCCACAACGGCCTCCGCTTCCGCGTGGATCAGCTGGCCTGGACACCTGCGACGAAAGGCGCCGTACAGGGCGAACTGGTGCTGGTGGACGCCCGCAACCTCGAAGAGCTGCAGGCCTTCAAGGGCAAGCTGAAGGGCAAGATCCTGCTTCGCTCCAACCCCTTCGACAAGCGTCCGCCCCTGCCCCGCCGGGGCGGCATGGATTTCGCGGCCTACATGGCCGAACAGGCGGCCATGACCCAGTTCCTGCTGGACGAAGGCGCCCTGGCCTCCCTCTCCATGTCGGGCCGGAAGAATGGTCTGAACTTCACCAGCGGCGGCACGGGCCGCGACCCCAAGAAGGCCGCCCTTCCCACAGGGTACGTGCCCCAGGAACCCTATAAGATGCTGCTGCGCCAGGTGGCCGGCAAAGAGCCCGTGCGACTGGAATTGAACCTGAGCGGCACCTTCTCCGCCAAGCCCGTGCAGGCCTACAACGTGGTGGGCGAGATCCGCGGCAGCGAGAAGCCTGAGGAAGTGGTGATCGTGGGCGCCCACCTGGACAGCTGGGATCTGGGCGTGGGTGCCACGGACAACGGTACTGGCAGCAGCGTCGCCCTGGAGGTGCTGCGCGCCTTCCAGGCCACGGGGCTGAAGCCCAAGCGCACCCTGCGCGTGATCCTGTTCAGCGGTGAGGAACAGGGGCTGTTGGGCTCTCATGCCTACGCGGAAGCCCACAAGGCGGAGCTGGACCATGTCCAGGCGGTGATCGTGGATGACATGGGCACCGGCATGATCAAGGGCTTCGACCTCCAGGGCCGCGAAAACTGCCGCGGCCTCATGGCCATGGCCATCGCGCCCCTCAATGACCTGGGTGTGCGCGAGCTCTCCCTGCGCACCATGAACGGCACCGATCACGCTTCCTTCGACCGCCTCGGCGTGCCGGCCTTCGCCGCCATCCAGGAGCCGGCCGACTACTTCGAAGGCACCCACCACAGCCAGATGGACTTCCCCGATCACATCCAGGTCGATCAGCTGGTGCAGGGGGCTCAGGCCATGGCCGGCACCGCCTGGGAGCTGCTCAACATGGATGGCCGCCTGCCCCATGGCGCGGTGACCCGCCCACGCCCAGCAGAAGCGCCTGCCCCCGCGCCTGCGTCCACGAAATAGGCCCAGCTTCGCCCCAGGGCACAGGGTGAAGGACCGGATTCAACCTTCCCTTCATTCCTGTGCTTCGGGGCCCGAGGCCAGTCGGGCCAAGGTGGCGAGGGCCTCTGCAGGCCCCATCACCAGCAGCTCGTCGCCCACCTGGAACAACTCGTCGCCCGATGGATTGAAGCGCAGTGCCGCCCCAGGATGCACCAAGCCCACCAGCAGTGCGCCCGTGGCATAGCGCCGGTGCGCCTCCCGCAGGGTTTGTCCCACCAGGGCGCTGGCAGGGGCGAGGGTGATGCGCTCCAGGCCCAGCTCCAGCTGCTCCTGCTGCAGCACGATGTCGAAGAATCGCATCATCTCGGGTTTCAGCAGCAGCCCCACCATGCGCCGCCCCCCGATCTCGTAGGGACTCACGATGTGGTTGGCCCCGGCGGCCCTCAGTTGACGCTCAGTGCCCAGCTTGGCGCTGCGGGCCACCACGGGCAGGTCGGGCCGGATCTGCTTCACGGTGAGCGTCACCAGCACGTTGTCCGCATCGGTGGTGAGGGCCGTGATGAGGCCTCGGGCCCGGCGGATGCCCGCCCGTTCGAGCATGAGGTCGTCCATGGCATTGCCGTAGAGGATCAGCTCGCCCGAGAAGCGCGGGCTGCGCCCCTTGGTGTCGTCCTGCTCGATGATGACAAAGGGGATGTCCGCCTTCTTCAATTCCCAGGCGGCCTGGAAACCCATCTTCCCGAAGCCGCAGACGATGACGTGATCCCTGAGGTCGTCCAGGCGCTTCTGCATGCGTCGCTCCATGAGGTAGCCCCGGAGGTCACCCTCGAGGAGCAGGGCCGTGAGGTTTGAGATGGCGTAGGTGGCCACACCCAGGCCCACGATGAGGTAGAAGATCGTGAAGAGTTTCGTGTGGGCATTCACCTCGCCCAGTTCCCGGAACCCCACGGTGAACAGGGTGGTGATGGCCATGTAGAAACTGTCCAGGGCGCTCAGCCGCGACAGAAAGTGGTAACCCAGGGCCCCGGCCAGGATCACCGCCGCCAGCAGGGCCAGGGCGTAGCGCAGGCGCGGCAGCGGGCCGTCGGCGCCGCGGTCGCGCCCATGGGGGAAGGGAACGTTGACGCGCATCAGCCCAGCCCGTGCTTGATGGCAAAGTTCGCCGTGCAAAGGGCCACCAGATGCTCGCCGCAGAGCAGGCGGCATTCGAGAATGGCCCCGCGGCCCGAGAAGCGGATCACCTTGGCTTCGCCGATGACCTCGCCCTTGGCAGGCTCCAGGTAGCGGATGTGCAAGTCGGAAGTGGCGAATGGCATGGCGCCGTCAAACGCGGTGCTGAGCGCCAGGGCCGACACCATGTCCGCCATGGTGGCCAGCACACCGCCGTTCACGGTGCCCCGGGCCCCGTTGATCACGGCCTTCGTGGGTTGCAGCCGCATGGCGGCCTCGCCGGGCCGCACGGATTCAATGGTGAGGCCCCAGCCCTTGATGAGCTCCCAGGGGTGGAAGCGTACGCGGAGCCGCTCCAGAAGGTCCGGAGCCAGGATCTCTGGAATCTGGGGCTTGGCCATGGCTCAGCATAGCCGGGGGCGCCCCGGCGGTGGTCACACCGATGACACCCCCGGAGCACGGATGGTTCACGCCCCCGTGAGCCAATCAGAAGCGGAGGATTCCATGTCCCTGCGCCTGTTCACCCCCCTCGCCCTGTTGCTCCTGGGGCTGGCCTGTCAGGCCCCCCAGGTGGCGCCTGAGAAACCACCCGCGGCCGTTCTGCAAGCCGCCCCTGTGCGGGAGGCAGCCCTGGCCGCCTACAGCGCGGAACACCCAGTCTCGGGGGAACTGAAGAGTGTCGGATCTGATTCCATGGAACCGCTCATGGCCCTCTGGGGCGAGGACTTCAAGAAATTCCACCCCCGCATCAGCACCCTTTTCGTGTGCAAGGGCTCGGGCACAGCCCCCAAGGCCCTCATCGAGGGCAGCACGCTGATGGGCCAGATGAGTCGCGAGATGAACGAACAGGAACTGGCCGCCTTCCAGGCCAAGTTCGGCTACGCCCCCACCCGCATTCCCGTGGCCGTGGACGCCCTGGTGGTCTACGTCAACGCCAACAACCCCATTCGCCAGCTGCGCATGGAGGAGATCGACGCCATCTTCTCCACCACGCGGAAGGGCGGCGCCAAAAACGATCTCCTCACCTGGGGTGACCTGGGACTGGGGGGTGACTGGAAGCAGCGGGACATCCAGGCCTATGGCCGCGACGAGAACTCCGGCACCCGCGCTTTCTTCAAGGAGCACGTCCTGAAGAAGGGTGACTTCAAACCCACCGTAAAGGCGCTGATGGATCAGTTCGCCGTGGTGGAAGCTCCGGCGGTGGACGGTGGCGGCATCAGCTATGGGCCGCTTCAGTACGCCAATCGCATGGTCAAGGGCGTGCCCGTGGCCTCCTTCAAGAGTGACCGCTTCATCGAGCCCACGCTGGAAACCATCCAGAAGGGCACCTACCCGCTCACCCGCTTTCTCTACATCTATGTGAACAAGGCCCCCGGCAAGGCCCTGGACCCGGCAGTGAAGGAATTCCTCCGCTTCGTACTGTCGAAGGAGGGTCAGGCCGGTGTCTCCAGCTTTGGCGCCGTGGCTGTGCCCGGCGACTTCGCCGCCATGAGCGTGGGCAAGCTGAACTGATTCACCACGGAGGCACGGAGGGCATGAGAAAAACACCGAGAACGAGCTCTGTGTTTCCTCGGTGATCTCCGTGTCTCCGTGGTGGATCCTCTAGAATTTCAGCACGCCCTTGAGGGTGCTGGCCATCTCCAGGAAGACCTTGGTTTGAATGCTGTCGGGGTGCTCGGCCACGAAGGGCTTGCCGCTGTCGCCACCCTCGCGGATGGCCAGGTCGATGGGCACCTCGCCCAGGAAGGGAATTTCCATGCGGACGGCGGCAGTCTTGACGCCGCCATGGCCGAAGATCTGGGTCTCCTTGCCGCAGCCGGGGCAGAGGAAGCTGCTCATGTTCTCGATGATGCCCAGCACGGGCACCTTCACGGTGCCGAACATGCCGATGGCCTTCTTGGCATCGAGGAACGCCACGTCCTGCGGCGTGCTCACGATGACGGCGCCATCCACCTGGGCGTTCTGGATGAGCGTGAGCTGCACGTCGCCGGTGCCCGGCGGCAGGTCGATGAGCAGCACATCCAGGTCACCCCAGGCCACGTCCTTCAGGAACTGCTGCAGGGCCTTGTTGAGCATGGCGCCGCGCCAGATGACGGGGCGGTCTTCCTCAATCAGGAGGCCCATGGACATGACCTTGATGCCGAATTTTTCGAGCGGCAGGATCTGGCCGTCGGGCGTGCCCAGGGGTGAATCCTTGAGACCCAGCATCATGGGGATGGAGGGCCCGTAGATGTCGGAATCCAGCAGGCCCACCTTCAGGCCCTGCTGCGCCATGGCCACCGCCAGATTCACCGTGACGGTGCTCTTGCCCACGCCGCCCTTGCCGGAGCCCACCACCACACAGCGCTTGATGCCGGGGATGAGGTTCTTGAACTCCACCTGGGCGGTCTTCTCCCAGCCGATTTCGATCTCCGCCGAGGTCACGCCCGGCTGCTGAAGGATCAGGGTCTCGAGCGCCTGCTTGATGGCCTGCACACGATCTTGGTACGACTCCATGAGCTGGAGCAGCACCGTCACCTTGCCCTCGGTGACGTCGATGCCCTTCACGGCCTTGAGGGTGGTCAGGGTGGCACTCGTCCCTGGCACGGTGTAGGCGTTGAGGGCTTCAAACAGGGCGGCGCGGCTGATTTTCGTCATGCATGTCTCCAGCCCACCAGTTTGACATGGCTGCCGCCCAGGATTGAAACCGCGATAGGCGCGAAACCCCTTGCTGGCATGGGGAAAGGCATTGAATCCCCGAATGGGGTCATTCCCTGAGCCAGAATTCCCTGCCCGCTTTTTCGCGACCTCAGATATCCGAATCCAGCGGTCCCAATTTCTGCGTCAGAGCGCCCACACCGCTGGCCAGCAGGGTGTGTTCGTAGATGCGGAGCTGGCTGCGCAGGGGCGGATCCTGGGTATCCAGACCGCGCCTGAGCACCCCGCCATCGGGACCAATCACCCGGCCCTTCAGGGTGTCGTGCAGTTGCAGCTCAACCATCTCCATGACCTGGGCCGCAAGCAGCGGGTCCACCAAGGGGAAGGCCAGTTCCACCCGGCGGTCGAGGTTTCTCGGCATGAGGTCGGCACTGGCGAGCAGGGTTTCGGGATGACCATCGTTGGCGAAGTGGTAGATGCGGGCGTGCTCCAGGAAGCGGTCGAGGATGGAGAGGGCCCGGATGTTCTCGGACAGGCCCGGCACTCCGGGGCGGAGGCAGCAGGTGCCGCGCACGATGAGATCGACCTTCACGCCTTCGCGGCTGGCCTCGTAGAGCATCTGGATGAGCTGGGGGTCCACCAGCGCGTTCATCTTCAGCACCATGCGGGCGGACCTGCCATCGCGGGCATGGTCGATCTCCCGCTGGATGCGTTCCTTCAAGGCCTTCTTCATGTACTGGGGTGCCAGCAGGATCCGATGGAATTTCGGCGGCCGGGTGTAACCCGTGAGCATGTTGAAGAGGTTGGAGAGGTCTTCCCCAAATTCAGGCCGCGCCGTAAAGAGGCCCACATCCGAATAGAGACGGCTGGTGCGCTCGTTGTAGTTGCCCGTGCCGAAGTGGCAGTAGCGCTTGATGCCGCTCTGCTCCTGGCGCACCACGAGGCAGGCCTTGCAGTGGATCTTGTGGTTGGGCAGACCGTAGACCACGTGTACGCCTGTCTTTTCCAGGCGCCGGGCCCAGGCGATGTTGGCGGCCTCATCGAATCGCGCCCGCAGCTCCACGATGGCCGCCACCTGCTTGCCCCGTTCGGCGGCCCGTTCCAGCGCCGCGGCCACGGGGCTGTTCGCCGTCACACGGTAGAGGGTCATCTTGATGGCCAGCACCTTGGGATCTTCCGCCGCTTCGCGCACGAAGCGCACCACGCTGTCGTCGAAGCTCTGGTAGGGGTGGTTCAGCAGGATGTCGTTGCGGGAGATGGCCTCGAAGATGCTGCCCGCCTGCTCGAGCTGGGGCACAGGCAGGGGCGGCAGCGGGGAATCCTTGAGGTGGGGCAGATCCAGCTGCCCGTAGAGCTGCATGAGATCGGAAAAGGCCGTCAGGCCCGAGCAGGGGTAAAGGTCCTCGGGGCTCAGCTCCATCTCGTCGCTGAGCAGATCCAGCACCTCAGTGGACAGCCCGTACTCGTATTGAAGCCGCACCACCGCGCCACGGCGGCGGTCGCGGAGCCCCTCCTCCACGGTCTTGAGCAGATCCTCAGAGGGATCTTCTTCCACGGGCAAGTCGGAATCGCGGGTCACCCGGATGGCGTGGCAGCTCTTCACGGTGTAACCCAGGAAGAGGCGGGACAAGTGATGCCGCACCACGTCTTCCAGCATGACAAAAGCATGGGTGCCGGGGGCAGACGGCACCCGCAGGAAACGGGAGGCCAGGCCCGTGGGCACGTGGATGAAGGACAACTCCGAGGCGGGCAGATCGCCGTCCAGCAGATCTTCATCCGGCTCAAGCTCCACCACCAGCACCAGGGCACGGTTGCCCAGGCGGGGGAAGGGATGGCCCGTGTCCACAGCCAGAGGCGTGATGAGGGGCAGCAGGCTCTGCTCGAAGTAGTCCAGGGCGAAGGCCTGCTGGGAGGGATCCAGATCCTCGGGTTCCAGGATGGCGATGCCCTCTGCCTCCAGCTGAGGCGCCAGCACCTTGTGGAACAGTTCGTGCTGCCGGGCCGAATAGGCATGGATGCGGGAGGACACCCGCTCCAGCAGTTGGCGGGGCGTCAGGCCATCGGGCCCGGGCTGGGTGATGCCGGCGTCGATCTGCCGCCAGATGCCCGCCACCCGCACCATGAAGAACTCATCCCAGTTGCTGGAGACAATGCTGAGGAACTTCACCCGCTCCAGCAGGGGCACGGTGGGATCCTCGGCTTCTTCCATGACCCGGGCATTGAAATCAAGCCAGCTCAACTCACGGTTGAGCAGTTCCTCGGGACGGGGAATGGGATGAAACACGGCTGGCCCTCTGGATCAGATCCTATAACCCGGGTGTAACTTCCTGATGGTACAGCCCCGCGGGCGGCCTCTACAAAGAACCTCCTTGGTTTTATTGGGTTTCTCGGGCAGAATCGATGGTTCGGCCCTCCACCGGGAGGAACCGAGCGGTCCGCCCGGACCCACCCCAACGAGAGGGCAGCAACTCATCCAACGCTGCCAGGTAGGAGGAATCCATGTCCCAGGAAGTCCTGATCGTCCCCAAGCGCGAATCCTTCGGCAAGGCCGCGGTTCGTGAGCTCAAGAAGAGCGGCATGATTCCGGCCGTGGTCTACGGCCTGAACGAGCCCCCTGTCGCCATCGCCATCAGCCCCAAGGCCGTGGCCCGCGTGCTGGCCAGCGACGCCGGCATGAACTCCGTGATGTTCCTCCAGCGCGAGGGCACCGACATCAAGCGCCACGTCATCATCAAGGACCTGCAGCGCGATCCCATCACCGGCCGTCTGCGCCACGTGGACTTCATGCGCGTCGACATGACCGTCAAGGTTCGCGTCAAGGTGCCCGTGCGCCTTGTGGGCACCGCCGTTGGCGTGAAGAGTCAGGGTGGCATCCTCGACTTCGCCCATCGCGAGATCGAAGTGGAATGCTTGCCCAGCATCATCCCCAGCCACATCGATGTGGACATCACCAACCTCAATGTGGGTGATAGCGTCCGCTTCGAGCAGCTGGCCCTGGTGCCCAACGTCGTCCTCACCGGCGACGCCCACCAGGTGGTCTGCTCCATCCACGGCAAGGCCGCCGAGGAAGAAGCTGCCGCCACTGCCGCCGCCGAGCCCGAAGTGGCCAAGAAGGGCAAGAAGGAAGAGAAGAAGTAGTCCTTTCGCGGCCTTTCCCTGTGCGACAAACGCGGCTTCGGCCGCGTTTGTCGTTACCGGGCGGAAGCCCGCGCTCAGTAGGATGGATCCATGTGGACTTTGGTACCGTTGGGCAACCCCGGATCTGAATACCAGGACACCCGTCACAACCTGGGCCGCCTCCTGCTGCAACGCTGGATGGCGGATCGCAACCTGGCACCTGCCCCCCGCAAGCGGTTTCCATCGGGTTCGCTCTACCCGCTGTCTGATCAGCTGCAGGCCCTGGTGCCCAGCACCTACATGAACCTGTCGGGCGAAGTCTGCGCTCAGGCCGCAGCCGCGGGCCTCTACCCCCGGCGCCTAGTGCTGCTCTACGACGACAAGGATCTACCCCTGGGCACGGGGCGCTTCCGGCTGGATGGTTCCGATGGCGGCCATAACGGCCTGCGATCTGTCTTCGGCTGCCTCGGCACCCAGGACATCGCCCGCCTGCGCCTGGGCATCGGCCCCTTCGAGCGACCCCTGGCGGACTATGTGCTGGGCCATTGGACCGACCCCGAGTGGGCGCGCATCGATGCGCTGGATGCGCCCTTTGCCCGGTTTCTGGAGCTTCTGGCGGAAACGGAGGATCTGGGCACCCTGGCCAATCAGGTGAACCCGGCCGCCTTCTGGGGGCTCTAACCCCAGACTTTTCGTTGATCTTCCAGGCCTTTCACGCGAAACTACTCCTTCGTGTCCTCCGTTGGAGGACTCTTCCTTGCTCCCTGGAATCCATTAGGGGGCTTCACATCCACAAGGAGGAATGATGCGTCGTTACGAGACCATCTTCATCGCCTCCCCCACGCTGACCGACGAGCAGGCTGATGAGCTCGTCAAGCAGTACGAGGGGATCATTGCCGAGCAGGGTGGCGAACTGCTCAAGACCGACAAGTGGGGCCGCAAGAAGCTGGCCTACGAAGTCCAGAAGTTCAGCGAGGGCTACTACACGCTCTTCGAAATGAACGCCGGCCCCGACCTCATCCACGAGCTCGAGCGCCGTTTCCGCAACAACGATGCCGTGATCAAGTACCTCAGCATCCGCATGGACGAGGCTGAGAAGGCCGCGGGCCGCACGAAGCAGCGCATCGAGCGCGAAGCCAAGCGCAAGGCCCAGGCCGGTATCAAGGAACGTTCCGCTGAAGAGGTGATGGGATGAAGCGCCGCGCCGATGCCAAGAAGGGCAAGCCCAAGAAGAAGAAGGCTTTTGGGGGACGACGCGCCAAGTTCTGCAAGTTCTGCGTCGAGAAGTCCCTCATGATCGACTACAAGGACGTGAAGACCCTCCAGGCCTTCACCCCCGAGCGCGGCAAGGTGCTGCCCCGCCGCACCAGCGGTGTGTGCGCGGTGCACCAGCGTGAGCTGGTGGAAGCGATCAAGCGCGCGCGCAACATCGCGCTGCTGCCTTTCGCCACCGACTAGTCGTTCTCCTCGTCCCTGACGAACGTTGAAGGCCGCCTCTGGGCGGCCTTCAACGTTGGGGGGTTTCAATCCGAACAAGCCCTCAAGGTGCGGGCTTGGCCAATCGGGCTTTCAGGACCGCGCCCCAGGCGGCATTCGGCACCAGGTTCAACGTGACCCGCCCTCCCTGGGTGCCCAGGGTTTCGGTATCCAGCATGCCGGGAGCGACATCCCAGGTTTCTCCGAAATACCACCCCATGTACGGAATCTGCCGGGTTTCCGCCGAATCCATGAGGGGGACCAAAGCACTGGCGGGCATGTTCCCATCCGGATCGGGGCCGAATTCCCCGATGATGACCGGCAGCGTCTTGGAGGCGTTCTCGAAGACCGTCGAGAAATCCGCCACGGCATTGTAGGGATGAGCCTCGTAGATCACGTTCGCCCCACCGCCCGCCGTGATGGGATGCGTCACATAGTAGGAGAGATCCCTGGCCCAACCATCCAGGCCCTGCACGGCGATCAGGTGGTGGTTCGGTGTGCTCTGCCCCAACTGGGCTGCCAAGGCGTTCTCGTTGTCCCGGATGGCCTGCACCACTTCATTGAAACGTGCCCAGGCAGCGGCCTGGTCGGTGACGTTATTGGGTTCGTTCGTGATGCCGTAGACCACGTAGGGGTACTTGTAGAACACGGTGGAAAGCGCGACCCACAGTTGCTGCATGGTGGTGCTGCTGCCATCGATGGGGCCGGTGGTTGCCGTGGTTGGCACTTCGTTGTCGGGTTTGGCGGGGTCGTTCCAGACGGAAAGCATCACGTAGACGGGCCGGTCCTTGTTGGCCCCCACCCGCTTGGTGGCCAGGTTGTCGACGATGTCGATGAGGTGCTGCCGGTAGGCCGCATCCTGGATGAAGTCCCCCGCATCTGACACATAGGTGCCCATGGGAACGCGCAGGAAATCCGCGCCCCAGCCCGGCTGGGTGGCCCCATTCCCATCCAAATAGCCATCCGTGGCGGCCCCCAGAATGGCGTTCACCTCAGCCGTGGAATAGTACTCATCCAGCGGCGCGGTGGTGCCCCAACCCCGCCGCGTGTCGGGCACGTTCATGCCCCGGCCCACCCAGACCTGGCCCTGGCGGTAGACGTGATTTCCAGAAGCGGACAGCCAACCCTGAGTTGCGTCGGGCGGCGTGGCCATGGCCAGGGTGGCAGCGGCGCTCACCGTGATGGACAGAGTGGTGGTGCCGCTGCCACTGGCATTGGTGGCCGTCACGGTGTAGGTGGCGGCGGCAGTCACAGCGGTGGGGGTGCCGCTGATCTGGCCGCTACTGGCGTTCAGGCTGATTCCGGCAGGCAGTGTCGGCGCCACGGTCCAGCCGGTGGCCGCGCCGCCCGTGTTGGCGGGGGTAAGGGTGGAAATCGCGGTGCCGACCGTGGCATTGATCGTGGCGGGCGTGTAGCTGATCACCGGTTTTCCCTGGGCCGCCACCACCGTAATGGACACTTTGGCGGTGCCATTCCCCGCGCTGTTGGTGGCGGTCACCGTGTAGCTGGTCGCTGCGCTGAGGACTGTAGGCGTACCGCTGATCTGTCCGGTGGAGGAGTTCAGGCCGAGGCCGGCGGGCAAGGCCGGTGCCACCGTCCACCCCGTCGCCGCGCCCCCAGCATTGGTCGGCACCAGAGACGGCATGGCCACACCCACGGTGGCATTCGCGCTGGAAGGCGTGTAGCTGATGACCGGCTTGGTGAGCGTGGCAGCCACCGTGAGGGAGATCGTGGCTGTTCCCGTGCCTGCCCCGTTGGTGGCAGTCACGGTGTAGGTGGTGGCCGAGCTTGCCGCTGTGGGGGTGCCACTGATCTGGCCCGTGGCCGTACTGAACGTCAGGCCGGCCGGCAGCGCCGGAACGATGGACCAGGCCTCACTCGCCCCCCCAGTGTTGGTGGGGACCAAAGACGTAAGCGCTTCCCCCACAGTGGCCGTCAGTGTCTGCACAGGGTAAGCGATGGAAGGCGCGCTTCCCGTGGTCTGCTTGGTTGCAGACTTGCTGCCACCTCCTCCGCAGTGGGAGAGGCAGACCACTCCGAGGAAAAGGGCAGTGATGACTAGGACCAGTCGCTTCATGGGACTCCCGGAGCAGGAAGGTCTCCACCCGGCCCAAGGGCAGTGGAAATGGACCTCGCCTGAACAAGATGGAGGGCAACGGGGAGTCATGGCTGGACCGCTTTGAAAATAAACCAATGGTCCACTTAAAACACCAATCAAGTCAGAATCCGAAACCATCGTTCAATCACAATCGGGCTTCCCGCCAAAGCCATGCGGCCGCATTCCCAGAAGGAACACGGCCGCATGGCTGCTGCGTTTGGAACGATGATTCGAGCGATGGGACGCCTGAGAAACTAGAGGCGCTTCCCAATCTTCAGAACGCTGTCCGCCAGGGACACACCCGAGGCAGCAATGTTGCCCATGTGAAGGTAGATCTGCGGCTTGCCGCCCTCTTCCACGATGGCGATGGCGCCCCCTTTCGGGAGGTCGTCCAGCTTGGAGCAGATCACGAACTTGCCCGCGGCCTTCATGGATTTGACGTCGCCGCCCGTGGCCCAGGCCACCTTGGAACCGCTGTCCTGGGAAACACCGATCTTCTCAAGCTCGCCAAGGACATCCCCATCCTTGCAGACCACTTTGCCTGGGGAACCGGCGGCGGCGGCGAGGATTTTCACGAACTTGGCCTGAACGGCCGGGGGAAGATCCCCGGCGCTGAGACTCAGGCTGGCGGCCATCAGCACCAACGCGGGAAGGGTTTTCAGGCGCTGCAATGCAGTGTGGAACATTCAGAACTCCTGATGGGAAGTCAAAGGAAACCCAGGGCCCGGCCTAGAAGGACACCTTGGCGCCGAGGTAGACCGTCCGTCCCTTGTTGAAGGGGATGGAGGACGGGAATTCGGAATCGCCTGTGGCCACAATCCAGACTTCCTTGTCCAGGATGTTGTCGCCCTGGAGGAAGGCCTCGAACTTGGCCTTGCTCTTGAATCCGAACACTTCGTTCAGATTGAGCTTCGCGTGCAGGCTCACCAGATCGTAGCTTCCAGGCTTGGGATTGCTGCTGGCCGTGTTGTAAAGAGACTGGTCGATGGAGCCCTGATGGACATCGAAGAGGCTGACCACGCCGTACTCGCCGCTGTAGCTGATGCCCGCCTTGGCTCCGAAGTTGGAGATGCCCGTGAGCTCGCCATCGCCGGGCCGCTGGGACAGGACCGAGCCCACCAGCATCAGGGATTTGCTGGCGTAGTATTTCCCTTCCACCTCAAAGCCTTCGATCTTGGCCTTGGCCAGGTTCTGGTACTGGAGGAAGCCCGCCGGAAGCGTGGGGCTCGAGGTGAAGACCACCAGGTCGCTCTGCTTGTTCTGGAAGGCACTGACCGTCACCTGGCCCGAGGTTCCGGAATAGCTGAGGCTCGCCTGGGTGGATTTCACCTTCTCAGGCTTCAGGGCCTTGTCGCCCTTCAGGAAGCCCAGGAAGTCGATGAAGTTCTCGTTGATGTAGGGCGCGCGGAAGGCTTCGCCATAGAGCAGCTTGGCATTGATCTGCTGCGTCGGATTCCAGATCACGCCGAGGCGTGGCACCAGCGTGGAATCAGCCTCGCCCACCTTGAGGGCCTGGAAGCCCACGATGGTCTTGACCTCTGGCGCCACCAGGTAGTCCAGCTGGGAATAGAGCGCCTGACTGGCGCGGCTGCCGGTGGACGTGGTGGTGGAGGGTGAGCCGAGGGTCTTCTCGGTGCCGGTGGCCTTGCTGTACAGGGCGCCCACGATGAACTTCCCCTTGGTGTTCAGCGAGTAGAAACTCGTGAGTTCCAGCAGCCATTCGTCGGAATCGCGCTCGATGCCCGGGGCGCCGCCGTCGTTCACCTTCAGGGTGGCCTTGTTGTAGGTGCCGTTGGCCGTGATGTTCCAGCGGTCATTGATTTCGAAGTTGTAGCCCAGATCCAGATAGTTCTTGGTGGAGCGCTTGCCCGACACATCGCCCATGTAGTCGGCGATCATGAAGGGCGTATCCCACTTGAAGAAGCCGCCCGTGAGGCTGAAGCCCTTGTAGGTGGAGTGGAGGAACGCGCTCTCACCTTTGGGATCCAGGTTGGCGGGGGTGATCACGGTGGTGGGCCCGTTGGGCGTGGTGCCGAATCCGTACTTGGTGTCCCACTCAGAAGGCTTGATGGCCTGGATCGTGGCGGACAGGGTCAGATCCCCCGAGGCCACATCCACCTTGCCCCAGTGCTTGTACCCGCCGTTGGAGGCGAAGGAGCCGGCCAGGGCGCCGCCCGTTTCCTTGGGTTTGTCCGTCACGATATTGATCACGGCCGCGAAGGCTTCGGAGCCGTAGAGCACCGAGCCGGGCCCCTTGATCACTTCGATGTGGTCGATGGCCGCCACGGGGAAGGTTTCGTAGATGTCATCCTTGATGCCGCCTTCCTGCACCTCGCGCACCGGGCGCCCATCGAACAGCACCAGCACGTGGACGCTGCTCTTCAGGCCCCGCAGGTTGTCGCCGGGGGCCGCCATCATGCTGCGGTCAGAGAAATAGCTGGCAATGTGCACCATGCCGGGCACGCGGCTGAGCACATCAGCCAGCGAGTTGCCGCCAAAGCGCTGCAATTCATCCTTGGAAATCACGGAAATGACGCCCGGCGCGTCGCTGAGCTTCTCCGCGGACTTGGAAGCGACTTCGACCTTGGTATTCAGAAGGGCCGTCAATTCGGCTTCCAGATCCAACGGCTTCTCCTGGGCCCAGACCGGCTGCTGGCTGCACACCAAACCAAAGGCGATGGGCAGAGCGGCAAAGATCTTCAATTCACACCTCCGACGGTTCGCTGAAGGAAAAGCCCTCCAGATGTCGCGAGATCGGAACTGGTTTCATAAGACTTTAGTTATTTAAATGTTTATTGTTATTAATAATAATATCAACAAATTAATGAGGCAAATTTGTCCATCAGGCAAAATTATCTGGGCATTAATTGGTGTTGTTGGGAGGAGACCGGGATCAACCTGCAGGCCCATTCCGGGAATGCCTTTCACCCCCAACCAATCTGCAGCCTGTACGGCAGGTAAGGCATACCATTCATGCCATCCACCTCGGCCGCCTGCGTTCCCGGGTGAGGCCCCGCCATCTTGGGGTAATCTGAACCCATGAGCAACGACAAGCCCGTCCTGAGACTCCCCGTGCCCCTGCGCAAACAGAAGGCCCTGAAGGCGGCCTGGAAGCCCCTCCTGTTGCAGTGGCTGGTGCCGGGCGCGGGATATTGGGTGACGGGCGAGAAAGGCCGGGCCAAGGTCTTCTTCGGTATCTGGGCGCTCTTTTGCGTGCTGGGCGCGCTGCAAATGCAGTACGGCGCCGTGGATGGTGTGAAGGGCGGCATCTTCGTTCCCGTGGCCGGTTCCTGGCTGCCTTCGCTCGGCGCCTTCGCCACGGCGGGCATCGGTCCAGTTTATGGGGCCTTCGCCTGGGCCTTCGGGGGCGCCGGTACCGAACCTGTTCGCACCCTCACTCAGGAGTACGGCGCCACCTATGTGATGGTTGCGGGCCTCCTGAACTGGCTTTGCTGCTTTGATCTCTGGGATCGCATCACGGGCCGCTGGGTGTTCCGCCTGCCCAAGGATGAGCAGATCGAACGCGCCTCCAAAGGCGAATAACGACGCATAGATCTAGAGCGGTGCTCCCGGCTCCTGCCACAGTGGGGGAAAGCCTGGAGCCCCCATGGATACGCCTCGCGAGGCATCGGCCGGGAATTCGCTTCTCCTGCCAGCAGTCACGATCTTCCTGAGCGCTTTCCTGCTGTTCCAGGTGCAGCCCATGGTGGGCAAGTTGGTGGTGCCGTGGTTCGGCGGCAGCGCGGGCGTATGGACCACTTGCCTGCTCTTCTTTCAGGCGCTGCTTCTGCTGGGCTATCTGTACGCCCATCTGGTGGTGCGCCACCTCTCCCATGCACGCCAGGTCAGGCTGCATGGCGCCTTACTGGTGGCGGCCCTCCTCACCCTGCCGCTTCGGCTGCATCCCTGGTTCCGGCCTTCGGGCGGCACCGAGCCGCTGGGGCGTTTGCTGGGTCTGCTCCTGGTCACCATCGGATTGCCTTACCTGGCGCTCTCCACCACCGGCCCCCTGGTGCAGGCCTGGGTGGCACGGCGGGGCCAGGTGCCCTACCGCCTGTTCGCCCTTTCCAACCTCGCCTCCATGCTGGCCCTGTTTTCCTACCCGGTGTTCGTCGAGCCCTTCCTGCCCATGCGAAGCCAATCCTGGCTGTGGTCAGCGGGCTTCGTGGCCTTCGCGGCCCTGGTCTTCTTCGTGGCCCTGAAAAGCGCGCCCGAGGCACGGGATGATTCCACCGTTTCGGAGGTGGGGGAAGCTCCCGGCTTCGCCATGAAGCTGCTGTGGATCGCCTTTGCCGCGGTGCCCTCGGTACTGCTCATGGCCGTCACCACCCATCTCAGCACCAATGTGGCGCCCATTCCCTTCCTGTGGGTGCTGCCCCTGGGCCTCTACCTGCTCAGCTTCATCCTCTGCTTCGACAGCACCCGCTGGTACCGCCGGGGATTCTTCCTGACCCTGCTGCCCTTCCTGCTGGTGGTGATGTCGCTCTCGCTTCGCCCCAACTTCCGCTATGCCGAATATCCAGTCTCGGCCTTGAGCACCGCCGCCCAGTGGCTGGGTTCGGTGCGAGGCCAGGTGGCCCTCTTCAGCCTGGGCCTCTTCGTGGCCTGCATGGTGGCCCACGGCGAATTGTCCCGGCGGCGTCCCCATCCGCGCTTCCTCACGGGCTTCTATCTGCGACTGAGCCTGGGCGGCGCCCTGGGTGGGCTCTTCGTGGCCTGGCTGGCTCCTCGAATCTTCACCACCTACCTGGAGCTGCCCCTGGGTCTGGCCGCCGCTGGTGCCATGGCAGCCTTGGCCCTGGCCTGGGATCCGGGGCAGACGCGGCGTTGGCGATCCGCCCTTGGGATGGGCAGCGTCGCACTCTTCCTGGGCATCCATTCCTTCGGATTGGATCGCGATGCAGACCGCATCGTCGTGGCCCGCAGCCGCAACTTCTACGGCACCCTCGCCGTTTACGACAATCCCGAGCGCGGCTGGCGGGTGTTGGCCCATGGCACCATCACCCACGGCGGACAGTTCCTGGATCCCGCCAAGGCGGATCGGCCTTCGACCTACTACAGCGAGGATTCCGGCGTGGGTTTGGCTCTGACCAGCCTCCAGGAGGGGCCCCGGAAACTGGGCGTGGTGGGCCTTGGCGCCGGCAGCCTCGCGGCCTATGGACGCCCAGGCGACCAGCTTCGGTTCTACGAAATCAACGCCCTGGTCGAGCCCTTCGCCCGGCGCCATTTCACCTACCTCGATCATGGCAAGGCCACCACGGAAGTGGTGCTGGGGGATGCCCGCCTCAGCCTCGAAGCCGAGACGCCCCAGGGTTACGACCTGCTAGCCATCGACGCCTTCTCCAGCGACTCCATCCCCGTGCACCTGCTCACACGCGAAGCCTTCGGCCTCTATTTCCGGCATCTGAATCCCGACGGGGTGCTGGCCGTCCATGTCTCCAACCGCTACCTCGCCCTGCAGCCCGTGGTGCGCGCAGCCGTGAATACCTTCCACAAGCAGGCACGGGTGGTGGACACCGATTCGGATCAGGAGGAAGGCGCCTACGGCTCGACCTGGGTTCTGATCTCACGAGATGAAGCCTTCTTCTCCCGCCCCGCTTTCCAGAACAACGAGGACGTGAAACACCTGCCCGGCGCCGTGCTTCCGTGGCGCGACGATTTCAGCAACCTGTTCCGGGCCCTGAAGTGATCAGCCTTCGCTCTTGCGGCTCTTGGCCAACAGCTGGGTGCGGATGAACACATCAATGTCGCCATCCAGCACCTTCTGGGTCTGGCTGGTTTCAGCGCCGTTGCGGTGATCCTTCACCATCTGATAGGGCTGCAGCACGTAGCTGCGGATCTGGCTGCCCCAGGCCACGTCGGCTTTGTCGCCGCTGGCCGCGGCCACTTTTTCCTGGAACTTGCGCTGCTCGAGTTCATACAGGCGCCCCTGCAGCACCTTGAGCGCCGTCGCCCGATTCTTGATCTGGCTGCGCTCGTTCTGGCAAGACACCACGATGCCGGTGGGCAGGTGGGTGAAGCGCACGGCGGATTCGGTGCGGTTCACGTGCTGGCCGCCGGCACCGCTGGCGCGGAACACATCGATCTTTAGATCCTTCTCGGGGATGTCCACGTTGATGGTGTCATCCAGCTCGGGGCTCACATACACCGCCGCGAAACTGGTGTGGCGCCGCTTGGCGGAGTCGAAGGGGCTGATGCGCACCAGGCGGTGGACACCGGCCTCTGCCCGGAGGTAGCCGTAGGAGAAGGGCGCATCGACGATGAAGGTGGCGCCCTTGATACCGGCCTCTTCCCCATCCTGGTAGTCGATCATCTCGGTGGCCCAGCCCTTGGACTCGCAGAAGCGCAGGTACATGCGCAGCAGCATGGCCGCCCAGTCCTGGCTTTCGGTGCCACCCGCGCCGGGCGCGATGGCCACGATGGCGTGATTGTTGTCCAGCTCGCCGCTGAGCATCATGCGCAGTTCAGCATCCTCGACGGCCTTGCGGAGTTCCCCTTCCACGGCCTCCGCTTCGGCCAGCATCTCCGAATCTTCCTTGGCCAGTTCCAGCCCAGTATCCAGGTCTTCGATGCCTCCGCTCAGGCGCTTGGCCAGGGCGATGTCGTTGGTGATGGAACCGCGCTTCTGCAACAGGGGCTTGGCGGCATCGGGATCATCCCAGAAACCGGGGGCCGTGGTGCGCTCCTCGATCTGCTCCAGTTCAAGGGCTTTGCGCTCGGGGTCCAGGTGGGCGACCAACTGCTGGACGCGGGGTTCCAGCTCGTTCTTGGCCCGTGCCAGGGTCTCGAAATCCATTGTCGGCATCTCCAGCCCCAGCGCCGCCTCCGAAGCCAGGGGAACCTTTGAGTTTAGTGCAATCCGGCCGAATCCGGGCCCGGCGTCTCAGAAGGACCGGGCTGAGCCGCTACAGCCATGGGGCAGCCGTACGCAGAAGGTCGTGCCGCGACCGGGTTCGCTTTCAGCCCATACTTCGCCGCCCATGCTCTCCGTGAGCCGCTTGACGATGGAAAGCCCCAGGCCCACCGAGCTTTCCCCGCCAGTGGGGCGCGCACTGAGACGCGCATAGGTCTGGAAGAGCTGCGCCTGATCCTCTGCCGTGAGCCCCGGGCCCTCGTCTTGAACCCGGAACACGGAATGCCCCGGTTCTTCGGCGCGCGTGATCAGGATGCGGGAGCCCGCGGGGGAATATTTCACGGCGTTGCTGATGAGGTTGTCCATCACCCGCTCGAAGTGCCGGGCGTCGCCCCGGACCATCTGCCCGGACGCTCCGAGCCGACATTCCAGGTCAATGCTCTTCCGCTGGGCATGGGTGGAGTGGGCTTTGCATGCGGATTCGATGGCGGGGATGGGATCCAGACTGTCCAGGTTCGGCAGGTCCGCCGTGTCGGTCTCGATGGCGTTGACATCCAGCAGACCCTGGATGAGTTCCAGCATCCGGCGGCCCTGGGCCCGCACCTGCGCCGAGAAATGGAGGGCCTTCTCCTGGCTGGGTTCTTCGTCCATGAGCTCACAGGCCAGGAGGATGCCGGTGAGCGGATTCCGCAAGTCATGGGCCGCCACGCCAAGGATGCGGTTCTTTTCATCGTTGAGCCGGTACAAGCGGTCATTGACCCGCTGCAGCTCCGAGGTGCGGCTGGCCACCAGGGATTTCAGCACCCTTTTCTGGCGCTGCAGCCTCAACGTGTAGGCGTACCCCAAGCCTGCGAGACTGCCGGCGCCAAGCACCGCCCAGGCCAGGTAGGCCCAGAGGGTGCGATACCAGGGCGCCAGCACCCGAATTCGGAACTGGGCTTCCTGGCCGAGCATTCCGTACAGATTCCGGGCCCTCACCCGGAACCGGTAATGGCCCACGGGAAGGTTCGTGTACTCCTTGAACGTGCCAGACGACCACTCGCTCCAGTCCTTATCAAAGCCTTCGAGCAGCACCTGGAACCGGGTGGTGCCGGGCCGCTCGAAAAAAGTGGCCGAATAATCGAAAGAGAGACCGTTATCGCGGAAGGGCAGTTCCAGCCATTCGCTGCTGTCAGGCCCACTTCGAAACGCTGTCCGCTGATGCCGAAGGGTCGGATTCTCCTGCCCATGAGCCCCCTCGAAGAGCAGGCGCTTGTCCTTTGAAATCACTTTCCGGATGAGCACCTGGAAGGGAACTTGATAGTCCTTCCATGCCCGAGGGTCCACCCGCTGAACCGTGCTGCCGGTGATCCAGAAGGCGCCATCGGGATGCACGTACACCCGATCCGTCGCCGTGGAGAGCCCCTCGAAGGGGCGGGTGACCGCGCTGAAGCCACCCTTTTTTTCGGGCACCGCCCAGACCACGCCGTTCTCGGTGTTGAAGAGGTACCCGGCATGGCCATCGCTGGTCATGCCGTACAACTCGCGGTGCGGTTCATCTAGAACCGGGCCGATCACGGGATCCGGAACGAACCGGGTGACTTCGGATGCCGCGCCTTCAGCCTTCTGCCTTTCCGCACGGAAGAGCCCCATGGGTGTGAGGGCGTATAGGACTCCGTCCAGATAGGCCGTTCGCAGCCCCGTGTTCCCGGGCAATCCATCCGCCGGGCCAAAGATCTGGATCGTGGCTTCGGTGGGATGGCTGCCCTGGAAGCGAAGCCGCAACAGGCCGTGGACCAGGGTGCTCAGCCAGAGGTCACCATTGGCATCCTCGGTGATGCGGTAGATGGAATCCCTGATTTCGGGGAAGGCGCCCTGGCGCCGCCACTGGCCGCCTTCCCTGCCGAACACCTCCAGGCCTGACTGCGAACCCATGAAGAGTCGGCCCGGCCACCGGCGGGAGGTGCCCAGACAGAGGCCTCCCCCGGAAGATCCGGCAATCCGCACGGCGGCCTCGCCCTGAATGCGCTGCAGCCCCCGGGCGCTGGCCGCCAGCAGATCTCCCTCCACTTCCAGAAACTGCCAAACCTGGTTGGGGCCGTTCTTCACCTCCTCGAAGCGCGGCCGGTTCTCCTTGAAGCTGAACCGATAGGGCCGCTCGATGAACAGGCCCTGGAAGGTGCCCACGTACAGGCGTCCCTGGTGAAATTGCACCGAAAGGGGCAACCCCTCGATGCCGTTCCGGCTGTCGAACACGGACTGCGGGACACTCAGCTCCACATGGGAAAGGCCCTTGGCCGTCGTGACCCACAGATCCTCAGAGGCATCTACCCAGAGGCCATTGACGGTGTTGTCCACCAGGCCCACATCCGTGTTGAGGGCCCGGATGATCCTGCCGCTGCGGTCCATGATGAGCACACCAGCTTTCCGCAGTCCCAGTGCGAAAGCCTGGGACCCGATGGGAGCGAGCCTGTACAACTGGCCTTGGGTTTCTTTCACCAGGTCATCGGCTTCCGTGGGAAAGGCCTTCACCAGGCCCTTGGCGGGGTAATCGGGCTGGTATTTGCGAGCCGTCTCACTCCATAACGGGGCCAGATCGACCCGGCGGAACCCTCCGGAGAGGCGACCCACCAGCAATTCATGGGGGCCGAAGGGGGCCAGGACGAGACGCTGACCATCCACAAGGCCTGCCAAGGCAGGAATGGGCACCACCTCATCGCCGTCGACCAGGCAAACACCCTTCGTCTGATCGAGGTAGAACAAGGTGCCATTCAACACACAGGCCTGGGAGGGGGCCAGGGCCCCGGGCACACCTGTGATGCGGCCCCCCTTCAACCGGAAAAACCGTTGGCGGGTGAGGAAATAGATGCCGTCGGCACAGCTCTCCACCTGCCAGACATCGCTGAAGAAGGCTTCCGAAGCGGGGAGGTCGCCTTTCAACGACACCGCTGCGACCTTACCGGCCGGGGATACCGCCAGGTAGCCGAAATCTCCCACTGCGCCGTAGTAGATGGTCCCATCCGGCCCCAGGGCCAGGGCCCGCACCGCGGCAGCTCCGGGAACCGCCACCATTTGCCAGTGCTGGCCATCGTATTCGACGATCCCCATGGTGTTGCCGAAATACATCACGCCACGACGGTCCTGCACCGCCGCCCAGTTTTGGTTGTGCGCCTTGTACTGATCGGGCCCGTAGCTGGTCGTCACCGGGGAACCAAGATAGGGAGACTGGGCCAGGGCCAAAGCCCCCAAACCCCAGATCAGCCACCCCACGATCAGGCCCTTAGCGAGCACGCTTGACCCCTGAAATCCACAGGAGGTTATCGTCAAAGGGAGGCCTTTACCTGATTGCAGGGCCCTGACCCTGGGTCCGAAGGGTTCTCCGACAGGCTTTCGGATCCCCACGCTATTCTGGTCGGATGCCTGGTTTCATCCCTGTGATCCCCGCCGATCTGGAGCCCACCGTCCGTGGGGTCCTGACCGGCCATGGGGGGGTGCCTCTCGCCTGGGCCCGTTGGGAACACCCCCAGCCCAAGGGCCGGGTGGTGATCTCCCATGGCTACGGCGAACACGGTGAGCGCTACCGTCACACCGCCCATTGGTTGCATGACCTGGGCTGGTCCGTTTCCAGCATGGATCACCGGGGCTTCGGCCGTTCCGGCGGCATCCGGGGCGATGCGGTGGGCATCCGGGCTTTCGTGGACGACTTCGCCCTCTTTCTGCGCCAAGAGCGCCGCTACGATGCCGAGCGCACCGGAGCCCAGCCCCGGGTGGTGGACGGGGTGCCCATGCCCCCCTTGCCAGTTTGCCCTCAAGTTGTTCTTGGCCATAGCTTTGGCGGCTTGGTGGCCCTGCTCACCCTGCTCTGGCACGCTGACACCCTGGATGGCCTCATCCTGTCGGCCCCGGCCGTGGCGGTGCTGTCCAATTCACGGCTGCTGGTGATCCTTTCCCGGCTCCTGCGCTGGTTCATGCCCCACCGCCCCGTCCATCTCCACGGAGACAAGAGCCAGGTTTGTTCGGATCCCGTCATCGTGCAGCGGTACGAGGCGGATCCGCTCTGCCACCGCTGGGCCACTGCCGCCTTCGGGGCAGCTCTGGATGAAGGCCGGGCCGAGGTCCTGCCCCTGGGTCACGAGTTGGACCGTCCCATCCTGCTCTTGGAATCCGGCCATGACACCGTGGTCGATCCCGATGGCGCCGAAGCGCTTTGGTCCGCGGTGCGGCCAGGCATCTTGGAACGCCACCGCCTTCCGGCCTTCTTCCATGAGATCTTCCACGACCGCCTTCGGGACCAAGCCCAGGCCCTTACCGAGCCATGGCTTGAGAGACTTGCCCAGGCCTGGAACCCTTCGTACCGTCCCGCCATGTCTATAGTGCTGTCTCCGGAGCCCGCATGAAGCGCACCCTCACCGCCTTCGCCCTCACCGCCATCCTGGCGGGCCTGGGTCTGGGCTGCCGCAAACCGAAGACAGTGGATACCGGCGTCACTGCCGCAGAATTGATGGCCACCGCCGATAAACAGATGAAGCTTGGCAAGTTCAACGATGCCCGGACGGCTCTGCGCCAACTGGAGCAGTACCTGCCCGGATCCGCCGAGTTCCCCAAGGCCAAGCTGATGCTGGGCGACAGCTTCTTCTTCCAGGGCAGTCCCAGCTTCCCGGAAGCGGAAGTCGAGTACTCCAGCTTCCTGAATTATTTCCCACGCCATGAGGCGCGGGATTACGCCATGTACCATCGCGCCTTGTGCCACTTTTCCTCCATCGAAAGCGCCGAGCGCGATCAGGCGGAAACCCGGAAGGCCCTCGACGGTTTCCAGCAGCTGCTGGCGGAATCACCGGGCAGCCCCTATGCCGCGGAGGCCAAGGCCAAGATCCTGCAGTGCTGGCGGCGCCTCGCGGAGCATGAGCTCATCGTGAGCATCTTCTACGTGAACGTGTACTACTATCCCGGCGCCGAGCGCCGTCTGAAGAACCTGCTGGATACCTACCCGGACTATGTGGACAGGGAACGGGCCTATTACTACCTGGGCGAGGCCATGCGGCAGCGCCTGCTGTCCGGGGAAGAGATCGTCCAGTTCGGGAAGGATTTCCTGGCCAAGACCAAGAAGGGCGAATTCAAGGATCTCAGCAAAGAAGAGATCGCCCAGTACAACAAGGAACTCCAGGCCTACGGTGCCGACCGCGTCAAGGATTTCCGCGCCGAGGCCAAGAACTACTACCAGAAGCTGGTGGAAAGCTACCCGGGTTCCGAATGGGCCCGCCGAGCTGCGGATCGCCTCATCACCATGGGCACCAGCGGCGTGAAAGAAGAACTCGATAGTTGATGTTGTCCTGGGGAATCGTGCCGTCCGGGGGTGCCCCGCTGCGCGAATACCCCCGGGCCCCCACTCGATGGGCTGACCTAGCCCGCCCTTCAAGCCTGCCACCTTTGACGGAGGCGCCATGGAGCTCAGCAGCCTCGGCCTCGGCACCTACCTTGGCGCGGCCTCGGACGTCGCTGATGCGGCCTACGCAGAGGCCGCCAGGGCCTTCGCCGAGGCAGGCGGCACCGTCTTCGATACTGCCGCGAACTACCGGGGCGGCCGCTCTGAGCGCGCCCTGGGCCTGGCCTTCAAGGGCCTTCCCCGCGGTTCGTTCTTCGTATCCACCAAGGCCGGCTACCTGCCCATGCCCGAGGCTCACCCCGAGGAGGGCCCTCGCGCCTGGTTCCACCGCGTACTAGAGGCGCCCGGCATCCTATCCGTGGAGGATCTGGTGGATGGCTGCCATGCCATGACACCTCGCTACCTGGCCCACCAGCTGGACATCAGCCGGGAGGCCCTGGGGATTGAAACCCTCGACCTGTTCCACCTCCACAATCCCGAGCAACAGCTGGCCCATCTCGGCGTCCGGCCCTTCTACGCCATGATCACCCGGGCCTTCGAGGCCTGCGAGGGCTTCGTCGCGGCCGGGAAGATCCGGGCCTACGGCGTGGCCACCTGGAACGGCTTCCGCGTACCGCCCGGGCAGGAGGGCCACCTGAGCCTGGCTCGACTGCTGGAAGCCGCCGAATCTGCGGGAGGCAAGAACCATCACTTCCGCTGGATCCAATTGCCCCTGAACCTGGCCATGCCCGAAGCCTTCCTGGCCCCGACCCAACTCCTGGGTGGTACCGCCATGACAGCGCTGGCGGCGGCCCAGGCCAGCGGCTTATCGGTGCAAACTTCCGCGTCCATCATGCAGGCCCGCATCCTGCGGCAACTGCCCGAAGGCTTCGCCGAAGCCATGGGCCTGCAAACACCCGCCCAGGCCGCTCTGCAGTTCACCCGCTCCTGCCCAGGTGTGACCACGGCCCTCTGCGGCATGGGCCGGGTCGCGCACGTGGCTGAGAACGTGGCCGTCATGGGCCTCCCGAAGCTTGATCCCGTGGCCCTGGAAAGCCTCTTCAGATGATCCTTCTGGCCATCACCCCGGGGCTGGGGTTTCAACCTCAGGCGTGGCAAAGGGTGCTCCGCAGCGGCATCCACGGCTTCCTCATTCGCGAGAAAAGCATGCCCGCGCGGCATCTGCTGGAGACGGCCCGCTGGTGCCAGGATGTGGCGCCTGACGTCAGGTTATGGGTGGCTGGCCGCCTTGATGTGGCCCTGGTAGCGGGCTGTGGTCTGCACGCGCCGGAAGCTCATCCGGACCTGCCCCCTGGTCTGGTGCCGCTATCGCGCCCCCTGCATGCAGAGGATCAATGGCCCGGCCGGGCCTCGGCGGACCAGCTGCTGATCTCTCCCATCTTTGCCAGCCCGGGCAAGGGTGCGCCCTGGGGCCCGGAACGGTTGCATCGTTTCCTGGATGGGCTGCCCGCAGGCGGGCCGCAACTCCTGGCCTTGGGCGGGGTGGAGCCGGGGAGTGCGATGACCATGCGACATCCACGGTTGGCGGGCATCGCCGCCATCCGGCCCTTTTGGGGCGAGGATCCTGCCGGAGCTGTGGCGCGCTTCCTCGCGTGAAGCAGGTATTCTTCTCCGCATGTTCCGAGACTTGAGAGAGAAGGTGAGCGCTCCGCGCCGCCTGGCCGCCTGGGTGCTGCTGGGCGTGCTGTTGGTGGCAGCTGCTTTCGTATTGCCCCGAGTGACGGATCACCCTGCCGCGCAGCGGACTGCGGATGTGATCCTCTGGTCCCTGGTGGCCTATGGCGCCATCCGCGTCATCTCCTTTCTGCTGCTCGATCCGCTCCTGAGCCATCGCCAGACCGCCACGCCCGGCTTCGCCCGGGATCTCCTGGTGGTGGCGCTCTACCTGGTGGCCGCAGGCGGCATCCTGCGCCATGCCCTGCAGGTGAGCCTGGGCCAGCTGCTGGGCACCGGCGCCATCGCGGCGGCAGTGGTGGGCCTCAGCCTTCAGGAGGTGCTGGGCAACCTCTTCGCGGGCATCTCCCTGCATCTCGATCCAGCTTTTCGGGAAGGGGACTGGCTGGAGATCACGGGCAACCTGCGGGGTGGCCCAGGCCGAGAAACCCTCATCGGACAGGTGGAGGCCATGACCTGGCGCACGGTGCAGCTGCGCACCGAGAACGGCGACACGGACATCTTCCCGAACCGCGTCATGGCCCAGGCCGTGGTGACCAACCTCTATGTGCCCTCCGGCCTGCACCGCCGAACGGCCAAAGTGATCGTCGAACCCAGGCCCGACCTGCATGTGGCCCTTGAAAAGCTCAGCCGGGCCCTGGCCGGGTTGCCCCATCATTCCCACCACCGCCCTGAAGTGGTGGTGCACAGCAGTGACATGGGCGGCGCCGTATTGGAGATGCGTTTCTGGGCCCTGGGCTTCCGCCATGGCCGCCAGGCCACCTTCCAGGCCACCCGCCTGGCGGCGACCGTCCTGTCTCGGGAGGGTTTCCGGTTCATGGGGCCCCACGGCCCCACCCCGCTGCCACCCGTCGACGAACCCGTTCCAGGCCCCACGCTCATGGGCGAACTCATCCAGAACCTGGGCCTGCCCAGCCACTGGATGGAAGACCTGCGCCCTCATCTGCGCCTGCGCCCGGTGGCCCCAGGCGAAGCCGTCATTCGAGAGGGAGATCCGGGCAACTCGCTCTTCGCCGTGCACCGGGGCACCCTGCAGGTGGTTCACCCGGAAGAACGGCTGGAGCCGTACACGGGCATCTACTGGAAGGCCGTGGCGGACCTGGGGCCCGGCCAGTGGTTCGGGGAGGCCAGCCTCCTGACGGGCGCGCCTCGCAATGCCACGGTGGTGGCCCTCACCGAGGCCGCCATCCTCGAATTGCCCAAGGAGGCCTTCGACCATTCGCTGCGCCGGGAGCCAGAACTGTTGGAACAACTGATAGATCTCATGGACCGGCGGGAACGGGAAACCACCGCAGCGGTTCCACCCAAAGAAGGCCGTCGAAACCAATGGACCCGACAGATCCGAGCGTGGTTCGGCCTGGATTGAACTTGACAGCGACTTGGCCGATCCGTGCAGGAAGGGCCCAGGCTATCCTGGGGAGGGAGGGGAGACGTCATGGACTTGCCAGAGCACTTGCACCACCTGGTGAGCGAACTGGGCGATTCTCTGCTGAAGGCCCTGGCCGAAGATGACCATTGCCGTGACCTGGCCTTTCAGATTCAGGCCAAGGGCTACGGCCTGATGCTGATTCTCGAAGCCTCACCCACCAGCCTCGCCGCCCGCGATCCCTTCGATTCGGATGATACCGATCCGCAGCCGCCCTTCTCCGAAGACGACATGCGCTTGATGAAATCCTTCAAGATCAAGATGGACTGAGAATGGCCCACGCGTGGGATGTTCCGGCCCCCGAAGCCGGCAGCGTTGTGCGCCCCAATGCCGCAGGTCTGGGTCGCCAAGAGCTGGGCTCGCTGTTGGGTTCGCTGGGCGAACCCGCCTGGCGAGGCGGCCAACTTTTCTCGGGCCTGCTGCGCCAGCGGTGGACCCGCTGGGAGCAGTTCTCGAACCTGTCGAAGACCCTTCGAGCGCGCCTGGAAACCGAAGTGGATCTGGCCTGGCCCGCCATCGTGCAAAGCCAGACCTCGTCCGACGGTTCGACCAAGCACGTCTTTCAGCTCGGGGATTCCCGTCAGGTTGAGGGCGTCCACATGCCCTATGACGACCGCGTCACCCTCTGCCTGTCCAGCCAGGTGGGTTGTGCCATGGGCTGCACCTTCTGCGCCACGGGGCAGATGGGCATCATCCGCAACCTCAGCGCCGCTGAGATCGTGGGCCAGGTGATGGCCATGCTCCTCCACCATGAACATCCCGCCGACCGGCCCGTGAACCTGGTGTTCATGGGCATGGGCGAACCCCTGCACAACTTCGACCATCTCATGGCCGCGTTCACCACCTTGACGGATCCCGATGGCCTGGCCATCCCACCCCGCCGCATCACGGTGTCCACCTCAGGGCTGGTGAGCGGCATTGAGCGCCTCGGCACCTTCGCCAAAAGGCCTCGCCTGGCTCTCAGCCTCAACGGCACCACGGATGAGCACCGCTCACGCATCATGCCCGTGAACCGGGTTTGGAACCTGGAGGCCCTGGCCACGGCTCTGGCCCATTTCCCGCTGCAATCCGGCGAGCGCATCACCCTCGAGTACGTGCTGCTCAAGGGGCACACCGATGGCCAGGAGGATGGCCGCCGGCTCGCCGCCTTCGCCCGCCGCTTCCCCGCCAAGGTGAACCTGATCCCCTTCAATCCCCACGAGGGTTCCGGCTTCGAGGCGCCAGAAGAGGCCCGCATCAGCGCCCTCTGCAAGCTGCTCTCCGAGGCGGAGGTGCCCGTGAGCGTCCGGCGCAGCCGGGGCCAGGATGTGGCCGGGGCCTGCGGCCAGCTGGTGCGCGAGGGGCAGCCCCGACATCCGAAAACGCGCTGATTCGGTCATGCTGGAGGGGTGTCCTCCACACCGAGACCCTTTTTTGAAACCCTCCATGCCCTGCTCGACACCGAGGGCGGTATCACCCTGGGCGAGCTGCTGGACGCGGCGGGCGAGCAGACCTACGGCCTGCTGGTGTTGCTGCTCTCCCTGCCAAACCTCATTCCCGGCCTGAATGTGGGCCTTGCTCCCGTAGGCGGCGCGGCACTCATCGCCCTGGGCGCCCAGTTGGCGTGGGGACGGCCCCATCCCTGGGTGCCGCAGCGGATCCAGGCCCAGCCCATCCACAAGGGCCGCATCAAAGAGGCCCTTGCCAAACTGGAGTACCAGCTCAACCGCTTCCGCTGGCGGGGGGCAGAGCAGCGTCCCCTGAGCCCCCGCTGGATGGGCGTGCTCATCGCCTGGACGGGTTTCCTGCTGGCCCTTCCCGTGCCCCTGCCCTTTGGCAATTTGCTGCCCGCGGCCATCCTCTGCCTGCTGGGGGCCGCCCTGCTGGAGGAACGGCCGGCCTGGGCCTGGATTGGCGCAGCTGCAGCCCTCGCCAACACCCTCTACTTCGGCCTCAGCTTCGATCTCATCATCCGCGCCTTCCTGAAGGCCTTCCATGCCTTGGTGAAGTGATGCGCATCGACGCCCTCACGTTGTTTCCGGAATTCTTCGAGGCCGCCCGTCTGGGCATCACGGGTCGCGCCTTCCGGGAACTGGGCCATACCTTGGAAACCCACAGCTACCGCCCCTTCGCGGGCAACACCTTCGGGCATGTGGACGATGCCCCCTTCGGCGGTGGCCCGGGCATGGTGCTGCGGCCCGATGTGCTGCGAGACGCCCTGGCCTCCGTCCCCCGGACAGGCCTGGGCCGGGTCATCCACTTCACCCCGGCGGCGCCCCCACTCACCCATGCGAAGGTGATGGAACTGGCCCAGCTCGATCAACTCATCCTGGTCTGCACCCGGTACGAAGGGCTCGATCAACGGGCCGTGGAGCACCTGGTCGATGAGGAGTTCAGCATCGGCGAGGCCGTGCTCAGCGGTGGGGAGCTGCCGGCCCTCTTCCTCATCGATGCGGTCTGCCGCTGGCTCCCTGGGGTACTGGGCAACGAGGCCTCCGCCGAGCAGGACAGCTTCGCCACCGGCCTGCTGGATCATCCTCACTACACGCGACCCGCCTCCTTCGAGGGCCTGGACGTGCCGGCGGTCCTCCAGGGTGGCGATCACGGGGCCATCCGCCTCTGGCGCCTCCGCGAGGCCATGGCCCGCACCCGGCGCTTGCGGCCCGACCTCTGGAACGTCTACTTGCGTGACCGCCTGGCCGACCTGGACCGCCCGGCCCAATGGTGCGCCTGGCAGGTGGAACACCCCCAGGATTGGGAACGGCCCAAGCCCAAGGGCTGGAAGGGGTGGAAACGCCAATGAACGCTTCCATTTCCCGGGCATTCCGGTAGACTGATGGACTCCCCGTCTGGGGACTTTCGAGCCATGTCCGCCGATCACGGTGTGGGACCGCTGGCCCAGGAGCCCACATGAGCCACATCATCGATCAACTCGAAGCCAGCCTGCTTCGCCACGACCTGCCCCGCATCCAGCCCGGCGACACCGTCAAGGTGCACGTGAAGGTGAAGGAAGGCGAGAAGGAGCGCATCCAGCTCTTCCAGGGCATCGTCATCGGCATCAAGGGCGGCGGCATGCGCACCTCCTTCACCGTCCGCAAGGTTGCGAGCGGCGTGGGCGTGGAGCGCATCTTCCCCCTCAACAGCCCCACCATCGACAAGCTCGAAGTGGTCCGCCACGGCAAGGTTCGCCGCGCCAAGCTCTACTTCCTGCGCGAAAAGCTGGGCAAGGCCGGTCGCCTCAAGGAGCGCCGCTCCGAGCGCGCCGAATAGGTTCTTCCACCCCGCAGATGGCGCCCGCGAGGGCGCCATCTGCGTTTTAGAGCGCACCTGATCCCAATTCACTAAACCCAATTAGATCTTTATTTCTAAAGCACTTTTCTGTTTAAGACCCTCGGCCGATCTCCCCCTTCTGTGGAAAAATGGCTCAGGGCGCTCCGGCACATCCATCTGGAGTGTCCTCCCCGGGAGGAAGCATGAAGACTTCATTCTTTGCCACGCTGACGCTGCTGACGGCCACCGCATCCCTGCAGGCCGAGGCACCTCGCTATGGTGTGCAAGGCCTGGCGAACATCCCCCTGGGCGACCTCAAGACCTACGTGGACAGCAAGCCCGGGCCCGGCTTCGGCATCCATGGCACCTTCGACATGGGTGAGGGGCACATGCTCCGCCCGCGGCTCGATTACAGCGTCTTCCCCGAGGCCTCCTTCACCACTGTGAAGCAGAATGCCTCCAGCTTCAGCCTCGGCGGCGACTACCTCTACTTCATTGCGGAAAAGCCCGAGGGCCTCTACGTCACCCTGGGGCTTTCGGCCGTGCGCTGGTCCTTCGAGCACAAGGATGCCGCCATCGACACCACCACCCACACCACCAAGGTGGGCCTGGCCGCTGGTGTGGGCTACCAATGGAATGCCACCCTGGGCACCGAGGTTCGCTGGCTGCGCTCCAATGTGGCCAGCAACTTCAAGGCAGATGCCCTTCAGGGCGGAGTCACTGTTCGCTTCTGAGGAAGTCCATGCCACGAGGCCCCGCGCTGCGGGGCCTCGTTCTGTACACAGGGTGGATCAAGGTTTCGCGGGCTGGGACCATTCAGCGACGCGCACCGCATCCACCGCAGCTCGGTTCTGGGGGTCCGCCAGCCAGGCGGCGGCAAGACGGAAGGCCAGACGCTGACCTGCTTCAATGTCAGAAGGGTAGTGGACACCGCCGATCACCCGATCCACACCCACCTGCCGCCCCGCCACCAGCAGGGCCTCGCGCCGCTCTGGTGCCAATTCCCCAAGGATGATGCCGAAGATCACCCCGCGGGTGGCATGGCCGCTGGGGTAGGAGGGGCTGGTCTCACGCTCGATGGCGGGCTGCACGCGACCATCTGTGAGGTAGGGACGGGGCCGCTGGAAATGCTTCTTCAGGCTATCGGTGACAGCCTTGGTGTCCTTGCCCACCTTGTCGATCAGGGCCGCAGTCTTCGGAAACTGAGTGGGGTTCAGGGATCGGCCCGATGCAGTGGCGTAGGCTTCCAGGGTCAGCTTCACTTCCGAGGCGGCGCGCTGAATGTCAGCAGGTGTGCGGGTGCGCTGATGCCAAAGAAGGATCGCGAGGTCGGCCTTGCCCTCATCGGACTCCACGGCGGGAAAAGGGCCCAGGAAACTGACCCACTCCGGCGATGCCGCTGGCTGCGCGATGGCGGGTGGCGTCTGAGCGAAACCCGTCAGGCCCGACGGAAGGAGGAGCAAACCACTGATCAGCATGCGTCGCATGGGGACTCCGAAGGAATCCGCCCAGTGTGCCCGAGCCTCGCTCCCAACACCATGGAACGCCCGTAAACACCTTGCACCATGCGTGGCAGTTCGCCACAACCACGCGCAGCCCGATCCCCTGATCTTCCGCGCCACAGCGCGTTTCGCGCTTCGGCACAACCCATGCGTAGCGAGGCCAACGCTCGACTCCCCGAGCCCATCCACACAGGAGCTGCCATGCCCCTCCACCGCGGTCTGTACCTGGTCCCCCTGGCTCTGGCGGGCCTTTCCCTCGTCGCCGGAGAGGATTCCGAAAAGGCCCCGAAGCACAAACGCTGTGATGCCTTCGGGCTCAGCATCCAGGTGGACCAACCCCTGCGCGACCTGCAGGACAGCCTCGACCACCGAACCGGCTATGGCCTGGGCCTGCAGTGGACCCATGATCACGGCGACTACCACGCCAGCCGCACCCGCTTCGAGTGGAACACCTTCCCCGAGGGGCATCCTGTGGGCCCCAGCGGCGCCACCACGTATGCCAAGAACCTCACGCTCAGCTTCGACCACCTGTTCCGCCTGAACGAAGGCCCCACGGGAATGTACCTGGTGGGCGGCCTGGGCGGTGTGCGCTGGAGCCTCGACCAGCACACACCCGCCGCTTCCTCGAGCCTCACCACGACCAAACTGGCTGTGACGGCGGGCGTGGGCCTGCAGGTCAATCGCCAGTTCACCGTGGAAGGCCGCTATGTCTTCAGCGGCATCCAAACGACCTTCGACTCGAACACCGCGCAGATCAGCGCGGCCTGGCGTTTCTAGAGGCCATATTCCTTCCAGCGCCGTGCGACCTTCGCCTGGATGTCTTCCGGGAACACGAGGTCGCGCGGCCACTCGCGCGCGTAGCCGTCCCAGGGGCGGTTCTTGCGCGTGGCATCGATGCCCACCTTGCTGCCGAAGGCGAAGCGGTCGGCAGCATGATCCAGCACGTCCAGCGGCCCTTCCGTGAAGAGCATGTCTCGCTTGGGATCCACGTTGCTGGTGAGGCGGAAGAGCACCTCGTTCAGGTCGTGCGGATCAATGTCCTCGTCCACCACCACGATGCCCTTGGTGAACATGATCTGGCCCGTGCCCCAGATGGCGTTCATCACCTTCTGTGCGTGACCCGGGTATTCCTTCTTCATCGAGAGGATCACCAGGTTGTGGAAGGCGCCGGCGGCGGGCAGGTGCATGTCCCGAATCTCGGGCAGCACCATGCGCAGCAGCGGCAGGAAGATGCGCTCGGTGGCCAGACCCAGGTAGGCGTCCTCCTGGGGCGGGCGGCCCACGATGGTGGCCGGGAACACCGGGTTCTTCCGCATGGTGATGGCTTCCACATGCAGCACGGGATAGTCATCCGCCAAGGAGTAGTAACCCGTGTGGTCGCCGAAGGGGCCCTCGCGGCGCAGCTCGCCGGGATTGACGTAGCCCTCGATGACGATCTCGCTGTCGGCCGGAACCTCCAGATCGTTGGTGACGCACTGGACCATCTCGATGCCTTCGCCGCGCAGGAAGCCCGCGAACATCACCTCGCTGAGGAAGGGCGGCAGGGGCGCCGTGGCGGCGTAGGTGAGCGCCGGGTCGCCGCCGAAGCTCACGGCCACGGGCATGCGCTCGCCCTGGTCGTAGCCGTGGCGGTTGCGGGCACCATCGTGGTGCAGCTGTGTATGGAAACCGAGCGTACGGTCATCGAAGACCTGCAGCCGGTAGAGGCCCACGTTGCGATGGCCCGTCTGCTTGTTGCGGGTGTGGCTCATCCCGAGGGTGATGAAGGGGCCGCCGTCCTCGGGCCAGGTGGTGAGCACCGGCAGGTCCTTGAGCTTCACCTGGTCGCCCTTCAGGACGATTTCCTGGCAGATACCCTTGCGTACCGTCTTGGGCATCCAGTTGCTGACCTCGGCCAGCACGGGGAGCTTGGCCAGCTTCTCGAAGAAGCCCGTGCCGGGCTTGGGCATGGCCTCCTGCACGAGCTTCTCGATGCGGTCGGCGATGGCATCCAGGCCACGGGGTTCCTTGTCCACACCCAGGGCCATCTCCATGCGCTTGAGGCTGCCGAACACGTTCATGGCCACGGGCATGGTTTTGCCCGTTGGTTTCTCGAACACCAAGCCCTTCCCACCGCCAGGCTGCTTGGACACGCGGTCGGCAATGACGCCCATCTCGAGGTTGGGATCCACCTCAGCGGTCACGCGGTGGATCTCGCCTGCGGCTTCAAGCTGTTTCAGGAAGGTCTGGAAATCACGGCTCATGCGCCATGATCCCATCCCCGTCGGTACGACGGAAGCCACCGTTGGTGCAAAAGCCTGGACCATCCGGCTCCGCCGGATCAATCCTGGAGCCATGCTTCGCCAGAGCTTCGTCCGCAGCTCGCCCCTCCGCTGGGCCCTGACCGCCGCCTCCCTGGGTGCCTCCGTGGGCCTGGTCATGGCCTTCGCCGCGGGGGGTCGTCATTGGGACCTGCCCCGCTCGGTGCTCATCGGCGTCATCTTCAGCATGGTGATGTGGGCGGGCTTCGATCTGCTGCACACGCCCTTCGAGCGGCTGCCCAAGCAATGGCCCGCTTCCCGGGTGGGCGGATTCGCGGTGCTCTGGATGCTGGCGCTGTACTTCCTGCTCCTCGGCCTCGCCGTCCTCCTGGTCCGCTGGACCACCGGCATCAACCTGCTCGCCTCGCGGCTCACCATGGTGTTCACGGCCCTGACCGGCCTGGCCGCCTCGGCTGTCATCGCCACCAAGGAGACGGTCGAGCACCATGTCCAGGCGCAGCGGGACCTGGCCCAGGCCGAAGCCCGTGCCAGCTTCCTCGGCCTGCAGGCCCAGCTTCAACCCCACACGCTCTTCAACGCGCTCAATACCATCGCGGCCCTCATCCCCGAAGACCCCAAGCGGGCCGAGGAGGCCACCGGGCGCCTGTCCTCCCTGCTGCGCCGGATCCTGGGCGCCCTGGAACACCCGACCTGGAGCCTGCGCGAGGAGTTCGAACTGCTGGAACACCTCCTGCGCCTTGAGGAGCTGCGCTTCGGCGAACGCCTGAGCTATCGGCTGCTGCTGGCCCCAGCCATGGCCGAGGTTCCCATTCAACCCCTGCTGCTCCTGCCCCTGGTGGAGAACGCCCTGAGGCACGGATTCCGACCCAAGGTAGGACCCTGCCACCTGAGCCTTGAGGCTGCCGATGGCCGGATCCGCATCCAGGATGACGGTGTGGGCCGGGCGCTGGAGGCGCCGGAAGGCGTGGGCCTGCGCACCGTGCGCGAGCGCCTGCAGGCAGGCGGAGGCTCCCTCCACTGGCCCAAGGTGGAGGAGGGCTGCACTGTGGAAGTGAGGCTCTGATGGCCCTGCGCTACACGATCATCGAGGATGAACCTCCCGCCCGCTCACGGCTCAAGCGGCTGGTGGCGGAATTGGATCCCGGTGCCGTCTGTCTCGGCGAAGCGGGCGACGGCGTGGCGGGCCTCGACCTTCTGCGCAACGTCCGGCCTGACCTGCTCTTCCTCGACATCGAGTTCCCCCCCGAGGGCGCCTTCGGTCTGTTGCGAAGGGCCCGGGAACTGGGCCTGGATCTGCCCCCCATCGCCTTCGTCACTGCCTTCGACCAGCACGCGCTGGAAGCCTTCCGCTGGGCGGCCTGCGACTACCTGCTGAAGCCCCTGGAGCGGGAGCGGCTGGCCGACACGCTGGCCCGTGCCCAGCCCAAAGCCGAGCAGCCCGATCTCGGGGTGCTCCTCCAGGCCCTGGAGGCCACGCGGCGCAAGGAAACGCCTGAGCGCTTCACGGTGCTCGTCAAGGGCCGCATCCTGGTGCTGGCCTGGTCCCAGGTAAGCCATCTGCGCACGGAGAATCGCCTGCTCTTCGTCCATACACCGGATGGCCGCTTCGTGCTGGACCGCAGCCTGGATGAACTGGAAGGGCAGCTGGCGCCAAGGTTTTTCCGAACCCACCGCTCGGCCATGGTGGCGGTGGAGGCCATCCGTGAGCTGATTCCCGATCCGGGTGGAACTGGGGAGCTACGGCTTCAGGATGGCTCCCGCGTGCCCGTGAGCCGCGACCGCATGCCCGACCTGCGGGCCCGGCTCGGCGGCGCCTGAACCCGATCCGTCCGGGTTTTCCCCCCGTTGGTATGCTCCTCGCCACCCGGGAGCGCTGCTGGTCCGAGGCTGGGTCCAGGCGCCGATGCGCCCTCTGGAGCCCCCATGCGCCACCTGCTCGCCGTCCTTCCCGCCGTCCTCTGCTTCGCCCAGGACGCCAGCCTGCCCGCCCAGTTGGCTCGCCTCCAGCGCCTGCCCACCGACCAGGTGCGCACCCTGCAGGCCAAGCTGGCCCTGGATCCGGCCCCCGCGGAGAAGAAGGCCTACCACGAGCTGCACCTGGCCTACGTGCTGGCCAGCCGCACCCGTCAGGAGGATCCCAAGGGCGCCAAGGCCCTCGTCGATGGCAGCCTGAAAGCTTTTGAGGGCAGTCAGGATCCCGAAACCATGGCCCTGGTCGGCGCCTTCCTCGGCCTGAAGATCGGCTTCTCGCCCATGTCCGGCATCACCCTCAGCCCCAAGGCCATGGGCCTCTTCGACAAGGCCCTGGCCAAGCAGCCCAACAGCCCCCGCATCGCGCTCCTGCGCGCCATCCACCTGCTGCACACGCCCGCCTTCGTGGGCGGTGGCGTGAAGGTGGCATTGCCTCTGATGGAAGCGGCCGTCGCGCTGGCGGAGAAAGAAGTCGCACCCACCGATCCCTGGACGCCGACTTGGGGCCGCATCGAAAGCCTGGGTTGGCTGGCCTATGCCCAGGTGGAAGCCGATCAGCTGGAGGCTGCCCGGAAGACCGCGGACCGAGCGCTGGCCCTGGATCCCGGCAATGGCTTCGTCACGCGCATGGTGCTGCCCAAGCTTCAGCCGAAGGCCCAGTAATGCTGGCCGCCCTTTTGCAAGCCGCCCTTGAATTGACTGGCGTGGTGCTGGGCCCTGGCGGCAAACCGCTGGCGGGGGCCCAGGTGTTGGTGGGTGATCGGAAAGCCGAATCCGACGCCAAGGGCCGCTTCAGCCTGGTGTTGCCCGGCCCAGGCCCAGCGGAAGTTCGCGTGAGTGCGCCGGGCATGGACACCCAGACCCGCACGGGGCAGCCGGGAGAGCCGCTGCTGGTGCTGCTCACGCCCACACCCCAGGGCGCCCTGGTGGAAGTGGTGGAAGGCAGCGGCTACAGCAGCCAGGAAGGGGCGACGTCCACCCTCTCGCGCATGGAGATCTACACCACGCCCGGCGCCGCGGCCGATGTGATGCAGGCGGCCAAGGGGCTGCCGGGTGTCAGCAACGCCAGCGAAGGCGCCGAACTCTTCGTTCGCGGCGGCAAGCCCGAGGAAGTGGGCATCTGGCTCAACGGCGGCCACCTCACGCGGCCCTTCCACCATCCCAACACGCAGGGCGGCATCTTTTCCGCCGTGGACACGGCCCTGGTCACCCGCGTGGATTTCGTGCCTGGCGCCTTTTCCGTTCGCTACGGAGATGCCCTGTCGGCGGTGCTGGACATCTCCACGGACCAGCCCACGGCGGTCTCTACCAACACCCTGCTGCTCACGATTCCCACCCAGGGCTATGCCCTTGAACGGCCCATGGGGGCAGGCCTCCTTCGCGCCTCGGTGCGCCGCTCGGATACGGTGCTGCTGGACAAGTGGTACGGCCTGGCGCCCTCCTTCGAGGAGTCGCCCCTCTCCCACGATGCGCAGCTCAACTGGCAGCATCCCCTGGGCAGCGGGCGGCTGGTGGCCACGGGCCTCTTCTCCAAGGATCATCTGGCCACGGATGTCACCATCGCCAACCTGAAGGACAGCTACCGCAATCAGAGCGACACCGGCTTTGGCGCCCTTCAGTGGACGGGCACGCTGGGCGATCGCGCGGGGCTGTCGCTCTCGGCCTCGGGCAGCCAGACCCACATCGCCTGGACCTTCAACCATTGGGGCATCGATCAGCGGGAGCGCAGCCGCTCGGCCCGGGCCGAGCTCACCATGCCCTTCGGCGACCAGCTCACCCTGGAAGGCGGCGCGGATCTGGATCGCACCCACGTGGATCCCCAAGGGGAGGTGCCCTACGATCTGGCCAACTGGAACCCGGCCGCCACCGCCCGCACCTTCGCCTACGGCTTCGATGCCACCCGGGAGGGGGCCTACCTCACGGCGCGCCTGCGGCTGACGCCGAAGTGGGGCCTGTCCCTGGGCGGGCGCCAGGATCACTACGGCCTGGAACAGGAAACCACCCGCGACCTGCGCGGCACCTTGTCCTACCTCATCGATGAGGGCATCACCTTCCGCCTGGCCGGCGGCACCTTCCACCAGGCCCCCCTCAGCACCCAGGTCGATCCCCACGCGGGCAACCCGGACCTGAAGATCATGCGCGCCACCCATGCCCTGGCCTCACTGGATGCGGCCTGGAAGGGCACGGCCGCCTGGAACCTGAGGCTGGAGGTCTATCGCAAGGACTATGACCGGCTGGTGGTGGAAGACCCGGCCCTGCGCTACGTCTCCACGGGCCGGGGCTATGCCCAGGGTGTCGACCTGCTGCTGAAGGCAGCCCTGCCGGGCTGGCGGGGCTGGGTGGGCTACGGCTACCTGGACACAGAGCGGAAGGAGGACAAGCAGCCCCTCTTGGGCCCAGCCCCCACCAGCGTGCCCCACAACCTCACGGCGGTCTCGAGCCACACCCTGGCTCCCGGGTGGGAACTGGCGGGCACCTTCCGCTACGCCAGCGGTTCCCCGATCACCCCCGTCCTGGGCGCCACCGCCAACCCGGGGGGCGGGTGGGATCCCCTCGAAGGCGCCCGCTACTCGGACCGCCTGCCTGTCTATCACCGGCTGGACGCCCGCCTGACCCACCTGTTCAACCGCTGGGGAATCAACTGCGTGGTCTTTGGCGAGGTCATGAACCTGCTGAACCGCCACAACGCGGCGTCCTATGCCTACTCGGCCGACTTCAGCCAGCGCCGGGTCAACGAAAGCTACTTCAGTCGCCGCCTGCTCATCGCCGGGGCCAGCCTGAGCTGGTAATCGGGTTCCTTCCAGGAATTTCCCTTGAGACGACAGGGATTTTCCCGCATACTGATCGACCTTGCCCTGGCCATGGGCTCCCAAGCGCGTCCGATGGAATGCCGCCCATGTGCCCCAACCAAAGAGGTTTTCATGTACGCAATCATCAAGACCGGCGGAAAGCAGTACCGCGTCTCGGAAGGCGATGTCATCCGCGTGGAGACGCTGGAGCAGAACCCCAAGCAGGCCGTGACCTTCGATCAGGTGCTCCTCATCGACAACAACGGCGACCTGAAGGTGGGCAAGCCCGTCGTGGCCGGCGCCAAGGTCGAGGCCGAAGTCATCACCCATGACCGCGCCAAGAAGGTGATCATCTTCAAGAAGAAGCGCACCACCACCTACCAGCGCACCCAGGGCCATCGCCAGAACTACACCGAGGTCCGCATCAAGGCCATCAAGGCCTAGCTTTTCGCCGAAAGCGAAAAGCTAGTTGCGAACGTCGTTCTTCTGACCCATTCGAAATCCAAGCTGAAGAGGTAATTCCATGGCTCACAAAAAAGGTGTAGGTTCCAGCCGCAACGGTCGCGATTCCCATTCCCAGCGCCTCGGCGTGAAGGAGTTCGGCGGTGAGCAGGTCACCGGCGGCTCCATCCTCGTCCGCCAGCGCGGCACCAAGTTCAAGGCCGGCATCAATGTCGGCATGGGCAAGGATCACACCCTGTTCGCCCTCATCGACGGCAAGGTGCGCTTCCAGGACAAGGGCCAGAGCGGCCGCTTCATCCACATCGATCCCATCGAGGGATAGGGCGCCACAGCCTCCTAACCACGGAGACACTGAGCGCACGGAGAAAAGAACACGGAGGAAGCACTGGAGAGAGCCTCCGTGTTTTTCTCCGTGTTTTCCTCAGTGATCTCCGTGCCTCCGTGGTGCATCTTTTCCAGAACGGACCCCCATGTTCCTTGACCAAGTCCAGCTCCGCGTCACTGCCGGTCACGGCGGTTCGGGCGCCATGAGCTTCCGCCGCGAGAAGTTCGCCCCCGAGGGCGGGCCCGATGGCGGCGACGGCGGCAAGGGCGGTTCCATCAGCCTGCGGGCCAACAAGGCCCTGAACACCCTCAACCCCTTCCGCCAGAAGCGCGAGTTCACCGCCGAACGCGGGCGCCAGGGCGAGGGCTGCATGCGCCACGGCAGTGACGGCGCCGACATCCTCCTCGAAGTGCCACTCGGTACCGTCGTGAAGGATGCGGAAACCGGCGAGGTGCTGGCTGAGCTGCTGGCCCCCGGAGAGGAAGTCTGCGTGGCCCGCGGTGGTCGCGGCGGGCTGGGCAACACCAATTTCAAGAGCTCCACCAACCGCACGCCGCGCCACCACCAGCCCGGCGAGGAGGGCGAGGCCCGCGTCCTCGACCTGGAGCTGAAACTCATCGCCGACGTGGGCCTGGTGGGTTTCCCCAATGCAGGCAAGAGCACCTTGGTGAGCCGCCTCAGCGCCGCCCGGCCCAAGATCGCCAACTACCCCTTCACCACCCTGGAGCCCCAGCTCGGCGTGGTCAGCCTCGACCGTTTCGGCGGCGACCTGCTGGACAGCTGGGTCATTGCCGACATCCCCGGCCTCATCGAAGGCGCCGCCTCCGGCGCGGGCCTGGGCATCCAGTTCCTCCGCCATGTGGAGCGCACCCGCATGCTGCTGCAGCTGGTGGATCTCTCTGATCCCGTGGAAGAGCCCGCCGATGCCATCCGCATCATCGAGGGCGAGGTGCAGGCCTTCAGCCCCGTCTTGGCCGCCAAGCCCCGCTGGCTGGTGGGCACCAAGCTGGACGCGCTGCAGGATGACTCCAGACGACTGGCCTTCGAGGCCCTTTGCGCGGAGCGTGGGCAGACGCCCATCTTCATCTCCGGCGTCACCGGCGAGGGACTTCGGGAACTGGCTTTCGCCGTGAATGATGCCCTCAAGGTGGAGGCCGGCCTCAAGGCCGCCGCTCCCAAGGGCGAGGGCTGGTAGTGCGCATCGGCCTTCTCGGTGGCGCCTTCAACCCCCCGCACGAGGGTCATCTCCGACTTGCCCATCTGGCCCTGGAGCACCTGGCCCTGGACGAACTCCGCTTCGTGCCCACGGCCCTGAGCCCGCACAAGCCCGATCCCGGCGGACCTGGTCCCGAGGCGCGCCTGCGCCTGCTGGCGGAGGCCCTGCTCGGCCTGGATCCGCGCTGCCGAGTGGAACCGTTGGAAATCCAGCGCGGTGGCACCAGTTACACCGTGGACACACTGGAGACCTTGGTGGAACGGGAGCCTGGCCAATCCTGGATCCTCGTCATGGGCAGCGACCAACTGCCCGGCCTGCCCGCCTGGCGGCGCCCTGAGCGGATCTTCCAGCTGGCGTCTGCTGCGGTGGCGCTGCGCCCCGGCGCGCCCTTCGATGTCCCCATGGTTCCAGGCCTGCAGGCCCGGCCGACCTGGAGCGGCAGCCCAGGAGAACTGGTGGCCCTCCCGGCCACGGAGCTGGATCTGGCCTCCACCGACCTGCGGTCCCGCCTCCAGGCGCTTCCAGAGGAGGCCCCGGCTGGGTTGCCCCCTCAAGTTCTCCGTACCATTCGCACCGAAAACCTGTATCGTTAGCCTGCTCTGGAGCCCGCATGACCCTTGATTCCCGGCTCGCGACCGTCGTCGACGCCGCCCGGTCCAAGAAAGCCTTCCGCATCCGACTCGTGGACGTGACCGGCATTGCCAGCTTCACCGACACGCTGGCCTTCATGAGCGGTGGCAGCGACCGCCAGAACCGCGCCATCGCCGAGGCGGTGGAAGATGGTTTGAAGCTGGTCGGCGAGCGCCCCATCTCCCGTGAAGGTGAGATGAACGGCAACTGGGTTCTGCTGGATTACGGCAACCTGGTCATTCACGTGATGGACGAAGAAACCCGCCGCCACTACAACCTCGAAGGGTTGTGGAGCGCCGGCCGCGAACTGGAACTGCCCGAAGAGACCCATCCGGCCCTCGACGCCCGCCCGTAGGAGAAGACCTCCATGTCCGCCACCTTGATCAATCCCTATGAAGCGATGCAGGCCCGCCTCCGCGTGGCGGCCCAGCTTTATGGCCTGGACGACGCGCTGTTCAAGGTCTTCATGGCCACCAACCGCTCCATGATCGTGAGCCTGCCGGTACTCATGGACAACGGCCAGTGGGAGGTCTTCACCGGCTACCGCGTGCAGCACAGCACCGCGCGCGGCCCCGCGAAAGGCGGCATCCGCTACGACCTGAACGTCAGCCTGGATGAGATCAAGGCCCTGGCGGCCTGGATGACCTGGAAAACAGCGGTGGTGGACGTGCCCTTCGGTGGCGGCAAGGGCGGCATCGTCTGCGATCCCAACCGCCTGAGCCTGGGCGAGAAGGAACGCCTCACTCGCCGCTATGTCGCCGAGATCATGGACATCATCGGCCCCGACCGGGATGTGCCCGCGCCCGACATGGGCACGGATGCGCAGACCATGGCCTGGGTGCTCGATACCTACTCCATGCATGTGCGCCGCACCGAGAACGCCGTGGTCACGGGCAAACCTCTGGGCCTGGGCGGTAGCTTGGGCCGGACGGAGGCCACGGGCCGTGGCGTGCTCATCACGGCCCGGGAAGCCATGCAGCGCCTGGGCAAGCCGCTTGCCGGTGCCACCGTGGCCATCCAGGGTTTCGGTAACGTGGGTGGCCAGGCTGCACGCCTGCTGCACGAAGCGGGCGCCCGCGTGGTGGCCGTCAGCGATCTCAAGGGCGCCATCAAGAATGACCGCGGCCTCGATATCCATGCGCTGATGAAGCACGCCGCAGAGGCCAAGACCGTCACCGGCTTCAAGGGCTCCGAGCCGATGGAGCCCGCCAGCCTCCTGACGCATGCCGTCGACATCCTGGTGCCCGCCGCCACCGAAAACCAGATCACCGAACACAATGCCGCCCAGGTGCGGGCCAAGATCATCGTGGAGGGCGCCAACGGCCCCACCACGCCCGAAGCCGATCCCATCCTCCTGGAGCATGGCGTCCTCGTGGTGCCCGACATCCTCGCCAACGCCGGCGGCGTCACCGTCAGCTACTTCGAGTGGGTGCAGAACCGGCAGGGCTTCTACTGGCGTGAGCGCGAGATCAACGAGCGGCTGGTGGATTACATGACCCACGCTTTCCAAGCCACCTTCGCCACCACCGACAAGTACAAAACCAACCCTCGCATCGGCGCCTACATCCTGGCCCTGGACCGCGTGGCCCAGGCCATGCGGTACCGCGGCTTCTACGCCTGAGGCCGATCCCTCTTACCCAACCGCAGCGGTCCCTCCATGGCGTCCATCCCCCGCCGGCTTGTTCCGGCACTCATCCTTGCGGGCGCCTTGTCAGCCCAGACGCCCATCGGAATGCTCATCTCCGAGCAGTCCCGCAGTGCCTTCACCACCGAAGGCGCCGGGGCTCGGGCCATGGGTTTGGGGGGAGCCTTCATCGCCGTGGCCGATGACGCCACTGCCGTGTCCTTCAACCCCGCCGGACTGGCGCAGCTGCTCGCTCCGGAAGTGAGCCTGGTGGGCCGGGGGCTCCAGCGCCGGGTCGGCTATGAGGACTTTGAGACCACCGGACGTCGCCGAGTGCTGGCCGTGAGCGACGCCCTCGCCAGCAGCACCCGCTTTGACCCTCTCTTCGCCTCGGCCACGGCGCCCGTGCGCCTCGGAGGCCGCAATCTGGTCCTGCAGCTGTCCATCCAGCGGGTCTTCGCCCTCGGCGAGCATGACAGCCGCATCCTCCACGAAGACCCGGTGACCCCAGGCAGCGGCGTGGCCAGCCAGTTGCAGCAGAACATCAGCCAGTCCGGCCAGATTGACCGTTACTCCCTGGCCGCAGCCTACGAGGTGTCCCAGCGCCTTCTCATCGGAGCTGGCTACAACCACTGGCGGGGAAGTTGGGAAATCAGCTCCTTCAGCCGCCGGACCGCCTCGTCCCGCAGCACCGCGGTGAGCTTCCATCAGTCCAACACGCTGGAAGGCGACAACTTCAACCTGGGGCTTATCTGGCGCTGGCCCACCTGGAGCCTGGGCCTGGTGCGCCACACGGGCTTCCATGCCGACTACAGCTTTGCCACCGAGGTGGCTTCCGATCTCACCGCCCTGGGCCTTACCAGCCCCTGGGTTCAGACCGGCCTGCACTGGCCTGCGGGCACCGGCTTGGGTTGGGCTTACCGCCCCAAGGAACAGTGGCTCATCACGGCAGACGCCATGCAAACGCTGTGGTCCACGGCCCGCTACATGTCCCCTTCGCCGACCCTCAACGGGCGCAGTTTCTTCGATTTCGAGCGCGGCACCCGCACCCCCAACACCACCACGGCCCACCTGGGCGTGGAATACCTTTGGCTGACCCGAAACGATTCGATCATTCCCCTGCGTGCGGGCCTTAGCCGGGAGCCCCAGCCCCTGGTGGACGGCCTCACCGGCGAACAGCGGGTGATCTACCGTGCGGCCCTGGGCAGTGGCTTCAAGCGGGGCAACACAGGCGTGGACATCGCCTACCGCTATGGCTGGGCCAAGCGCCGGGCCTCCCAATTCCTGGAAGTGGACCAGCTTCTGTCCAAGACTCCGCCCACCTCCGTGGGCATCGAGCGCATCCAGGAGCACCGGGTGGATGTGTCCTTCATCTACAAGTTCGACCGCCAGCCCGTGGACCGCGCCCTGCGCTACCTCTTCGTCGGCGACTGACCGTGCGGCGTACCGCCCTCCTTCTGGCCGCGCCCCTTCTGGCCCAGCAGCAGCCCACCTTCCACGCGGCCTGGCAGGATGGCCTTGATGCCGAACGCAGCGGACACTGGGCCGAGGCCCTGGCCGCCTATCGGCGTGCCCGGGAGCTCCGGCCGACGGCGGCGGCCCGGGTTGTCATCTATGGCAACAACCTGCTGCTGGGCTATTACCCCCGCACCCGTATCGCCCGCTGCCTGTTGGAACTCGGCGATCCCGCCGGCGCCGAGGCAGAGCTGCGTTTGGCCCAAGCCGAGCCCTTCGCGGAGCGCGAGGCCGTGGCCCGGCGCATCCGCGATCAGCGCCTGCGCACGGCTCCCGCCCAGCCATCCCCGCAGGCCTCCTCCCCCGAACGGGAGACGACACCTCCCTCGCCTCATGTCGGATCCACGACCCCGCCACCCAGCACCACCCCGAAGGATGCCCTCCCGGAGCCACCGAAGGAACCCACACGCCAACCTGCGCCGGAACGCCCTCTTCAGCCCTCCGAGGGTTCAGCCGAGCCGCCCCGTATCACTCCGCCTCCAGCCCCCACGCAGCTTCCAGACGCTGTGGCTCCGCCTCCACCGGTTCCAGACGCTGTGGCTCCGCCTCCACCGGTCTATCAGGCCCCACCGTCCGAGACTCCCCGACCCCTGCCTTGGCTTCCTGCAGGGCTGGGGGCCGCCGCTGTCCTGGCCCTTGCCTGGGTCTGGGCTCGACGCTCGGCGCGCAAGGTGCGTCTGCGCCAATCCGGCCCCAGGACCCCGGCTTATGCACCCGGCGGGCTGCCCGCCGCTGTGGGCCCATACCGCATCGAGCGCCTGCTGGGCCGGGGCGGGTTCGCCGACACCTTTCTGGCCCATCACGAACGCAGTGGGCAGGAAGTCGCCCTGAAGGTGCCCCATCTGCACCGCTCTGATGATCCAGAATTCCGGGCCCGATTCCACCAGGAGGCCGAGCTGGGCGCCCTCCTGAATCATCCTCACCTGGTGCGCATTCTCGATCCCGGCCAGGAGAACGCACGCCCCTACCTGGCCATGGAATACCTGCGCGGCCAGGGCCTCGACGAGCGACTGGGCCGGGAGGGCGCGCTGCCACTGGCGGAGTGTGTCGCCATCGCTCAAGCCGTGGCCGAAGCCATGACCCACGCCCACACCCATGGCGTGGTGCACCGCGACCTCAAGCCCGGCAATATCATGCTGACGGAGCAGGGGCCCAAGGTCATGGACCTTGGCATTGCCCGCGTGATGGACGCAGCCACGGTCACTTCCACCTACGCTTTCCTCGGAACGCCACTCTACGCAGCGCCAGAGGCCCAGCTGAAAACCCACGTGGGTCCCGCCGCGGATCGGTACAGCCTGGGCGTCATTCTCTTCCACATGCTCACCGGCGAGCCCCCTTTCGTGGGGGAGACGCCCTTCGAGATCCTCCACCGCCATCGCACCGAGCCACCCCCGCGCCCATCCCTGCATCGCCCCGGGGTTCCACCGCTACTCGATCGGCTGGTGCTGCGCCTCCTCGACAAGGAACCCGATCAGCGGCCTGAGGACAGCGAGGTCCTCCGCGTTCTTGCAGAAGTGGCCGAAGGGCTTAGCGCGACATCCTCTGAAGCGCCGCTGGGTTGACCACCATCAGAGGGGCCCGCTGGCGCATCGAGGGCCGCAGGGCCGTGGCCGCCGAAGGCATCACCGTACCCGCCGAATGCAAGTCGGGATTGGCTTCCCACCAGCCGGGCTCCACCAGCGCCAGAACAGGCTGGTCCGCAGCCAGCGCCGCAGCCAGGGACTGAACCTCGTCCAGGGGCGGCAGATGGTGGCGCAGGCGCAGGCTGGCGAAACCCATCTGGGTTTCCGACAAGCGGCCCGCCACCACCCGGACGCCTGCCTTCTCCATCCGCTGGGCCACCGCGTAGGGGTCCGCCAAGGGGCGCCAGATTTCCTTGTCCCATTGGGGTACCGCAAAAATCAGGAAAATGATGAGGAACCCCGCCCACTGGGTCATGCCCAGATCCAGGGCGCCCGGAAAGTCGCGGCGCCACAGCAGACGCAGCGAAATCACGCTGAGCGCCAGCGAGGCCATTGACATGGCCAGGGCCGCCGACCAGTGCAGGTTCGCCCGGTCCATCACCACCCAGGGGAAGCCGACACCGAGGATGCCCACGAAGAAGAAGGTGAGCGCCAGCACGGCCATGAGGGTGCGGTCCACCCGGCGCTTGGCCCGGGGCACGCGCCCATCCAGCCAGAGCGCCGCGTGCAGATAGGTGATGGGGAAGATGGGCAGGATGTAGACCATGCGCTTCTCCGCGGAAAAGGAGAGCAGCAGGAGAATCAGGCCAAAGGAAAGTGGCAGGAAATAGGTACGGGGGGAGAGGTGGTGGCGCCGATGCCGGGGGAACGCCGACCAGAGCGCCGCACCCCAGATGGCCAGCCAGGGCAGGAGGTTGCCGGGAACCCGCTGCACGTAGAACAGGAAGGGCTCCACATGCTCGCCCAACCGCCCGGTGCGGGGCACCAGGTTGGGATCCGCCAGGAAGCGGCCCACGGTGTTGCGCAGGAAGACTTCCACCAGGAATTCCCGTCCTCCCCGCAGTGCCAATGGAACCACCCACCCCAGCGCCAGACCCACCGCCGCGGCCATGCCCCAGTTGGGCCGCAGGAAGGCGCGCAGCAGAATGGGATTCCGCTCCACCAGCAGGGTGATCACCAGGGGGAGGGCCACCAGCACCGGCCCCACGGGCCCTTTGACGAGGAAGGCGAAACCCAGACTGGCCCAGAACCAGGGCACCCAGCGGGCTCGGTAGGCCGGTTCCACCAGGGAGAGGAAGGCCAGGCCCAGGCTGAAACTCACGGCGGCCGTGAGGGCCATGTCCACGATGGCCATGTGGCCCACCTGGAAGAACAGCACGCCCGTGGCCACCATGAAGCCCGCCCAGCCACCGGCGCGGGCAGAACTGAGGCGCCAGCCCAGGAAGCTGATCCAGGCCACGGTCGCCAGGCTCAGCAGGGCCGAGGGCAAGCGCAGGGCCCAGGGCTCGAAGCTGCCCGTGGCCCGGCACACCAGCGCGCCCAGGGCGTAGAAAAGAGGCGGCTTTTCAAGGAAGGGCTGGCCGTTCAGGGTGGGCACGATCCAATCGCCACTGCTGGCCATCTCACGGATGATGCCTGCCACATAGGGCTCGTGGTAATCCCACAGCTCGTGGTTGTGGAGGCCCAGCCCGAAGAGCAGCAGGGCCGCCAGGAAGGTCCAGAGCAAGGTTCGCCAGCCCAGGATGCGCCGACCGCTCACCTTGAGGGTCTCCGTCATGTGGGCCTGGAAAGGTATTTTCAGCATGGAGATCCAGTCTATCCCGGAGCGCGCGACCGCTTGGGAGCTACCATGGACCCTCCCCCGGACATCCTGCCCCAGGAGTGGCCCAAGGAGTCGCTTTGGCCCGCACGCGTTTTCAGGATCCCTCCTCCACCGTTCCCCTCCGCGCCCTGCCGGCGGCGGCGTTGCGGGCGGTGTGGGCGGAGGGCTACAGCGGACGGCAGTTCAAGCGGGATCTGTCCGCCGGTTTCCTGGTGGGCATCGTGGCCCTGCCCCTGGCGATGGCCCTGGCCATCGCCGTGGGTGTGCCACCCCAGCAAGGGCTCTATACGGCCATCATCGCGGGCTTCCTCACAGCGCTGCTGGGCGGCTCGCGCGTTCAGGTGGCCGGGCCCACCGCAGCCTTCATCGTGGTGCTGGCGCCGCTCTACGTGAAGTTCGGCATGTCAGGGCTGCTCATGTCGGGCCTGCTGGCGGGGCTGATGCTCATCGGCATGGGCCTGCTCCGCATGGGCAAGCTCATCGAATACATCCCCTTTCCGGTGACCACGGGCTTCACCTCAGGCATCGCCACGGTCATCGCCCTCCTGCAAATCAAAGACCTCTTCGGCCTGAAGCTGGAGCACACCCCCGACCACTTCATGGAACGGCTGGCGGCCATGGGCCGTGCCGCCCACACCGCCTCGCCCTGGGAACTGCTCATTGGCCTGACCACCCTGGCCATCCTGCTGGCCCCCCGCCTGCCGAAGCGCCGCCTGGCCCGGCTGCCCAAATGGCTCCGCAAGATCCCCCCGCCACTCCTGGCCTTGCCTCTGATGGCTTTGCTGGCCTGGGCCCTGGGGCGTTGGGTTCCAGGGTTTACCGTGGATACCATCGGCACCCGTTTTCACACCGTGGTGAACGGAAAGGTGGTGGCGGGCATTCCGCAGGTGCTGCCCTCCTTCCAGTGGCCCTGGCGGGTGCCCGGGCTGGATGGCCAGTGGATGGGCCTGAGCCTCGGCACCGTCCGCATGCTGCTGCCCAGCGCCTTCGCCGTAGCCATGCTGGGCGCCATCGAATCGCTGCTCTCGGCCGTGGTGGCCGATGGCATGGCCCGCACCCGGCATGATCCCGATGCCGAGCTGCTGGCCATGGGCGTGGGCAATGTGGTGGCCCCCTTCTTCGGCGGCATCGCCGCCACGGGGGCCATCGCCCGCACCGCCACCAATTTCCGCTTCGGTGGCCGCACGCCCTTTGCGGCCATGACCCACGCCCTGACCATCCTGCTGGCCATCCTGATCCTGGCGCCGCTCATCCGTTTCCTGCCCATGGCCAGCCTGGCGGCCCTGCTGCTGCTGGTGGCGTGGAACATGTCCGAGGCCGAGCATTTCTTCCACACGGTGCGGGTGGCCCCCAAAAGTGATGTGGCGGTACTGCTCACCTGCTTTCTCCTCACGGTGGTCTTCGACATGGTCATCGCCGTTACTGTGGGCATCGTGCTGGCCTCACTGCTATTCATGCGGCGCATGGCGCATGTCTCCGAAGGCCACGTGACCCACCCCGATCACCGGGCCCTGCCGGGGCCCCTCCCAGAAGGTGTGGTCATCTACGATCTGTCGGGGCCCCTGTTCTTCGGCGCCGCGGAGCGCGCGCTGAATGCCATGCGGGCCATCGGCGCGGAGGTGCGCGTCATCATCTTCCGCATGGAACAGGTGCCCAGCGCGGACGTAAGTGGTCTGGTCGCCATGGAGGGCGTCCTCCGCGAAATGGAGCGGCAGCGCATCAAGGCCATCTTCGTGGGCCTGCACGGCCAGGCTCGCGAGGTCTTTGAGCGCGGTGGCCTCCAGAACAAAGAGGGCGAAGTGGCCTTCTGCGCCACCATGGTGGATGCCTTCAAGGTGATGAACGCCCGGCTGCACACCTATCGACGCCGGAATCTGGGGCCCATCCGCTTCCAGGTGCTCCACCGGGAGAAGACACGGGCTGCAGCCCCGCCCCCTTCGGACTCCTAAGGTTGAGGCCGGTTCGTGCCGAGGATCACAAGGATGTTGAATATTCCGTGACCCGAAGCTCCAATGGTTCAGCTCTTACCAACAGAGAGAGGCTGGAGTCATCCGCCGGCCTTTCCTCGAATGACCTCCTGGCGAAGCGGGATTGCCTTACCTCGGGCCGTGAAAGATTGGCTCGGCACTTGGCGACCCTTCTCCGACATTCACCCGGGGCGCACCTCCACGGCTCCGACGCGCTTCGCCTGCTCCTGGAGATCCAGCCCATGCAGCTCCATCGCGGACCATCTCTTCTTTCCGACTCACTGGCACTCCTGAAACGCGGAGTGGCGGCGCTCCTGCTGCTCGGCCTGGGTGCCCAGCGCGTCGCGGCCATGCCGCCGCCCACTGCGGCCATGCTCAAGCGCTATCGGGAAGACGGCACCCTGCCGCAGCGCATCGCGTTCGCCAAGGAAATCGGCAACCACAAGGCCGATCCACAGCTGCTTCAGGATGCCCAGCGCCGAGTTCAGGAACTGGCCAGGGTCCATGGGGTGAACCTCCCGGCCAGCGCGGTCACACCGACGCCTCCATCCGCCTGGAGAGGGTTGCCCACCAAGGGTTCGCCGAAGATGTTCATTCTGATGATCGATTTTTCGGATTATCCGGCAGATCCTGTGAACACCCTGTCTGCCGTCGCGGCAAGGGCCTTCGGTGATGGGGACGGCGTGCAGGCGGCTCCTTACGAAAGCCTCAAGAGCTACTACTACCGCTCGTCCTACGGGCAGCTGACCATCTCGGGCAATGTCCTGGGCTACTACCGCCCGGCCTACACCCGGGCCAGCATGGGCACCTCCCCCACCACCGCCCAGCGCCAGGCCCTCATCAAGGAGGCCCTGCTGGCACAGTCGGCTGCGGGGCATGATTTCAGCCAATACGACAACAACGCCTCCGGCAAGATCGACTACTTCGCCGTGCTGTGGACCGGCCCTGATACCGGCTGGTCCAATTTCTGGTGGGCCTACCAGACCAACTGGAGCAACAGCACCACGCCCCTGACGCTGAACGGCAGGACCCTGGGCAAGTACGTGTGGCAGTGGGTCTCCAACAAGGACTACCCCACCCGGAACGCCCCGGCCTTCGACCCCAAGGTGCTGATCCACGAAACGGGGCACGCCCTGGGCCTTCCTGACTACTACGACTACGACGCCACCGTGGGCCCCAGGGGCGGCCTCGGGCGGCTCGACATGATGGATGGCAACTGGGGCGACCACAACTGCTTCAGCAAGTTCCTGCTGGACTGGACCACCCCTGCGGTCATCACCAGTTCGGTCACCGGGCAGAGCCTTCTCTCCTCCGGCGACCACAAAGACAACAGCTCCTTCATCCTCATGGACACCAACCCGGGCGGCACCTTCGGCGAATACTTCATGGTCCAGAACCGCCAGCGGGTGGGAAACGACACAACCTATCCGGCGGACGGCCTCCTGATCTGGCATGTGGATTCTCGGCTGGATCCGGCCACGGGCAATGCCAACTACCTCTACGACAATTCGTACACAGCGCATAAGCTGCTCCGGCTCATGGAGGCCGATGGCCTCGAAGAGATTGAAACCCTGGGCTCTCAGGCCAATGCCGGGGACTACTGGATCGCAGGAAAGCAATTCGGGCCCGGAAGTCTGCCAAACAGCAACCGCTACGATGGAACCTTCACCAGGATGGGCATCCGTAACATTTCCGCCGCCGGCCCGAGCATGACCCTGGACGTGTTCCAAATTCCAGCAGACACCACCCCGCCCACCGGCAGCCCCTCCACCCCCACCGCCACTGCGACCCTGGATACCCTCACCTACACTTGGACCGTCGGCAGCGCAGCGGACGCCGATTCCGGAATAGTCAGCTACCGCCTGCAGGTGGGCACCACCCCCGGTGGCAACGATGTCTTCGATGCCTTGGTCGGCAACGTCCTCACCTACACCGTCAAAGATTTGGGATGGAGGGATGGCACCCTGCTTTACGGGCGCGTCGCCGCCCTCAATGGCGGGGGGCTTGCTTCCGCCTACTCGGGAGATTGCGTTGGCCCCGCCATCGCCCTGCCGACCTTCGATGGCAGCGTGCTGGACAACACCAACCTCCTCTTCAAAACCCTAGGCCCCTGGACCGTGGATCCAACGGCCTACTCAGCGGGTCTCAGCTCGGCCCGCAGCGCCGTCATCACCGATTCCAGCAAGACCTACCTGCAAGCGAAGCTGGTCGGTCCCGGCACCCTGACTTTCGACTGGAAGGTGTTGTCGGAAGCTGGCTATGACTTCCTCACCTTCAGCCTCGATGGCGTCGAGCAGCCGGGAAAGATCAGCGGAACCACAGCCTTCGCCACTGTGAACGCCAGCATTCCCGCCGGAACGCACGTGGCCCGCTGGACCTACGCCAAAGACGAAGCCTCGGCCCCGACAGGCGACGGGGCTTGGGTTGACAACGTGCAGTGGAGCGGTTCAACCATCGCTGCCGCAACTGTCACTCCGGCCAACTACGCCACCATCACCGGCGGTGCGGTGCCCTTCTCCGCCACGGTTTCCAACGGCAGCTCAAGCAACCAGGTGACCTGGGGCATCACCACGGGTGGGGGCACCTTCACCCCCGCGACCACGGCCTCCGGCTCGGCCACCACCCTCACAGGCGGTGCCACGGCCGACAGTTACATCATCACAGCCACACCGGTGCAGACGCCCAATTTCCCTGGTTCTGCCAGCCTGCAGCTGGTCAGTCCCTCCAGCGTGGTGGTGGGCCTTGTGCCCAGCGCCACCACGGTCACGATGGGCACGCCGGTGACCTGCACCTCCAGCGTCTCCCTCCTCACGGACAAGACCGTCACCTGGATCAAGGATGGCGGCACCTGGACCGGCACCCCCGGAGCCTCGGCCACCTGGTCCTCCGCCGTTCCCGGCACCTACCACCTCACGGCCACCAGCACCGTCTCTCCCACCAGCGTCGCCACCGTCACCGTCATCGTCATTGGTCTGGCCCTCGATCACACGATGGCCACCCTGCTGTCTGGCGGTTCCGCAACCTTCACCTGCAGCGGCGACCTGGGCGGAGGCGTCACCTGGACCCTGACCGGCCTCGCCACCAAGGTGGACAGCGGCCTCAGCACCACGGTCACGGTGCCCACCTCCGCGCCGCTCACCACCGGAACGTACACCCTCACCGCCACGGACAAGCAGGATGCTTCCAGGAAGGTCACCGCCACCCTCACCGTGAAGGGCATGGACCTGGTGGCCGATGGGCTCCTGAATCCTATGGATCTGCTGGGATTCGCCGCGGAATGGGGCAAGGGCACGGGCAGTCCCGCCAACTTCAAGGGCACCGGTACGGTCGACAACACCGATCTCGCTGCTCTGTTGAACCAGATCAAATAGGCCGAGGCTTCCATGAATCCACGCATCCTCACTCTTGCCCTATGTCTGGGAAGCCTGCTCGCCTGCGGCGGCGGTGGTGGTTCCACCCCCGCTGGCCCCACCACCGCCACCCGGCTGACCTACACCGACCCCACCACTGGGGCTTACCAGCTTCGCCAGAACGCCGCCCTCAGCTCACCCACCCATCTGGTACTGGAACTGTGGGGCCCGGCCACGGACACCGGCTGTGGCGTCTCTGTGGCCTTCACCCTTGGTGGCACTGCCGGCACCTGGCGCAACATCAAAGCCACGGATGCCGCTGGCACCTACGTCGGCAACGGCACCGCCTTCGATCTGGGCAGCGGAACCCCCATCCTGAAAGCCACGCTCAGCGGAGCCACTCTGAGTGCCGCGGTGGCCGAAAAGGGGTTGGCCACTCCCAAGCCCCTGAACAAGGCCCTGCTTCAGGTGGCCGTGGAGCTGCAGACGGGCACCACGCCTGGCACGAGCATCACCATCACCCCCGACCCAGCGAAATGCCGCCTCCTCCTGCCCACAGGCGAAACAGCACCCATCCTCATCACGGCTTCCGCCATCAGCGCCCAATAACCGCGGAATCCGCGTCCCGTTCTAGAACAACCGCAACAGCGCCACGTAGCCGTTCACGGTCTTCACACCGGCGATGTCGCTCTGCAAACCTGCGCCCAGGTTCACCCGCACAGCGGTGAACCACCAGAAGCCCGGCAAGTCGCCGGACACCCCCAGGCCGCTCACGCCATAAGTCTTCCCATCATCCAGGCTGCGCGCACGGGCGTGTTCAAGGCTGAGGGTCAGGCGCAGGTTGGGGCCCGTGGGGATGGCCATGCCCGCCTTGGCGTAGGCCACCTGATCGGCGGCGATAGCGTTGGAACGGATGCCCGCGACGCGCACCACGGAACCGGCACCCCCCACATCCAGGGCATTGAAGCGGTCGAAGGCGCGGCCTCCCACCCAGCCCGCCTCGCCGTGGAACCAGAAGCCGGGCCGAGCTTCGCGATCAAGACCCAGGCTTCCCCCATAGCGCTTGAAGGCGCCGCCCTCGGGCACCACCAGGGGATGGGCGGCAGTGCCGTACGTGCCTTCAGGGCGCTGCCCCCAGCTCTGGAAGCCCCGCACCTGGAAGCCCCGAAACAGCCACGAACCCTGCAGGCTGCCCACGCGCGTGAGCCCTGAGGGCGGCAGCACATAACCCGGTGTGCGGTACTTGGTTTCGCCTTCGCTGAAGGCGTCGTACTGAAAATCACCCCGGCCTTCCAGGCGGAAACCCAGGCCCAGATCATGACCCAGCTCCACCCCGAACATGCCGAAACGGCGGCCCACACCGTCGTCATCAGCCAGCTCACCGCGGACCACAGGCCGTTCGGTACTCTTCAGCAGCAGGGCCGTGGCGCTGGCGCTCACATCGAAGCTGCCCACCCCCCGTGGAATGGCCAGGCTGGCCGTGTTGAAGACGCCGGCCGTGAGCGCGTTCAGCTGCACCCCTTTGCCGAAGGCGTTGTAGTCGAAGTACACGAGGCCCGCCAGCGGCAGCACCGGCGGGGTCAGCCCCGGATTCACCAGCACCACCGCGGCGATGGCCCGGCCATTGCTCTTGGCGTGCTCATCGATCCTGCGGGTGCCATCGCTTTGCCGCGTAAAGTAGCGCGCCCCTTCAGGGGTCACTTTCAGCATGGTGGAGGCCGAGCCCCGTGCCGCATCCCGGTCGGCCATGAAACGTTCGCTGTTCAGCTCGAAATCCCGGTAGGTGAAGCGGCGCTGCACTTGCACCACACCGTCGGTGCTCACCCAGCGCTCGAAGGTCTTCACCGCCACGGGCCGCCAGACTCCCGGGGCGACGGCTCCATAGGTGAGCACCTCCCGTTCGCTCTTCACCGTGCCTGGCAGGTTGGTACGCTCGCGGCGCTCCTCCAGAATCCGCCCGGTGGCCTCTTCCACCTCCAGCTCGCCGCGGTAGGCCAGTGGATCGGGGGTCACCGGCTCGAAGCGGAGCAGCCTGCGCCCAGGCCCTGCCGGCCCGCCATCCCGGTAGCGATACGTCTCCGCCAGACTGAGGGACACCGGCAGCGAGACGGAGCGGCGGCTTTCGATGAGGGGCAGCTGCACCTCGCCCTTCAGGTTTGCCTTCACGCCGTTGAAGCGCACTTCCTTCTGAAGCAGCTCGGGCCAGTCCCCGGCCTGCTCGAAGTACTCGAAGGTGAAGCCCAGATCGCCGCCCTGTCCGCTCTGCCCCTGGATGTGCAGGTCCAGATCCGCCTTGGCCTGGAGGGTGCGGACCTGGGCCCGCGAGCGCAGTTGGGTGGCGCGCACATGTGCCAGCAGGGCGCCCACGTCGTAGGCCTCAGCTCCGGTGACGGCCACCTCGGTGCGGTTCTTTGGCAGCGCCGCTTCGGTCCAAAGCTCGTTCGCGAACACCCAGCGCCGCGAAGCACCGGTGCGGTTCCGCAAGGTCAGGTCGCCCAGCCCCCCCTCCACCTCCTGGAAGCCCGGGGGGATGAGGCTTGCGAGCTGGGCCGCTGCGCCACCCGCGGGCACCACCAGACGCCCCCCATCACCCAACAGAGTGGAGGCCAGGGCGCCGGGTTCCTTCGGCAACCAGAGGGTCCAGGGACGGCCTGGAAAGGTTTCCTGGGCCTGGGCCAATTGCTCTCGCCACGTCACCGGCTCCAGAGCCAAGTCAGCGGGCACCAGGGCCCCGCCATCCACCGCACCCCAGGCGGTTTCCTCGAGCAGAGCCGGAGCCTTGGCATCGAAGGCCACGTACAGGCGTTGCAGGGGAGCCTGCGCCCTCAGGGCCTGGGCCGCCGCCAGCAGGATGGGCAGACGGGCCTCATTCAGGGGCAACCGCAGACGCACTGAGACCGCCTCTTTGAAGGGCGCCACCAGGGCCAGCCATCGCTGGCGGGTGGCCTCCACCTGGGCCGCGTCTCGGTTGTCCTTCGGCAGCAGATCCTGGGCCTGGACCGCCCGCAGATCCAGGTCCAGAGGTAACGGCTCGCCCACACGCAATGGCGCGGGCTGAGGCGCTTGGGCCAGCAGCACCGATGTGAGCATGGGCGTGAGCATGGGCGCGAGCAAGGGCGTGAGCGTGGGCACCATCAAAAAGGAATTGCGCGGCACGAGGCCTCCTGGGGAACAGCGGCTACTGCAGCGACGGTATCCGGGTTTATCCGTTATTCTCTAGGTCTCTTTAGGTGCCCATGCGATTCACGGTCCGACTCACCCATGCCAACGGCGAAGTCCTGGTGCGCGAATTCGAGGCCGAGTCCGAGGCCACCCTCCGGGCCCGGGTGCTGGCCGAAGGCGGCTTTCCGCTGGAAATCACCCGCACGGACACCGCCTTCCGGAGCCGGGCCCAGCTCAAGACCGAATCCCTGGTCCTTTTCAATCAAGAGCTGCTGGCCCTGTTGAAGGCTGGCATCCCCCTGTTGCAGTCCCTGGAGCTGCTGGTGGGGCACGGCAAGGATCCCCAGTTGCGGCGCAGCCTCGCCCAGGTGGTGGAGCTGGTGCGCGAGGGCATGTCCTTTTCGGATGCCCTGGAACAGGCGGGCTCATTTCCCCCCATCTACCGCAGCAACGTGGTGGCAGGTGAACGCAGCGGCACCATGACCGAAGTACTGGCCCGCTGGCTGGCCTTCCAGAAATTCGCCCAGACCAGCCGACGGCGCATCATCGAGGCCCTGTTCTATCCCTCTTTCCTGGTGCTGGTGATGATCCTGGCGCTGGGTGTGATCTTCAATGTGGTGCTCCCGCGGTTCTCGGAGTTCTACGCGGGGGGCGACATTGAAATGCCCCTCATCACCAAGATCCTGCTGGGGGCGGGCAAATTCATCAGTTCTACCCTCTGGCTCCAGGGCATCCTCGTGGTGGGCCTGGTGGTTCTCATCCGCTGGATGATCGCCTCTGAGGCGGGCCGCAAGATGGCCGAACGCCTGCTGCTGAAGCTGCCCAAGCTGGGCACCCTCTATCGCATGTACCACTCCAGCGTGTTCTGCCGAACCCTGGGCGTGCTGCTGTCAGGCGGCCTGCCGGTGGTGCAGGCGCTCGAAGTGGTGCAGCGCACCAGCCCCAGCGAGCGCATGAAGGCGGGCCTGCTCACCATCACCGACAAGGTGCGGGCCGGCAGCAGCCTCCACCTGTCACTGGAACAAGGCAAGGTGCTGGATCCCCTGGCCGTGGAAATGATCCGCGTGGGTGAACAGAGCAGTGCCTTACCCGAGATGCTCGATCACGTGGCCAACTTCTTCGATCAGGAAGTGGAGAAGGCCACCACCGCCGTCACGAGCCTCATCGGCCCCGTGCTCATCCTCTTCATGGGCGTGGTGGTACTGGGCCTGCTGCTGGCCATCTACGTGCCGCTGTTCAACGCGAGCAACGTGATTCACTGAGTCCTCCGCCACCGGGAGTGTGAAGCATGTTTCCAGGACAAGCGATCCTGCTCCTATGCGCCCTCGGTGCGTCTCACGACCTGGATACGACACCTCTGCGATCCGCCCCACCGCAGGTAGATAAGCTCACCCTGGCCCAACTGGAAGCCGCTGCCATCCGTGGAGAGGCTGATGCTGCCCGCGAATTGGGAGACCGCTATTTCCAGGGATATGGAGGGGCTCCCAAGGATGAGATCAAGGGGGTCCACTGGTACCGCAAGGCCGCTGACCAGGGCCACGTCATGGCCATGGCCGACATGGGCTACTGCACACTCAACGGCTTCGGCGGACTGGCCAAGGATGAGGCCCGCGCACTCACTCTTTTCTTGGCAGCCGCAAAGCAGAACAACGCCTATGCGGCACGCATGCTCGGTCAGATGTTTGAAGAGGGCCAGGGTACCCCGAAGGACGATGCGCAGGCCGCCGAATGGTACCGACGCGCCGCCAACCTGGATGATGTGGATGCCCTCATGAGCCTAGCCTGGCTGACCGAGTCGGGCCGAGGCGTACCAAAAGACGAGTGGGAGGCGGCCAGGATGTACGCCATCGGCGTGTCCAAGGGGAACGCAATCGGTATGAACAATCTGGGCTGGTTCTACGTAACCGGGAAGGCGGGCCTCACCAAGAACTACCAGACGGCGCGTGAACTGTTTGAGATCGCGGCTGTCAAAGGGAACCCCAGGGCCGATGGCAATCTGGGCTACCTCTACGAGAACGGTCTGGGAACTCCGGTCGACCTCATCGCGTCGATTTCCCACTACATGGGTGCGGCCAAGGAGGGCGACCTCCTGTCCCAGCAGCGCTTAGGGCACATTTATGAAACGGGGCATCCCGTCCCGCGCGACCTGGATCAGGCGCTGCGCTTCTACCTGCAGGCTGCAGCGCAGGGAGACGAATTCGCCTTCCAGGGCCTCACCCGGCTTCTGCTTGGGCCCGCGGTACCGGCCACAGTAGAGGTGTCCACCCTCGTTCCCATCTGTCGAGAACAGGTGGGAAGGGGCCGCGACGGTGCACGGATTCCTCTGGCTCTGGGACTGCTCCGCGGGGTGGGGATCACCGCCCAGCCAGAGGAAGCGAAGCGACACCTGCTGGCGGCCACCCGGAATCAGCCGCCCTCCCAGCTGTTGCCCTACATCGCTAGGCAGATTCAATCCGGAAGCATGCTTCCCCAGGATCCTGCTTTCGGTCGGTTGCTCCTTGAGGCCGTTGCGGAGCAGGGGGTACCTGGTGCGAAAGTGGAGTTGGCCAGATCCCTCCTGGACGGATCACGTGAGCTTCAGCCGAAGGGCCTCGCCCTGCTCAAGGAGCTGAGCCAGGCAAACGACGGGAAAGCCTGTTTTGAACTTGGACTGCTCTACCAGAATGGCCGCGGGGTGCCCGCCTCGCCCTCCAGGGCCCTGGCGCTGTTCACGAAGGCCGCCGAGGCCGGGCTGCCAGAGGCCATGTTCCACCTGGGATTGATCCACCAGGCCGGCATTGGTGTTCCGGTCAACGCCCGAAAGGCGCGGGAATGGTACCTCAAAGCCGAAGCGGCGGGTTGGCCACCGGCCAAGGGCCGGGTTCAGCCGGATGGCAAGCTCGCGCCTCTATCCACCCTCACCGCGCCCACCCCGATCCGATAGCCTGTCAGTGACCCGGAGAGCCATGCAGCGCATGCGCGGCGAAGGCACTTTCGACGGTCACCGATAGCGCCGCTTCAGCCACTTCTGCGGATCCTGCGGCTGGGCCTGGTGACGGATCTCAAAGCCCAGCCGCGGGCCATCCACGGTGTCGCCCACGGCACCCACGGATTCGCCCGCGCGCAGCACCTGGCCCTTGCTGACGCTGAGTCCCAGCAGGTGCGTGTAGAGGGTGAACCAGCCGCCGCCGTGGTCGAGGATCACCATGGGGCCATAGCTCTGGTAGTAGTCCGCGAAGGCCACCTTCCCATCGGCCACCGCACCCACCGGGGCCCCGCCATTGGCGGCGATGAGCAGGCCACTCTGCATGGTCTTGGTGTGGAAGCGCGGGTGCAGATGTTCGCCGAAAGCCTGAGAGAGGGTGCCCTCCACAGGCTGCGGCAGTTCGCCCCGCAGGTTCGCAAACGCGACGGTGGCCTCGAAGGCTTCGCCCTTGGGCTTGCCCAACAAGCCTGAGAGCAGGCGTTCGAGCTGCAGCGCTTCCTCTGCCAATTCAGCCTGCGCCTGCTTCTGGGCGGTTTCATCCTTCTGCAGGCCATCCAGGAAGCTGTTGAGCTTTTCCTCCTGAAGGCGGAGGGCGGCCTGCAGCTGGGCCGCCTCCTTCTCGTCAGCCGCCACCCGCGCCAGCACTTCCTTCAGGGCCTTCTCTTTGACTGCGAGATCACCCTGCAGCCGATGGACCTGACCCAGCTGCTTGCGTTCCTGCAGCCGCGCCCAGGCCAGCATGCGGCCCCGCACCAGCCAAGCCTCCAGATCCTTGAACGAAGCGTAGAGGCCCAGATCGCCCCAGGGGCCGAGCGCCTGCATCCATCGCACCTGTCGGCGCAGGTCACTCTGGAGCCGCTGGACCTCGCCCTGAATGCGGGCCTGCTCCCGGCCAATGACCTGCACTTCGGTTTGGGCTTGATCACGGCGCAGCCGCGCGCCCTCGACCTGAGCCCTGGCGCGGTCCCGCTGCAGGGAGATGCCCTGGATTTCCACCAGCACGCCCTTGCGGCGTTTCTTCAGGGAGGAGAGCTGCTGATCCACCTGATTCAAGCGGCCCTGGATGTCCGCCAGCTTCTGGCGCAGCTCGGCGGGATCCTGGGCGCTTTGCGCCATCAGAAAGGCTCCCCCCTGCGCCACCAGCCACAGTGGCAGGAGCACCGGCAGGAGCAGACCCGGCAGCGGACGCATCAGCTACTTTCGCCCCCCGGCAGGCAGCAGCATCGCCAGCGCGCCTAACACCAGCGGACCACCGATGGACAGGGGCAGCGCCAGGGGCGAGAAAGGGTCCGAAGGCAGTTGGGCCATGGGCAGCAGGCGCACGAAGACTTCCAGCACCTTCACCTGACCAGCCGTCCAGCCCAGATCCTGCCCGAAATCGAGGAAGAAACTCAGCCGCGGCCCCAGTTCGCGCAACAGCAAAGTCAGCAGCAGAGCCAGGCCCGCGCTGGATTTCAGCAGGCGCGAGAGCAGCACCGACCAGAGCAGCATCTGCAGGCCCAGCAGCAGGCCATGGAGATCGGCCCGCAGCAGCTCGGGTGGGAAGGCCTCTCCGATCAGCCGCCAGCTCAGAGCCCACACGGGAATCAGGGCCACCTGGGAGAGGAACAGCCCGTGGGCAAAGCCCAGGCCCGTGCCCGCGAAGAAACCCTTGAAGCGTTCGCCCCGGGCGGCAGCGGCGGTCCACTGGCTGACGGGCACGAAGGCGCCCAACAGCACCACGAGCGAGACCGCCCAGTACATGGCGCCGACCAGGTTGCCCAGCGCGTAGGATCGCAACGAATCGGCCCCCAGGGGGATGGCCGTGCCGAAGAGAAGAATCTGCGAGCCGCCCTCGCCCTGCTGACCCCGGACGGCCATGACCACCAGTCCGGTGACGAACAGGCTGATCAGCGCCCAGGTGATGCGCAGCTTTGAACTTCCAAACCGATCCATGAAGACTCCAGGGGTCCCTTCGAGTCTACGGCAGACCCGGCTCAGCGCGCCGCCGACACCCTCGTCAGGTGGGCCTTCACCTCGGCCAGCCGCTCGGGCAGCACGGCCACGAACACCGTGTCATCACCGGCCAGGGTGCCCATGAGGCCGGGCACGGGCTCCGCATCCAGGCTCAAACCCAGGGCCTGCGCGAAACCCGGCGCCGTGCGCAGCACCAGCAGGTTGGGCGGCACCTCGGTGATGGTGACCTCGGGCAGCAGCTGGGCACTGGCCTCCACGCGGCGGTAGTGCCCCTGGACCTTCTGAACCCCCAGCCGCTTGAGACGACGGGAGAGGGTGGACTGGGTCAGCTCATGCCCCTGGGCCGCCAGGCGCACCAGCAGATCCCCCTGATCGGTGATGGGCGAAGCCTCCAGCAGGTGGAGGATGAGGGCGTCCAGATCCATGCATGAATGATGCATGAAATTGCATACATCAACAACCAGGAGTTCCAGAACAATCGAATTCACAGGAATTTCATCTTGTATTGCCATATCAACAGTGCATAATATGCAATCAGCCGCTGGATTATGCACACTCCATGCGCGCATATGCACAGGATGCCCGCATGACCGTCACCCTTCCCAGTCCCGCCCTGCTCCCCACCTATGCGCCCTACCCCTTTCCCCTGGTGCGGGGCGAGGGCGACCGGGTCTTCGACGATCAGGGCCAGGGCTGGTGGGACTTCTACGGCGGCCACTGTGTCTGCGCCACGGGCCACAGCCACCCCAAGGTGGTGCGGGCCATCGCTGGCCAGGCCGCTTCGCTGCTGTTCTACTCCGCCGCCGCAGCCCTGCCCGTGCGGGATCAAGCGGCCGCCGCCATCACCGCCTTCGCGGGCATGGATTCCGTCTTCTTCTGCAACAGCGGGGCCGAGGCCAACGAAAACGCCCTGAAGCTGGCCCTGCTGCTCACGGGCCGGAAGACCCTCGGCGCCTTCCAGGGGGGCTGGCACGGCCGCACCCTCCTGGCCCTTTCCGTCACGGACGATCCGAAGATCACCGAGCCCTTCGCCGATCAGCTGGTGCCCTGTCGGCGCCTTCCCTTCGGCGACCTCGCAGCCCTGGCCGCGGCTGATTTCTCCGACCTGGCCGGCGTCATCCTCGAGCCCATCCAGAGCATGGCCGGCATCAAGACCGCCTCCCGCGAGTGGTTCCAGGCCCTGCGCGCCAAGTGCGATGCCTCTGGCACCCTGCTCATCTTCGATGAGATCCAGACGGGCATGGGCCGCCTGGGAACCCCCTTCGCCGCCCAGTACTACGGTGTCCGTCCCGACCTCATCACCTCCGCCAAGGGCCTGGCCTCCGGCGTGCCCATGGGTGCCTTGCTGATGACGGCCGCCGTGGCCGCCAGGCTCAAGGGCGGCTACCTGGGCAGCACCTTCGGCGGCGGTCCCCTGGCCTGCGCGGCCCTGCTGGCCACCGTGGACGTCATCAACCACGAGGGGCTGATGCCCAATGCCATGGCCGCTGCGGCGCGCCTGCGCTTGGAGCTGAAGGGTTCGGTGGTCACCGAGGTGCTGGGCGAGGGCCTGCTGCTGGGCCTACGCAGCGCCCATGCCGCGGCTCTCAAGAAGCACCTCCTCGCCCATCACCTCCTCGTCGGCGGCTCGGGCGATGCCTCGGTGCTGCGCCTCATGCCCCCCCTCAATGTCAGCGGCGAGGCCCTGACCGCGCTCATCACCGCCATCTACGCCTTCCAGCCGGAGTCGAAATGAAGCACTTCACCCGCATCTCCGACCTGGGCCCCGCCGGGGTCAAGGAGATCCTCGCCACCGCCGCCACCTGGAAGCAGAACCGCCCCGGCGCCATCTTCACCGACCGCATCCTGGGCATGGTGTTCTTCAATCCCAGCCTGCGCACCAGGGCCAGCTTCGAAGCGGCCATGCTGCGCCACGGCGGCCACGCCATCGTGCTGGAAGTGGGCGCGGGCACCTGGAAGCTGGAGGACCGCGACGGCGCCATCATGAACGAGGACCGCGCCGAGCATGTGCGCGAGGGCGTGCCCGTGCTGGGCCGCTACGCGGACCTGCTGGCTGTGCGCACCTTCAGCCACGGCAACGGGGATGCGGAAGACGAAGTCGATCCCGTCATCAACGCCTTCCGCCGCTTCTCCACCGTGCCCGTGCTGAGCATGGAAAGCGCCCGCGAGCATCCCCACCAGGGCCTCGCCGACCTGCTCACCATCCAGGAGGCCCACGGCAGCACGAAGGTGCCCGTGACCCTCACCTGGGCGCCGCACATCAAGCCCCTGCCCAAGGCCGTGCCCAACTCCTTCCTGCTCACCGCCGCGGCCTGCGGGGCCGAGATCCGCGTGGCCCATCCCAAGGGCTACGAACTGAGCGCCGAGGTGCGGGCCGAGGCCGAAGCCTATGCCGCCGCCACCGGCGGGAAAATCACCTACACCAACGACCAGGACGCCGCCCTCGAAGGCAGCGCCGCCGTCTACGCCAAGGCCTGGGGCCCCTCCACGCAGTCCGGCCTGACCGCCGCGCCCATGGCCGACCTCGGCGCCTGGATGCCCACCGCCGCGCACATGGAGAAGGCCGCCAAGGAGGCCATCTTCACCCACTGCCTGCCGGTGCGCCGCAACCTCGAGGTGCACGACAGCGTCCTCGATGGGCCGTGGAGCCGCGTGGTGGACGAAGCCGAGAACCGCTTCCACGTGCAGCGGGCCACCATCCACCACCTTCTTTCCCAGTCCTAACCGATCCGCCCTGTTGATTCCGAGGTTGTGATGCCGCTCTCCCCGAACCCCTACGCCGCCCTCAAGGAAGCCTCCCAGTACGTCCGCCTCTTCCGCGGCAAGACCTTCGTCGTGAAGGTGGGCGGCGACGTGCTGTCCGAAGCCAAGATCCGCAAGGCCCTCTGCGAGCAGATTGCGCTGCTGTGGTCCTTTTCCATCCGCGTGGTGCTGGTGCACGGCGGCGGTTCCGAGCTGGATGCCGTCTGCGAGGCCATGCACATCCCCATCGAGAAGGTGGCCGGCCGCCGAGTGACCAGCCCCGAAGTACTCGATGCCGCCAAGATGGTCTTCGCGGGCCAGGTGCACATGGATCTCCTCGCCGATCTCCAGGCCTCGGGTGTCCCTGCCGTGGGGCTCACCGGTCTGGATGCAGGTCTGGTGAAGGCCCATAAACGACCGCCAGTCCCCGTGGTGCCCGATGGTGCCACCGAACCTCAGTTGGTAGATTTTGGTCTCGTGGGCGACATCGATGCCATCGACCCCCACGTACTCAGCCACCTGCTCGAAGGAGGGTTCGTGCCGGTGGTGGCGCCGCTCTCGGGAGGCGAGGACGGCGCCATTTACAACACCAACGCCGATACCATCGCGGCCAGCCTGGCCGGGGCCCTGGGCGCGGAGAAGCTCTTCTTCCTGCTGGCCGTGCCGGGCCTGCTCAAGGACATCAGCAAGGCGTCCTCCCTCATCCCCCATGCCACCCTCGAAGAGTTGGCGGGTTTTGAAGCCAGGGGCATCATCAGCGGGGGCATGCGGCCCAAGCTCGCGGCGGTGAAGGCCGCCCTGTCGGCTGGTGTGCCCAGCGCTCACCTGGTGAGCGGCTTGGCCCCCGACGCCCTGCTGGCCGAGATCTTCACCAACGAGGGCAGCGGCACCATGCTCGTACCGGGAAGCGTCCCGGGCCTCGCCACCGGAGTTGCCGGATGAGCCCCGAAGAACTCCTCACCCTGCTGGTGGGCACCCCCAGTGTCTCCGGCGAGGAAGGTCCCATCGCCGACCTGGTGCAGGATCTCCTCATCAGCAGGGGTTTCGCGGTGCAGCGCCAGGGACACAACCTCTGGTTCTCCTTCGGCACCCCGGGCGGCGCTCGCCTCCTGCTCAATTCCCACCTGGACACCGTGCCGCCCTGTGCGGGGTGGGAGGGCGATCCCTTCACGCCCGTATGGAACGGATCGCGGCTCCAGGGCCTGGGCTCCAACGATGCCAAGGGCTGTGTTACCGCCATGCTGCTGGCGGCCTTCGAGCTGTCCAAGCAGAAGGTGGATGGCGAAGTGGTGGTGGCCCTCAGCGCGGAAGAGGAAACGGGCGGCAAGGGCATTGCCACCATCCTCGATCAGCTGGGCCCCTTCGATGGCGCAGTCGTGGGCGAGCCCACGGGCTTACGCATCTGCGCCGCCCAGCGTGGCATGCTCCTGCTGAAGTGCACAGCGCGCGGCACCAGCGGCCACGTGGCCAATGCGCAGATGCTGGGGGCCGAGAACGCCATCCACAAAGCCGCCCGGGACATTTCCAAAATCGCCGTCATGGAATTCCCGCCCCATCCGTTGCTGGGCTCCCAGAAAGCCCAGGTCACCCAGATCCAGGGCGGCCTGCGGCGCAACCAGGTGCCCGATGCCTGCGAGTTCTTCATCGACCTGCGCACCAGCCCCGACCAGGATCACGACGACCTTGCGGCCTCCTTCCAGCGCCAGCTGGAAAGCGAAGTGGCCATCCACTCCAAGCGCTACCTGCCCAAGGGCACGGATCCCGACCACCCCATCGTCCGCGCCGCGCTCCAGGCCGCGGGCAAGGCCGGGCCCGTGGGATCCGGCACCACCTCCGACTGGGCCTTCCTGGGTGGCATCCCCGCCGTGAAGGTCGGCCCCGGCGACACCTTCCGCAGCCACAGCCCCAACGAATACCTCACCCTGCCCGAGCTCGAAGCTGGCGCCGCCTTCTACACGAACCTCGCCACCACCTTCTTCAAGCTACAGACGGCCAAGCACGAAGCAGGTGCCCGATGAAGCCAGACGGAACAACACTCTGGGCCAAGGACCTGCCGCTGGATGTGGCCATCCACCGCTTCACCGTGGGCGATGATCCGGATACCGATCTGACCCTGCTCCCCTGGGATGCCCTGGGCAGTGCCGCCCACGCGAAGATGCTGGCCGCCACGGGGCTGCTGGATTCCGCCGACGCCGCGGCCCTGGTGCGGGGCCTCAAGCGCATCGCCAACCTCGCCAAGCAGAATGCCTTTCCCATCCCGCCCCACCTGGAAGATGGCCACACTGCCATCGAAGCGGATCTCACCCGCAGCTTGGGGCCCGTGGGGCAGCGCATCCACTTGGCCCGCTCGCGCAACGACCAGGTGATCCTCGCCTTTCGGCTCTACCTGCGCGATGCCCTGCTGCGACTGGGCCTGAGGGTGTCCGATCTGGCGGCGGCCTTCCTTGCCTTCGCCCGCGATCATCAACACGTGGCCCTGCCCGGCTACACCCACCTGCGGCGTGCCATGCCCAGCACCTTCGGCATGTGGGCTGCGGCCTTCGCCGAGGGCCTGCTGGAGGAACTGGAAGCTCTGCAGTCGGTCTACCAGCGGCTCGACCGCTGCCCGCTGGGATCAGCCGCGGGCTTCGGCGTGCCCCTGCCCATCGACCGGGCACTCACGGCCAAGCTGCTGGGCTTCTCCAAGGTGCAGTGCAGTCCCATCGATGTGCAGAACAGCCGGGGCCGTCATGAGACGGCGCTGCTGCAGTGGGCCGCCTCCACCGGCGGTGTGCTGGAAAAATTCCTGTGGGACGTGTCCTTCTACAGCACCGAAGAATTCGGTTTCCTCAAGCTGCCGGATGCCTTCACCACGGGCTCGAGCATCATGCCCCAGAAGAAGAACCCCGATGTGGTCGAACTGGCCCGGGGCCGCTGTCGCGAGCTGCGGGGCACTGCAGGCCTGGTGGATCAGATCGGATCGGGCCTGCCCTCCAGCTACCACCGCGACCTCCAGCTGCTGAAGCGCCCCGTGATCATGGGTCTGCGCCAGGCAGACGAGCTGTTCGGCGTGCTGGTGCGGCTCATCCCCGCTCTGAAAGTGAACGCCGAGGCCACTTCCGCCGCCAGCACCGACGAGCTTTACGCTGCCCATCAGGCCTATGTGTACGTGCAAGGCGGCCTCCCCTTCCGCGAGGCCTACCGCAAGGTGGCGCAGCAGATCCAGGAGGGCACCTTCGCTCCCGATCGCGCAGCCCTCACCGCCACCCACTTGGGCGGCGCTGGGAATCTGGGCCTGGACGACCTCGCCACGGAGCTCATGCAGGCCCGCGCCTGGATCGAGGCCAAGCGGGACATCCATGCGGAAGCCGAGGTGGCGCTGTGGGCGAACTGACAACTGATCACCACCAAGACACCAAGGCGCCAAGAAAAACGAGGGCACTTTCATTTGCAGTTCTTGGTGTCTTGGTGCCTTGGTGGTTCAGCTTTCTCTTGAAGGAACCCGTATGAACAAGCTCGCCGTCCTCGCCTTCTCCGGCGGTCTCGACACTTCCTTCTGTGTGCTCTACCTCAAGGAGCAGGGCTACGACGTGGCCACGGTCACCGTGAACACCGGCGGCTTCTCGCCCGAGGAACTGGCCCGCATCGAGGCCGCCTCCCCCAAGCTGGGCGCCATCAGCCACACCACGGTAGATGCCCGCGCCGGACTCTTCGACGGCTACCTCCGCTACCTGGTTTACGGCAATGTGCTGCGCGGCCAGATGTATCCCCTGTCGGTGTCGGCCGAGCGTGTCTGCCAGGCCCGCGCCGTGGCCGAGCTGGCCAAGGAGATGAAGGCCGCTGCCATCGCCCACGGCTCCACGGGCGCAGGCAACGACCAGGTACGCTTCGACGTGGCCTTCCGCGCCCTGGCCCCAGAGCTGGAGATCCTCACCCCCATCCGTGACCTGGGCCTGTCCCGGGCCGAGGAGATGGCCTACTGCGCCGAGCGGGGCTTCCCCTTCCCCGAGAAGACCAAGGACTACTCCATCAATGAGGGCATGTGGGGCACCAGCGTGGGCGGTCGCGAGACCCTCGATGCCTGGAGCACCCTGCCCGAGGCGGCCTTCCCCGGCGGAGTGATCGGCTCCCTGGCGCCCAAGACGCTCACCATCAGCTTCGATCAGGGTGTGCCCGTGGCCCTGGACGGCAACGCCATGGATCCGGTCACGCTCATCGCCCAACTCAACGCCGTGGGCAAGGTCTACGGCATCGGCCGCGGCGTTCACCTGGGCGACACCATCCTGGGCATCAAGGGCCGCGTGGGCTTCGAGGCCCCCGCCGCGCACCTGCTCACCGGCGCGCACCGCGAACTGGAGAAGCTCGTACTCAGCGGCAAGCAGCTCTTCTGGAAGGAGTCCTTGGGCAACCTCTACGGCTCACTGCTGCACGAGGGCCACTTCTTCGATCCCCTGGCCCGCGACCTGGAAGCCTTCCTGCAATCCAGCCAGGATCGCGTCTGCGGCGAAGTGCGGCTCACCCTGCATCCGCGCACCTTCGTGGTGGAGGGCGTGCAGTCCCCCTATTCGCTGATGGACCCGCGCATCGCCACCTACGGCGAAGCCAACAAGCTGTGGACCGGCGCCGAAGCCGCAGGCTTCGCCAAGGTCTTCGGCGTCCAGCAGACCCTCACCCTCAAAGCCAAGCCCAACTGATCACCCGAGGCACCCATGAGAATCCACGTCGACAAGCTCGCCTCCGTCACCCGCAACCTGCGGCTGGGCCGCACCCTCACGCTGGGCAGCGAGATCCTGCTCGAAGAAGGCTCCGTCATCGCCTGCCGCGTGCGGGGCGAAAAGAGTACCTACAACCAGCTGGAAGATCCCTACGGCCGCATGAGCACGCTGCACGACGGCGACATCCTCGTGGGCGCCCTGGGCCACCGGAACGCGCTGCAGGGCTATGAGGGCGCCATGCCCACATCCTTGAAGCCCGGCGACACCGTGAACCTGCTCAACATGGGCGGCGTCATCGGCCAGTGCCTGTCGCACAACCCCGACGTGGGCAAGCCCTTCGAGCTGGAGGTGCTGGGCCAGGTGCTGGTGTTTCCCGAATTCCAGTCCCGCGCGGGCCAGTCGGCCCACATCCGCATGGGCGCCCTCAAGGGCACAAGCCTTTCCGCCCACTGCCCGGTGGTGTACGTGGCAGGCACCTGCATGAACGCGGGTAAGACTGCTGCCGCCTGCGCCACCATCCGCCAGCTGAGCCGTGCGGGCTATCGAGTGGGCGCCTGCAAGCTCACGGGTGTCTCCCTCATGCGCGATGCCCTGGCCATGCGGGACTACGGTGCCGAAGTTGCGCTTGATTTCACGGATGCCGGCATCACCTGCACCGATGCGGGCAGCGCTGCGGGCGTGTCGCACATCATCTTTTCGGAGCTGGCCTCCCATGGCGTGGATGTCATCGTGGCCGAAACCGGCGACGGCATCATGGGTGAGTACGGCGTGCAGGCCATTCTGCAGGATGCCGAGCTCATGGCCCTCAGCGGCGCGTTCATCGTATGCGCCAACGACCCTGTGGGCGCCGCCGGAGCCGTCCACAACCTGAGCTCGACCTACGGCATCAAGACCGACCTGGTGGCGGGCCCCGCCACAGACAACCGCGTGGGTGAGCGCTTCGTGGCCACCCTGGGCCTGCCCGCCCGCAACGCCCGCGCCGACGCCGAAGCCCTCGGCAAGTTCGTGCTCAACCTCCTCGAGCCCAGGCTCGCGTCCAAGGTCTAAGGATTTTGGTCCACAGATTCCACGGGTGTCACAGATTCAAAAGCTTCCGTTTTTCATCTGTGTGAATCTGTGAAATCTGTGGATGACCTTCTATTTGTGAGCCCAAATGAAATCTGTGGATGTCTTGATCCTGGGCGCTTCCGGCTACGGCGGCGGTGAACTGCTGCGGTGGCTCTCCAACCATCCGGCGATAAATTCCATTCGTGGCACGGCCCGCAGCCACGCGGGAAAGCCCTTTCATGCCCAGCACCCGAACTTGCGCGGGCTGATCGAAGGCACCTTCGAGGCAGCACCGGACTGGGTAGCCCTCAGTCAGAGTGAAGCCCCCGTGGTGTTTTCCGCACTGCCCCATGGCGAACTGGGCAAGCTGCGGCCCGAGTTCGAGGCCGCTTGGCAAGCGCATGGCTTGATCGACCGCCTCACCATCATCGATCTCTCTGCGGACTTCCGCCTGGATCCCACCTGGGTGTATGGCCTGGTGGACTGGAAGCCCGAGCGCATGAAGGGCGCCCGGCGCATCGCCAATCCGGGCTGCTTCGCCACGGCGCTGCAACTGGCGCTGCTGCCCCTGGCGGAATGGAAGCCCGCCTTCGTGGCCGTCACCGCGGCCACGGGATCTTCGGGCTCAGGTGCGGCGCCCTTGGACACCGCCCACCATCCCACCCGAGCCAATGATTTCCGAGCCTACAAGATGCTCAGCCACCAACACGAGGCCGAGGTGCTGCGCACCCTCGCCACGGCGGGCTGGGAGGCGCCGCTCAGTTTCGTGCCGCAGAGCGCGCCCATGGTGCGGGGCATCTTTGCCACACTCCAATTCCCGCTTCCTGCGGGAATTGGAGAAGAGGCTCTTCGAGCTCATTTTGAGGCCTTCTACCGCGACCGCTTCTTCGTGCGGATGGTCGAGGGGTCGCCCCGGGTGGCAGCCACCACGGGCAGCGCCTTCGCCGATCTCAGCGTGGTGGCCCGCCAGGGTCATGGGGCCGTGCTGGTGGCCCTGGACAACCTGGGCAAGGGCATGGCGGCCCAGGCGGTTCAGAACCTGAACCTGGCCCTGGGCCTGCCCGAATGGACCGGCCTGAAGAACGCGGGCGGCTACCCCGCGTAACTTCATGAGTGACCCGTTCGTCTGTTAATAGACAACCCTCCGGGCTGTGGGATGATGATTACCCCTTCCCGGAGAATCTATGAATCCTTCCCTTCTCACCCGCGAGGCCCTGGGCCAGTTCGCCGCTGAGAGCCGCGCGGCTTTTGAGGCCGAGCTGAAAACCCTGGTGGAGATTCCCTCCATCAGTGCGGACCCGGCCCGGCAGGGCGATGTGCGGCGCTGCGCCGAGGCGGCGCGGGCCCTGTTTGAGCGGCATGGTGGCAAGGCCGAAATCCTGGAGACCAGCGGCAATCCCCTCATCCACGGCTGGTTCGGCGAAGACCCCAGCGTCTCCACCATCACCGTGTACAACCACATGGACGTGCAGCCCGCCAACGAGCCCGAGTGGACGGCAGAGCCTTTCACCTTCGTGGTGGATGGCGACACCTACCGCGGCCGCGGCAGCACGGACGACAAGGGCCCAGCCGTGACGGCCTTCTTCGGCGCCCTGGCCGCGCGCCGGGCGGGCGTGCCCCTCAACATCCACTTCCTGTGGGAACTGGAGGAGGAGATCGGCAGCCCCAGCTTCGAGGGCGGCCTCACCCGCCACCGCGAGCGCTTCAACACCGATGCCATCGTGGTGAGCGACACCGTGTGGATCACCCGCGGCAAGCCCAGCACGCCCGCGGGCCTGCGCGGCCTCAAGGGCTTCCGCCTCACGCTGGAGACCGCCGACCACGACCTGCACAGCGGCGTGGTGGGAGGCGCGGCGCGCAACCCTCTCGCCGAGCTCATCAAGGTCGTGGCCACCATGATGGATGGCGAAACCGGCAAGGTAAAGATTCCCGGCTTCTACGATGACGTGGTGAAGCCCTCCAAGAAGGAACTGGAAGAGTGGGCCAACGCGGGCTTCAGCGTGGAGACCTTCAAGAAGGACCACATGATCACCGGCATGCGCACCGAGGATCCGCTCAAGGTCATGAAGCGCGTGTGGGGTCGCCCCACCATGGAAGTGCATGGCGTCGTCGGCGGCTACACGGGCCCCGGCATCAAGAGCGCTGTGCCGCCCCGCGCCGAAGTGAAGATGAGCTGCCGCCTGGTGCCCGACATGGATGAACACAAGACCATTCAACTCATCCGCAGCTTCGTGAATGAGAACTTCCCCGATGTTCAGTTCCACGAGGAGCACGGCCTCGCGCCCTTCAAGGGCCACGTCACCGGCCCCTACGCCGAGGCCATCAAGGACGCCTACAAGTTCGCCTTCAACGCGCCCTGCTCTTTCACCCGCGAGGGCGGCAGCATTGGCGCCGTGAAGACCATGGAGGATGTCCTCGGCTGCGAAGTGTTCTTCCTGGGCCTCAGCCTGCCCAGCCACGGTTACCACGCCCCCAACGAGAACTACGACTGGGAGCAGGCCTCCGGCGGCATCGCCGCCTTCGCCCACTACTTCCAGACCGTGAGTGGCTTCAAGAGCTGAAGCGGATCCTTGCGCAGAAACGCCGGCCTCTGGCCGGCGTTTCTGCGCAAAAAGGATAGGGGCTACTTTTTCAGCAGCGCCTTGATCTCGGCCAGATCCCGCTTCAGAGTGGCATTCTCCTCCTGCAGCGCCTTGAGCCGCCGTGCCAGCTCCTGGGTGGCGCTGATGTTCAGCGTGCTGAGCGCCTCGTAGTCCACCACCCGGAAATCCTTCACCTGAACGCCGTAGACAAAAACCTTCTCCTCCTCGCGGGGATAGTTGGCCACCACGAAATGGGTGGCATCCAGGACTTCGGCCACTGGCAGATCCTGGGCCCCCTTCGCCCCGATCAGACGGAGGGTTTCGCCGCCCTTCAGCCCGTGCGGCTCCGCCAAGCCAACCGTCAGTCGCCCTTCGGTGTAGCTGACCATGGCGCTCAACCGGTAGATGTTCGGCAGGAAATCCACGGTCTGCTTCACGGCGATGGGATAGACCGCCTCTACCTCCTGAGCGATGACCTTCTTGTGAATGGCATCGCCCCGCTGGAGCCGATCTTTGTACCGGTAATCCGTGATCTGGAGCTGCTGGAGTTTCTCCAGATCGGCGGCTCCATCCGAGCGGCCGACCACGTCCTTCACGCGGGCATCGGAGGTGGCCGCGAAGCTGGCGGCGGCGACATCGCCAGAAGCCCGGATGGAAACTGTATTCAAGGTGCCGTTGGTGGGGAGTCCAAAGGCCGGATCGTAATCAATCAGGAAATTCACACCGGTCAGCGTATTTCCCGTCACGGTGAGCGTCCCGCTGGTTGAGTTGTTCCCCGAGGCATTCCACCCCCCGCCCCCAGCCGCAGCCCAGCTGACGCCGCCGCTGCCATCCGTGGTGAGGAACAGGCCGCCGTTGCCGCCTTGGCTGGGCAGCAGCGCGTTCAGCGCCGCCGAAGCAGTGATCGCGCCTGTGCCGCCATGGGCCACCGCCAGGGCTGAGCCGGACCAGTTGCCGTCGTTCACGTTGCCTAGTGTGGCCAGGGAACCCAGCCCCGACACACGAGCCACTGGCACCGTCCCTGTGGTGATGGTGCCCAGGGTGGTGATGGCGGTGGAGCCTGCCCAGGTGGACAGGGCCGTGTTCTCCGCGTTGCCCAGGCCCACTTGGGCCTTCGTCAATCCGGTGAGGTTCGAACCGTTGCCCGAGGGCGCCAGGAAATCCGTACCTGCCACGGGAAGGCCCGTCAGACTGGCATAGGCACCCGTGGAAGCCACGGCGGCCAGCCCCAGGGCGGTGCGCGCATTGGCGGCCGAGTTGGCGCCCGTGCCGCCATTCGCGAGGCCCAGCACTCCCGTGACTTCGGTGCCGAGGTTGATGGCTGCGCCATTGCTGGCCGCGGTCAGCCTTCCCTGCTGGTCCACCGTGAGGTTGGCGCGGGTATAGGCACCCGGGCTCACCGCCGTGTTAGCCAGGGAGATGGTTCCGCTGGTGGTGATGGGACCACCGGTGAGGCCTGTGCCTGTACCCACGCTGGTCACCACGGCGGTGCCGGTGTTCAGGCCGAACAGCGACCAAATGCCGCCATCAAACTGGTAGAGGCCGGCCGTCCCATCGGTCTGGTAGACCATCAGGCCCACCGCGGGCGAGGTGATGGCCGCGCGCTGGGCAGCGGTCATGCGGGGTGGCAGGAAACCCTTGGTCGTGCTGGTGAGATCCAGCAGGGCGCTGGCGGCGGGCGGGCTGATGCCCAAGCCGAGCGAGCCAGTGGTGAACACAGCGTTGGCGCCGTTCAGCGTGAAGGGGCTGGCCCCCGCGGGCCCAGTGGCACCCGTCGCTCCGGTGGCGCCCGTGAGCCCCTGGGGCCCGGGAGGTCCTGGAGGCCCCTGGGGCCCCGTTGTGCCCGTGCCAACAACGGTGCCAGCCACCCACTTCGTGCCATTGAACACCAGCGCCTGGCCACTGGCGGGCGCAGTGGTGGTTAGATCCAGGGTCCTGCCTTGCAGCTTTCCAACCAGCAGCTGGTTTTGCGTGCCGCTCAAGTCGCCCCCGAAGGCGCCCGTCACCTCCCAGGCACTGCGGGCCTGGAAGGCAGGCACGATGTCCACATCGGGTGCCAGGGCCTGACTTCCCATCACCACGTGCAGCTTCAGTCCGGCCTTGCCCAGCAGTGTCAGGGGCAGGGGCGGCATGCCGGTGGTGCCCAGTACCACCCCGTAGAGGCCATCAGTTACGGTGAGAGTCTGTGGCCCGGAGTTCCATTGTTCGGTGCCTGCGCCATCCACCACGCTGAAGGTGAAGCTCCGCACCCCAGTGACCGCCACGGTACCCTCCATCAGCCGCCCCTGGTACGTGAGGGTGGGCAGGGGCGCGGGATCCGCCGCGAGGGCCAGGGTACGGGCCTGAAGGCCCGGCTGGACTGAGCCGACGATGAGGATGGCGAGGGTGGGCGTGAGGAAGGGGCATCGCATGGCGTTCACCTTCAAAAGTCGGGAAGACTCGGCGGGGAGGAAAGGGGCTACTTCACGGGCGGGTTGAAGCCATGACGCACCTTGATGGCGCCATTGACGCTGACGGCTGTCACAGAGGGAACGGTTTCCCCCACCACCGCGGCATTGGTCGTGTCAGTGCCCGTCACCACCTGCTGCGCACCGGAAGCCTGGGTGAGATTGGGCGATATTTCAGCAGGAGCGGGGGGTGGCAGCACACTGACCCCGGTGCTGGCGGTGTAGCGCACATCCTTGGTCCACACCGCAAAGACCGTGGCGGCGCCGGGGGTCGCGGAGGCGGTGAACAGCCCCGTGGTGGAGATGGTGCCTGCTGAAGCGGGCAGCACCGACCAGGTCACCTCCTGGCCCCAGGGAGTGCCGGCGCTGAACTGTACCGTCTGGCCCGGCAGGAGCGAGGGCGCCTCCGGAAGGATGGTCATGTTCCCGTTCACGGTGCCCGCCCGGTCGCTGGATTTATTGGTGCCAAAACAGCCCAGGAACATCGGCAGGAGCACCAGAACCAGCGGGAGGAATCGGCGCAGCATCATGAGGCCTCCGCTAGAACGTCCAAACGAGGTTGACGGAGACCACGTTCGTGGGCTGGTTCTCTTGACCGTAGTGGCTGGACATGAAACGCAGTTCCACATCCGTGTGCTTCGACCACTGGCGACCCACCATCAAGCCCAGTCCCAGTCGGGTCCAGCGTGTGGTGGATCGGGGCTCGAACACATCGCCGGCGGATTCCAACCGGTTGGCGCTGTCCACAGTCCAACGCACCGCATAGAGGCCCGCACCGAAGGACCAGGGTCCCTCATAGTCGAGCTGCTCCAGACCGACACTCTCACTGCGAACCTTGGTGGTGATCGCCTGTTTCAGGCCGGGCGAATCCACTTCCTGCCGGGCTTCCCTGAATCGGGTCATGTCCACGCGCAACCGCAGGGCGAAATCCTCGCGAGACCCCCAGGCGACCATGGCCCCAAGGTTGGGGCTGGGCCCGGTGCCTGCCGTGCGTTTGAGATCCGGCGCGGTCGGAACCTGCAAACCCGCCTGCAGGCTGAAGTGGAGGGCGTCCTCCGCCGCCACCATCGGCCCCAGCAGGCAGCCCGCCAAAGCCAGGATGATCCTCCAGCTGCGGCGCCCTCGCGAGGCTCTCACGGAAACTGCTCCTCCACGGTCGCCCATGCCGAGCCCCACCGAATCCAGCAGCGGAATGCCACTTGATGTGTTTAGGGTCGATTATCAGGGCATTGGCCCCTGTCTGGAAAAAGAGTTTTCAAAATCGGGCCCATGGTTTTCTGCGGATCACCCCAGAAGACGCCAGGCCCATGATCTTAAAAGGTGCCGAGCACCAGCCCGCCATCCACCAGCAGGCTCTGGCCCGTCACATAGGAAGCGGGCTGGCTGCAGAGGAAGGCGATGACGGCGCCGGCTTCCTCCGGCTCGCCGATGCGGCCCGCGGGAATGGCCGCGGCCTGGCGGGCGAAGTGTTCGGCCACGGTGATGCCCTCGGCCTTGGACTTCACCTCGGCCAGGTGATGCTGGCGGTCGGTCATGATGTGGCCCGGCAGCAAGGCGTTGACAGTGATGCCGTCCTTGGCCGTCTCCAGGGACAGGGTGCGCGTGAGGCCCGAAAGGCCCGCCCGAAGGGTGGAGCTGATGGTCAGCAGGGGATAGGGCTGCTTGGCCACCAGGCTGGTGATGTGGACGATGCGGCCCCACTTCCGGGCCCGCATGCCCGGCAGCACCAGGCGGGTCATGCGCACCACGTTCAGGAGCGTGGTATCCACACCGGCCTTCCAATCCTCGTCGCTGAGGCCGTCGAAGGTCGCGGCCTTGGGGCCGCCGGTGTTGGTGACGAGAATGTCCACCGGACCCAGAGCCGCCTCGGTGCCTTCGTGCCAGCGCAGGAGATCCTCAGCCTTGGAGACATCCACCGAGGCCGTGAAGGCCCGCACCCCCAGGGCCTCGAGTTCCGCCTTGGCGGCGGCGAGGGCTTCCACTCCCCGGCCACAGAGAGACACCGAGCAACCTTCGGCCCCCAGCGCCAGGGCGGCCGCCCGACCGATTCCCTTGCTGCCCGCCGCCACCATGGCCACCTTGCCGCGAATGCCGAGATCCATGACGTCCTCCAGGCCCCCAGCATAGGCGAATCCTCTGCCATGAAAGGGGGGACCGCCTGCTCCCCTCGTTTGCGATGTCCCCCCTTTGACCCCCACGTGATGTCCAGACAAAGCCCGGACATCACGTCGATGTCGGTTCGGCCGCTATCCTTGGGCCATCCGCGCAAAGGAAACCCGTGACCGCGAAACGCTTCCCCCTGGCCATGCTCCTGCTCACCACCACGGCCTTCCTGCTGCTCGGTTGGCATCCCAAGGCCGACCGCTTCACCTGGTTCATGGAGAATGTGCCCGTTCTCATCGGGGTTCCAGCCCTGGTGCTCACCCATCGGAAATTCCCGCTCACCAACCTGCTGTATGCCCTCATCGCCCTCCACTGTCTGGTGCTCATGGTGGGCGGCTACTGGACGTACGCCGAAGTCCCCGCAGGCCATTGGGTGAAAGCCTGGCTGCATCTGGCGCGCAACCCCTATGACCGGCTGGGCCACCTCTTCCAGGGTTTCGTGCCGGTGCTGATCTTCCGGGAAGTGCTGCTGCGCAAGGGCATCCTGAAGCCGGGGGCATGGTCCGTGGTGGTGCTGCTGTTCATGACCCTGGGCCTCAGCGCCGCCTATGAGCAGCTGGAATGGCAGACGGCGGTGTGGACGGGCAGTTCCGCCGACGCCTTCCTGGGCTCCCAAGGCGATCCCTGGGACACCCAGTGGGACATGGCCTGCGCCCTGATCGGCGCCAGCCTGGCGCTGGGATGGCTGGCACGAGCCCATGACCGATTCATAGAAAAGCTCATGCATTCTTAACGGAAAACAGGAAAAGACCGATACAGCCAGCAGAGTCCTTTTGACTGTTTAGTGCTGGCATGGAGTTCCCATGGCCTTGGATGCGAAGCCCCGGAGGCATGGCGCGGTCACCACGCACTTCGCCTCGCCTGAGCGCACCTCTGAGGCCGACCTGCGCCGGGAGGCCGAGGCCTGCCTGGAGAACCCCGTGGCCCGCTTCCTGATCCAGGCCCTGGATGGCCTGGTGCTCATCCTGGATGCCAACCGGCAGGTGCTGGCCACCAATGACCGGGTGCTTCAAATCGCCGATCCCGAGGACGGAAACGTGTTGGGGCGCCGTCCTGGTGAGCTGTTCGGCTGCGTCCACGCCCACGAAGGCCCCGCAGGCTGCGGTACCAGCCATGCCTGCGCCCACTGCGGCGCGGTGCTGGCGGTGCTGGAGGCACAGAAGACCGGCCACTCTGTGGAATCCGAATGCCTGCTCACCCTCCGGCATGGAGCCCTCACCGAAAGCGCCGAATTCGCCATCGTGGCCAGTCCGCTCGAAGTGTCCGGCCACCCCTTCATCGCCGTGGTGCTGCACGACCTCAGCGCCATCAAGCGGCGCGATGCCCTGGAGCGCCTGTTCTACCACGACGTGGCCAACCTCATGCAGGGCATCCGGGGCTGGGCCGACATCCTGGCCTCAGGGGCATCCTCGTCCTCCACCGCGGTGGCGCAGAAATTGGCGAACCTCACCGACCTGCTCGACCGCGAACTGCGCAGCCACCGCGCCATGGCCCAGGCCGAGCATGGCGACCTCAGGCCACGGGTGCGGGCCATCCTGCCCCTGGAGATCCTGCGGGATGTGGGCGACCTGCTGCAGCGCCACGCCCTGGCCGAGGCCCGGAAGGTGGAGCTGCTGCCCGCACCGGAAGACGTCATTCACACAGACCCTGAACTCCTGTCCCGGGTTGTCCTGAACATGGCTGTGAATGCCGTGGAGGCCTCCTTCATGGGCGAGACCATCACCCTCTCCGCCCGGGCCGAAGGCCAGCACATCCGCTTCCTCGTGCACAACCCCGGCGAAATCCCCGAAGAAGTCCGCAGCCGCATCTTCCAGCGTTCGTTCAGCACCAAAGGGGCCGCGGGCCGAGGCCTGGGCACCTATGCCATGAAGCTCTTCGGAGAGAACGTGCTGAAGGGCCAGGTGGGGTTCGACACGGGCCCCGAGGGCACCACTTTCTGGATCCGTCTCGCCCGCTAGGATGCCGCAGGAACGGGGTCGGCCGTTTTCGTCTCAGCAGGGAGGGGGGCAGAGGCCGGCGTGGCCGCGGCGCCACAACCCTGGGCCTGGCCCAGGCCCTTGAGGTAGGCGCGACGGACAATGCCCGCGCCGATGGCAGCGGTCACCTGGCGCGAAAACCGCTCGGCTCCCGAAAGTTTGCGCACCCAGCTCCGGTAGGGAATCAGGCTTTCAGCCGCGCTGCGCACCGCACCCACCGCCGCGCCTTCGGCCTCGGTCCAGCCCTTCTCCAG